>NZ_JBFBJK010000030.1:0-111208 GCF_040686095.1 Streptomyces sp. NPDC086554
CGGGCGGGTACGGATAGAGGGATAAGATGTTGGCGAAGGCTACCAGCTCCAAAAGCACACCCGGGTGGCCCCCCCCCCCCCCCCCCCCCACCCCCCCCCCCCCCCCCCCCCCCCCCCCGCCCCCCCCCCCCCCCGGGGGGGCCCCCGGCTCTCCCTACGGCGACGGCCTCCCAGGAGAACGACGACGCGGGCGCCGTATGGCACCTCCCTGCTCGGCCTTCGGGTCGGACCTCGCGGGATGATCGAGGCGTGCGCGCGAGGGCAACCCTTGCCCAACTCCACGTGTCAGACAGGTGAACCCGCTGAAGCTGCGCATCACCTGTACCGAACTCCCCTTGCTCACGAACGAGTTGGAGCCCTCATGCCCCTGCGCACACGCACACGCCCCCGTGCCCTCGCCGTCGCCGCCACCGCGACCGCCCTGGCCGCCACCGGCCTCACCCTCCCCTTCGCGGCAGGCGCGAGCGCCGCGCCCACGCCTGCCGCCGCGCCCCTCACCAGCGACTTCAACGGCGACGGGTACGACGACCTGTTCGTCGGCGTGCCCAGCGGAACCGTCGACGGCAAGGCCAAGGCCGGTTACGTGAGCGTCGTGTTCGGCGGGGAGTACGGGCCGGGACCGCACAGCGTGCGGCGCATCACCCAGGCCACCGTCGAGGTGCCCGGCACCCCGGAGGCCGGTGACCGCTTCGGCGGGTCCGTCGTCGCCGCGCATGTGGACGACGACAAGTACGCGGACCTCGTCATCGGCGCCCCCGGCGAGGATTTGTCCGACAGCGGCTCCGCTGCGGGCGACGCCAAGACCGACGCCGGGTCCGTCACCGTCCTCTACGGCACCGGCGACGGCTTCGCCACGGCCAACACCGCCGCCCGCGGCGCGAAGTCCGGCGACGTGTTCGGAAACGCCCTGGCCGCCGCCGACTTCACCGGTGACACGGACGTCGATCTGGCGATCGGCGGCAAGGACCAGGTCGTCGCCAACTTCAACCCGTTCGCCGCCGACACCCGGCCCCTCATGGCCGACCGCATGGGCGGCCGCGCCCCGGTCCTGACGACCGGCGACTTCAACACCGACGGGCTTCCCGACCTCGCCCTCGGCTACTACACGCAGAACCAGCCCTACACCCAGTCCCACCTGCGCCTCTACGGCTGGAACAAGGACGAGGGCTCCATGGGCAACTTCTGGAACAACTCCAACGGCGCCGCGAACGCCCTCGCATCCGGCGACTTCAACGGCGACGGCTACGACGACCTCGCCGTCGGCAACTGCCGCGAGATCGCCGACGAGAACATCGACGACCCGTGCGGTCCGGAGAAGCTCACCAAGGGCGGCGGCATCCACATCCGCTTCGGCGGCGCCAACGGCAGCTTCGGCTGGGAGCAGCAGACGTTCAACCAGGACACCGCGGGCATGCCCGGCGTCGCCGAGACCGGTGACGGCTTCGGCGACGCGCTCGCCGTGGCGGACATCGACGCCGACGGCCACGACGACCTGATCGCGGGCGCCCCCGGCGAGGCCATCGGCAGCGCGGCGAAAGCGGGCAGCGTCACCGTCCTCAAGGGCGGCGAGATGGGCCTGCTCGACCCGGCGGGCGCGGCGAACGCGGGAACGGTCGCGTACCAGCAGAACTCCCCCGGCATCCTGGGCGTCGCCCAGGCGGGCGACCTCTTCGGCGGGGCGCTGGCCTTCGGTGATCACAACGGTGACGGCGTCCGGGACCTGTCCGTCGCCGCGCCCGGCGAGAACTCCTCCGCGGGCGGCGTCTGGGACCTGCCCGGCGCCAAGGCCGGCGGCTCGGTCGTCACGCCGAACTCCCTTGGCCTGCCCGCCTCTTCCAACCCCTTGGCGTACGGAGCGGTGCTCGGGAAGTAGCCGGTCACCGGCGCCACCGGGGACCCTGGGGTAAACCCCTCAGGGTCCCCCTAAGGGTTGTCACAGGTCAGCGGCAAAGCCGCTCTCCTCCTGGGGAGGGACGCCCCGGTCCCTTCAGACCAGGTACGTTCGATGCGTGGCTGGATTCAGGATCGGACGCGGCCGGGACAACCGCGCCCCGCAAGCGCGACCGCAACAACGACCGCGGCAGGAGCCGTACGGGCAGCAGGCCCCCCAGGGCCAGCAGCCGCCGTACGGCTACCCGCAGGCGCCCCCGGGCCCTCAGCAGTACGGGCGTCAGCCCTACGGGCAGGGGCCGGGCGGACCTGGTGGGCCTGGCGGGCACGGCGGGCAGCAGTGGCCGCAGGCGGGCGGCAATCACGGGGAACCGGAGTACTTCGGCGGACCGGATGACCCCGCTCACGGCGGACCAGGGGGACAGGGCGGCTACGACCCGTACGCCGCGAACAACCCGGGTCACACCCAGGCCTTCTCCATCGGCGAGGACCCCTACACCCAGGGCGACACCTACCGCGCGGGCCAGGCGAGCGCCCCGCCGATGGGCCCGCGGCTGCACTGGAAGGACCTGCTGCGCGGCATCGTGCTGAGCCCGGGCCCGACCTTCCTGCAGATGCGGGACTACGCGATGTGGGCCCCGGCCATCATCGTCACCTTCATCTACGGCCTGCTTGCGATCTTCGGCTTCGACGCGGCCCGCGAGGACGCGATCAACGCGACGCTCTCGTCCGCCGTCCCGTTCGTCCTGACGACCGGCGTCGCGATCACGATCAGCGCCTTCATCCTGGGCGTGGTCACGCACACCCTCGCCCGCCAGCTCGGAGGCGACGGCGCCTGGCAGCCGACGGTCGGCCTCTCCATGCTGATCATGTCGATCACGGACGCGCCCCGCGTGGTGGTCGCGATGTTCCTCGGCGGCGGCCAGCCCTTCGTACAACTCCTCGGCTGGGTGACCTGGCTCGCGGCGGGCGCGCTGCTCACGACGATGGTGAGCAAGTCGCACGATCTGCCGTGGCCGAAGGCACTGGGCGCGGCGTCGATCCAGCTCCTGGCGATCCTGGCGATCATCAAGCTGGGCACGTTCTAGCGGAGACAGAAACACGAGGAAGGGCCCCGGCGGACGACCGTCCACCGGGGCCCTTCTACATGTCTTACATGTCTCTGAATCGAGCCTCAGGCGCTCAGGCGCTCAGGCGCTCAGGCGTCGAGAACCTGCCCCGCACGCTTCACGACGGGCGGCTCGACACTCCACGGGAAGTTGATCCACTCATCGGTCCGCTTCCACACGTACTCGCACTTCACGAGGGAGTGCGACTTCTCATAGACAACGGCGGACCGCACTTCAGCCACGTGATCGAGGCAGAAGTCATGGACGAGCTTCAGCGTCTTCCCGGTGTCGGCGACATCATCAGCGATCAAGACCTTCTTGTCGGTGAAGTCGATCGCGTTCGGGACGGGCGCGAGCATGACGGGCATTTCCAGGGTGGTCCCGACCCCCGTGTAGAACTCCACATTCACCAGGTGGATGTTCTTGCAGTCGAGCGCGTACGCGAGCCCGCCCGCGACGAAGACGCCCCCGCGGGCGATGGAAAGCACGACATCCGGCTGGTACCCGTCGTCGGCAATCGCCTGCGCGAGCTCGCGGACAGCGCCGCCGAACTTCTCGTACGTAAGGTCCTCGCGCACGTCACTCACGCCGTCACTCATGCTGGATGTCACACCTGTGTCCGATGGAAATTGAGGAAGGAGCGGGAGGCGGTCGGCCCGCGCTGCCCCTGATAACGCGACCCGTACCGCTCAGAGCCGTAGGGCGACTCGGCGGGCGAGGTCAGCCGGAACATGCACAGCTGCCCGATCTTCATGCCCGGCCAGAGCTTGATCGGCAGCGTCGCGAGGTTCGACAGCTCAAGGGTCACGTGCCCGCTGAACCCCGGGTCGATGAACCCGGCGGTGGAGTGCGTGACGAGCCCAAGGCGCCCGAGGCTGGACTTCCCTTCGAGCCGGCTGGCGAGGTCGTCCGGCAAGCTGATGACCTCGTACGTGGACGCAAGCACGAACTCCCCCGGGTGCAGGATGAACGGCTCGTCGCCCTCGGGTTCCACGAGCCGCGTCAGGTCGGCCTGCTCGACGGAGGGGTCGATGTGTGGATACCGGTGGTTCTCGAACACCCGGAAGTAGCGGTCGAGCCGCACATCGATGCTCGAGGGCTGCACCATGGATTCGTCGTACGGATCGATCCGTACCCGTCCGGCGTCGATCTCGGCCCGGATGTCCTTGTCTGAGAGAAGCACGCACCGAGGATACGCAGAGCGCACGGGCCCGCCCCAATCGGACGGACCCGCGCGCCTCACTGCTGCCGCCTGCGACCGTCTCCGGTCGCGCCCCGCTACCGCCTCTGGGCCGTGACCGGCACGGCATGCCGCAGCCGGGCACATCGTGGACAGCGGATGAGACGGCCGGGCCCGAGCCGGTCGGCCTTCTGCATCGGGAACGAAGCGGTGCTGAACACGTGCCCTTCGGCACAACGGACGACGGTGCGCTCCATCAAGTCCTCGAGTCCCTTCCCCAAAGCCGTAGTTGAGCTCGCAGCTTCTCGCACGGTGCACGCACGGTGCACGCACGGTGCTCGTGCGCGAGCTGACGACGAAGGGCCACATTACGGGACGAAAGGGGCGCCCCTCCAGGCGGCACTCCGGCCCCCCACGGTACGCCCCAACTCCCGCGCCCCACAGCGCCATCCGCCCCCGGACGACACCCGGGCCCCGGGGAGAAAACACCCGGGGCCCGGCATGAGGTAGAGTGAGCGACGCTACGACACCGTCTCCGACGGCGTCTTTCGCGGGTGTAGTTTAGTGGTAGAACATCAGCTTCCCAAGCTGAGAGTGCGAGTTCGATTCTCGTCACCCGCTCCACAGTTGAGACCCAGGTCACCCGACCTGGGTCTCTTTTTTGTCCTCACCGTGCACAAGGAGCAACTTCACGTGCACCCGCCGTTACCCGGGTCCTGCTGCCTGACCTGTGCATCCGACTTTCCGGCTCAAGGCAACCCTTTGCGGTGCCTGTGACCACAAGGAGTCGGATCCGGCCGCTCCGGCAGCTGGATCCACCTTCCACCGGTGAACGGCACGCAAGGAGAACACCTCCCCCATGAAGAACCCCACGAACGGCGAGCGCCGCGGGCGTCACCGCCGTCGCTGGACCGCGACCGGTCTGCTGCTCGGCGTCCCCGCCCTCGTCGTGCCGTATCTCCTGTTCGCGCAGGAGGACTCGCAGGCCGCGACAGTCGACGGCAATGCCTACTACCGGCTGGTCTCCGTGCGCAGCGGCAAGGTGATGGACGTCAATGCCTTCTCCACCGCCGACGGCACCCGCATCCAGCAGTGGACCCACCAGAACACCGCCAACCAGCAGTGGAAGCTGAGACCCGCCGGGAACGGCTACCACGAGCTGGTGAACCGCAACAGCGGCAAGGTGCTGGGCATAGCGGGCGATTCGACTGCTCAGGCAGCTGCCGCCGAGCAGCAGACCGACAGCTCCGCCATCTCCCAGGAGTGGCGGATCGACGAGGTGGGCGGTTCCGGCGCCGTCACCTTCACCAACCGCAGGAGCGGCCAGGTCCTGGACGTCTCCAAAGGCTCAACGGCCGACGGCGCGGCAGTCGTCCAGCGTCCCGGCGAGGGCGGCAGCAACCAGCGGTGGAAGCTGGTGAAAACGGCCGAGCCGCAGGCGGCCGGGACCGGCGGGGCGCGGGCGACGGCCGCGGCCGGACCGTATGCGTGGAAGAACGCCCAGGTGGTGGGCGGCGGCTACGTCACCGGGCTGACGTTCAACCCGCGCGCGAAGGGTCTGCTGTACGCGCGCACCGACATGGGCGGTGCGTACCGCTGGGACGTCGCGGCCGAGCAGTGGATCCCCTTGACCGATCGGTTCGGCGAGAAGGACTGGAACCTGCTGGGCATCGATTCGCTGGCCACCGACCGCGTCGACCCCGACCGGCTGTACCTCGCGGCGGGCACCTACACCAACGACTGGGCGGGCAACGGCGCGGTCCTGCGTTCCACCGACCGGGGCCGTACCTTCCAGCGCACCGATCTGCCCTTCAAGCTGGGTGCCAACGAGGACGGCCGCGGCACGGGCGAACGGCTCGCGATCAACCCCGCGGACAACGGCACCCTGCTGCTCGGCACCCGCAAGAACGGCCTGTGGCGCAGCACCGACAAGGGCGTGACATGGCGTCAGGTCACTTCGTTCCCCGTCAAGGACGGCGGGAGCAGCGGCGCGGCCATCTCCTTCGTGACGTACGGCCCGGCCGGAAGCAAGACGATCTATGTCGGCGTCGCCGACAAGTCCACCTCCCTGTACCGCTCCACCGACGGCGGCAGCTCCTGGCAGGCCGTCTCCGGACAGCCCAACGGCCAGATGCCGCAGCACGGCGTGCTCTCCGGTGACGGCTCGCTGTACCTGACGTACGCCAACTCCGTCGGCCCCAGCGGCGCGACGGCGGGTTCGGTGTGGAAGTACACGCCGGCCGGCGGGGCGTGGAAGAACATCTCCCCGTCCAAGGGCAGCTACGGGTTCTCCGGTCTGGCCGTCGACCCGCGGAAGCCGTCCACGGTGATGGTCACCACCCTCGACCGCTGGTGGCCCGAGGACGAGCTCTACCGGAGCACCGACGGGGGCACGAGCTGGAAGGCGCAAGCCGCGAAGTCGGTGCGGAAGGCCTCCGCCGCTCCTTACGTCGGTACCGGCACCGGGCACTGGATGACCGCCCTGGCCATCGACCCCTTCAACTCCGGGCACGTGCTGTACGGCACCGGCAGCGGCATCTGGCGCAGCAAGGACGCCGATGCCACCGACAGCGGCGGCACCAGCCACTGGGCCGTGGGGGCCCGCGGCCTCGAGGAGACCGCGCTGCAGGACGCGATCGCCCCGCCCGGCGGCGCCACCGTCATCTCCGCCATGGGCGACCTGGGCGGTTTCCGCCACGACTCCCTGACCAAAGTGCCCGCCGGGCGGCTGAAGAACCCGATGATGATCACCAGCACCGACATCGATTTCGCCCAGTCCAAGCCCTCGGTGATGGTCCGCGTCGGCCGTGGCGGCGCGGAGGACGGCGCCTACTCCGCCGACGGCGGCAGCAGCTGGAAGGGCTTCGAGGCAGAACCGGTGGGCAGCGCCGACAGCGGCCGTGTCGCGCTCGCGGCGGACGGCTCCGCCATCGTCTGGACCGAGGCCGGTCAGGCGCCGTACCGCTCGACCGACAAGGGGGCGAGCTGGTCGAAGGTCGGCGGCCTTGGCACCGGCGCCGTGGTCGTCGCCGACCGCTCCTCGGCCAAGACCTTCTACTCACTGGCCGACGGCACCCTGCACGCCAGCACCGACGGCGGCGCGACCTTCACCGCCCGCGCCACCGGCCTGCCCGCCGGCCGGCTCACTGCCGTCCCCGGCATCGCAGGCGACCTGTGGATCGCCGGCGGCGACAAGGGGCTGCTGCACTCGACCGACGGCGGGCGCACCTTCACCACCCTCAAGACGGTGCGGTCCGCCTCCGCCCTCGGCTTCGGCAAGGCCGCGCCGGGCGCCGCCTACCAGGCCCTGTACATGATCGGTACCGTCAAGGACGTCACCGGAGTCTTCCGCTCCACCGACAAGGGCGCCACGTGGGTCCGCGTCAACGACGCCGCCCACCAGTGGGGCAGCATCGGCGCCTCCGGCGTCATCACCGGCGACCCCGACACCTACGGGCGCGTCTACGTCGGCACCAACGGACGCGGTCTCCAGTACGGCGACCCGTCCTGACCCCAGCGGGCAGCGGTCCGGCCGACAGGTCAGACGACGCGACAGGAGGTATCGCTGAATACTGCGTTGTCGCCGACCGTGACCGTGAGAGTCGCGCAGAACGAATCATTCCCGCCCGACTTGTGACTGTCGGTTCCCACGCGACACCCACCTGAGCTGGTGCAGATCTTCGATGCGTGATCGACCAGGTTCCCCTTCTCGTCTTCGAGTTGGAGCTCCATCAAGTACCCCGCCAAGGAGCCGCGGTAAGACCCGCTCGCCCAGTAGAGATCTTTCCGGTCGGCCTTGTCGACAAAAACGCTGAAGCAGGACGGATGTTCAGGCTGACTGCCATGGCAATCTGCCGCTTGGGCGGACTGAGTCGTCATGGGAGTGACGAGAAGCGCGAGAGCGCTGAAGGCGACGAGCAGAATACGGGACATGCTCATGGTCGTCCGGGACATGCGGTGACTCCGTTTCACGTACGGCGATCGGTTGCGGTGCGGCTGGTGTTCGCGTGGCCCGACTTACCAGGTCTTGGTGACGGTTTTGATCACCTCGCGATGGCCCGCACCTTCAATGCTCGTATTCACGGTGATGACGGCCTTCCACTTTCCGGTCGACCCAGGGGTGGACCCGGAAGTGGCGCCGCACGTGTCGTGCACCGGCATGCCGCAGGATGCCTTGCCCCTCGCCCGTAGGGTTTCTCCCTTGTACAACTTGACGTCCACGTCGGTCATGGTGAAGACCTTTCGGTCACAGCGGAGAGTTCCGCCGGCGTACGTAGACGTAGATCCGTCCTTTCGGTCCACGATTGCCGACACCTCGCAGTTGGCATCGTCGTAGATATCCGCGTCGGCCGGGGAAACCATGAATGTCCCGCCGCACACAACGGCGGTCGCCATGACGGAAATCGCCTGAAGCGCCGGACGCCGAGCGAACTCAGAGAGCTTCATGGGGCTCCTTTCGGTGAGCATCCTCGATGGACCTCCATGTGCCTGGAGGCCTTCCTGTGCGCCACCAACGCTGGCCGCTGCGCGCGGCGCCCGCCACCGCCGCCGATCACCCGGGGTGATGACGAGACGTCCCGGCCTCTGACCTGCAGAGATGTCGGCGGGAGGTGGGTTGCGGCGGGACGCCCGTGTCATGATGCGAGGCCAACAGGGGACGACAGATGAGATGGCCATGCCTCGCTGGAAGTACTTGCCCGCGTCACTCGGCCCACGGCACCGCGCATTCGTCACGGAGTTGCGCAGGCTGAAGGACCGCAGCGGCCTGAGCATCGCCGCGCTGTCCACCCGGACGGGATTCAGCAGCACGTCCTGGGACCGCTACCTCAACGGCCGCGTGCCGCCCCCGGCGGCCGCCGTCGAGGCTCTGGCCGGGATCTGCGGCGCGGAGCCCGCACGCCTGCTCGCCCTGCGCGACCTGGCCGTGGACGAACCGGAATCAGGACCGGAATCAGGAGCTGAGCCGGGTCTTGAACCGGGTCTTGATCCGGGTCAGGGTCAGGGGCCGTCCCGAGACGATCGCCCGAAGTGGTCGGAGCGGGCCGTGTCCTGGCCGGTCGCCCTCGCCTGCAGCGCGGCCGCGGCACTGCTCACGGCCGCGGCCACCCTGGCGGGGCTGTTCCTCCTCGCCCCGTGGGAGAAGGCCGGCGCGCAGGCCGCCGCCACGGACACGACCGACAAGCCGTACACCGGGCCGGCACATCCCCGGCTCGGAGAGTTCGTCTTCGAGGCGGGCAAGGAGTACGCCTGTGAGGTCGAACGGGACGACTCCGACGGCAAGCTCTACGCGGGCTACAGCCGTACGCACACGGAGATGATCGAGAAGGACGCGTCCCGCTGGTCGGTGGTGGAGACGCAGTGCCTGCTCACACACCACGGCATCTCCCCCGGAACCGCGGACGGCGCCTTCGGCAACAACACCGAGCGCGCGGTGAAGCGCCTCCAGGCAAAGGCCCGCATAGCGTTGGACGGCAAGGTCGGCCCGGATACCTGGAAAGTGCTGCGGAAGTTATCGGCATCATGGGCCGATGGAGATCCGGCCTGAGCCTGACTCCCTCACCACGCCTCCGACTCCGAAGCCGGCCCCTCCGGGATCGTGGCCTCGCCCTCCTTGGCCCGTACCCGGAGGGCGAGCAGCGGGAAGACCAGGACGGAGACCATGGCGGCGCCCACCAGGGCCGCCGCCTCGCCCTTCCCCAGGACCTTCTCGTCCAGGCCGATCGTGGTGATGGCGACGACGAGCGGCAAGCAGGTCGAGGAGTACAGGGTCAGCGCCCTGCGGTCGGCCGGGTTCAGGTCGCGTGGCGCGAGGGCGTATGCGGGGAGTCCTCGTACGACGAGGAACAGGAGCAGGAAGACCGGGAGCAGCAGGAGGGCGCGGCCGCCGTCGAGCAGCGAGGCGAGGTCGAAGTTGATGCCGGTGACGATGAAGAACAGCGGGACGAGGAACCCGAAGCCCATCGCCTCCACCTTGCCGAGGACCTCCTCGCCGCTCTCGGGAGCGGCACCCTGGAACACGAGCCGGGTGAGGAGACCCGCGGCGAAGGCGCCAAGGAGCACATCGAGGCCGAACGCGTGCGACAGGGCCAGCATCGAGACGAGCAGCAGCATCACGAAGCGGACGGCGAACTGTCCGCTGGTGTGCAGCGTCGTACGGATGATCTGGGCGAACCACGGTGGGTGCGGGCGAAGCGCCCAGTAGATCGCCGCCGCCGTGATGACCGCGAAGGCCGCGAGGACCACGGTGGACACCCCCGGATCGCGGCCGCTGAGCAGCACCGCCATGGCGATGATCGGCCCGAACTCGCCGACCGCGCCGAAGGCCATCATCACGGTGCCGAAGCGGCCGCGCAGATCGCCGCTGTCGCGCAGGATCGGCAGGACGGTACCGAGGGCGGTGCTGGTGAGCGCGGTGCCGATGACCACGCCCTTGGAGAGGTCGAGGCCGGAGAGGGCCAGCGCGATGCCGAGGCCGAGTGCGAGGGAGAAGCCCCAGGCCCAGACGGAGCGGCGCAGGGTGTCGCCGCGGATCGCCGCGAACTCGATCTCGTACCCGGCAAGAAAGATGAGCATGGAAAGGCCGAGCTCAGAGAGCACCTCGATGAGCTCGTCCTGATGGGCCAAGCCGAGCACATCGGGGCCGATGAAGATCCCGAGCACGATCTCGAAGATGACCAGGGGGATGCGTACCCAGCGGCCCGCGCCGTGCGCGAGGAGCGGCGCGAGCACGGCGACGGCCATGATCAGGATGAGGGTTCCGGGATAGTCCATGCCGCTGCCGGTCAGTCTTTGCCGACGGCGGCAGAGGCAACGGCGGCGGCAGCGGCAGCGGCCTTGGCGTCGACGATGCCGAGGCCCAGCTTGGCGACATCGTCCGGGTTCTTCGCCGTGTCGCGGACGGCCGCCACGGCGGAGACGTACGGGGCGGCCATGGACGTGCCGTCGAGTTCGCCGTAGCCGCTGTCGTCCTTCAGGGTCTCCTTCGTCCTGTACGTCGGCAGCGTGGAGAGGATGCCGACGCCGGGTGCCGAAACTGCTTGCTGCGCATCGAAGTTGGAGAAATCGGCAGGCGAGGTCGACGCCGGTGTCGACGACCGCGACGACCGTGTCGTCGCCCTGTCGTCCCCGCACGCGGTGGACAGCAGCAGGGTGGCGGCGATGGCAACGGCCAATCGTGTACGAGTACGGATACGTGTACGGGTACGGGTGCGGGTGCGCATGGTCCGAGCGTCGGGGTGATGGCGGCGTACCGCATGTGGGGGCGGACCGTGCGGGCGAATTATGGGGCGGAGTCGCTCAGGAGAGGGCGGCGAACGCCTCCACCGCCTCGATCCGGCCCGTCACGACCACGACGTCGCCCCGCTCCACAACCGTCTCGGCCGTCGTGGGCGATGCGCTCGCCCATCTCGTGCTCGGGCAGCACGACATGGTGCGCGCCGAGCCGTTCGAGGATCTGGCCGTGCCGTCGGCTGATGGCCTTGGCCCAGATGTCGGGGACCTTCGCGTCCAGGAGGTTCGATGTGACCAGGATGCCGGCCTCGATGGCACTGCCGATGCCGACGACCGCGCCTGCCGCAGGACGTGCGGGGAGAGCGCGCGCCGCATCACGACCGAGGCGCGCTCGCCGCGCACCTCCGCCGCGATCGCCGCGGCGAGTACCGCGAAGGTGGTGACCTTGATGCCGCCCGCCGTGCCCGCGCTGCCGCCGCCGATGAACATCAGCATGCAGCTCATCAGGAGCGTCGAGGCGTGCATCGCCCCGATGTCGAGGGAGTTGAAGCCCGCGGTGCGGGTCATCGCCGAGTGGAAGAGTGGAAGAAGCCGTTGCCCCTCGTGCTCGCTCCCTGTGGGGATCTGGCGTGAACATCTGAATGGTGCTTCACTCCTTGCATGGCCTACCGCAAGACCCCCGCCGAAATCCGTCGGCTCGAAGCCGCCCGGGAGCACCTGATCGCCTGTGCCACCTCGGTCGTCGCCGAGGTCGGCTGGTCACAGGCGTCCGTGACCGCCGTCGCCGACTCGGCCGGCATCGCGGCAGGCTCGGTCTACCAGCACTTCCCGTCCAAGGCCGCGCTCGCCGTCGAGGTGTTCCGGCGGGCCGCAGGACGCGAGGTGGAGGTGCTCGGCGAGGTGCTGCACGGCCCCGGCGACCCGGTCGAGCGCCTCGGCCGCGGCGTCGAGGTGTTCGCACGCCGCGCCCTGGAGAACCGCGGCCTCGCCTACGCCCTGCTCGCCGCCCCCGCCGAACCGGCGGTCGGCGCAGAGCGCCTCGACTTCCGCCGCCGCTACCGCACGCTGTGGGCCGAGGTGGTGCGGGAGGGCATCGCGGAGGGCCTGCTGCCCGCCCAGGACGGCGAGATCACCGCGGCCGCGCTCACCGGGGCGATCGGCGAGATCCTCGTCGACCCGCTCGGCACCGCGGACGAGAAGGCCACCGACGAACTCCTCACCGAACTCACCGCCACGGCCCTGCGCTGCGCGGGCGCCACCCCGACCGATTGACCCGGCCGACCGACTGACCCGACCCGGTTCTCCCGCAGGAGGCACCATGTCCACGCCGATAAGCCGCCCCACCTCCGTGACCCACGAAGTCACCAACCAGGCCCCGCCGTTGACCGGACACGACGCCGCCGACGACCCGGTGCTCATCGAGGGCGTACGCAGGGAGGGCGTCGAGTGGCACCTCGACGAGCTGCACCGCTTCGGGCGGTTCGTCGGCAGCGAGGAGGCGCGCACCTGGGCGGACCAGGCCAACCGCCACGAGCCCGAGCTGCGTACGCACGACCGGTACGGCAACCGCGTCGACGAGGTCGACTTCCACCCCGCGTACCACTCGCTGATGGAGGCCACCGTCGGCGCGGGCGCCGCCGGTACGGCCTGGGCGGACGAGCGTCCCGGCGCGCATGTGGCGCGCGCCGCGACCTTCATGGTGGCGACCATGCTGGAGCAGGGCCACATGTGCCCGGTCTCCATGACGTACGCCGTCGTCCCCGCGCTGCGGCGCGCTCCCGACCTCGCCAAGGTGTACGAGCCGCTGCTCACCAGCACGGTCTACGACCCGGGCCTGCGCACGCCGACCGGCAAGCGCGGGCTGCTCGCCGGGATGGGCATGACGGAGAAGCAGGGCGGCACGGACGTCCGCGCGAACACGACGGCCGCCGTCGAACAGGCCGACGGGACCTGGCGGTTGCGCGGACACAAGTGGTTCACGAGCGCGCCGATGAACGACCTCTTCCTCGTCCTCGCGCAGGCACCCGGCGGCCTGTCCTGCTTCCTGGTCCCGCGCGTGCTGCCCGACGGCAGCCGCAACACGTTCCGCATCCAGCGGCTCAAGGACAAACTCGGCAACCGCTCCAACGCGAGCAGCGAGCCCGAGTTCGACGACACGGTGGCGTGGCTCGTCGGCGACGAGGGCAAGGGCGTACGCACCATCATCGACATGGTGACGATGACGCGCCTGGACTGCGTACTCGGCTCCGCCGGGCACATCCGTGAGTCCCTCGCGCAAGCCGCGCACCACACCCGGCACCGCTCCGTGTTCGGCGCCAAGCTCATCGACCAGCCGCTGATGCGCAACGTCCTCGCCGACCTCGGCCTGGAGTCGGAGGCCGCCACCACGCTCGGCCTGCGCCTGGCGGGGGCGGCGGACCGGGCCCAGCGCGGGGACACCGGCGAGCGCGCGTTCCTGCGCCTTGCCACCGCGGTCTCCAAGTACTGGGTGTGCAAGCGGCAGCCCGCCATCGTGGCCGAAGCCCTCGAATGCCTCGGCGGGAATGGATATGACGAGGCGTCAGGCATGCCGCGTCTCTATCGCGAGGCCCCCCTCAACGGCATCTGGGAGGGCTCCGGCAACGTCAACGCCCTCGACATGCTGCGGGCGTTGACCCGCGAGCCCGAGTCCCTCGAAGCCTTCCGTACGGAGATCGAGGCGGCGTCCGGCGCCGACCCGCGCCTCGACACGGCCTGGCACGAGCTGCAGGGCGAACTCGTCCTCACCGAGGACGCACCCCTGCGCGCCCGCCGCGTCATCGAGCGGGCCGCACTCGTCCTCCAGGGCTCGCTCCTCGTACGCCACGCACCGGCGGCCGTCGCGGACACGTTCTGCGCATCGCGCCTCGCCGGGGACCAGGGCTTCGCTTTCGGGACGCTGCCGCCCGGCACGGACTTCGCGGCGCTGCTTGAGCGGCTCCCCGCCTGACGGGCGGCGGCCGTGGCGGGCCGAGCACCGGAGAGGTCAGAAGTTCGGTTTCCCGCCCACCTCATCGGCTTCCTCGTCCCGCCCCAGCGCCCGCAGGTTCGCCTCCAGACGACCGCGCGTGCGCTTGGTGGTCGAGTGGTCCCTTCCGGCCGCGCTCTCGAATTTCGGCAGCAGGGCCGCATTGATGGCGCGTGCCGCTTCGTGGTCGCCGAGTTTCTGGAGGGCGTTGGCTACGTTGGCCTCGGCGCCCAGCGTCAGCAGGGAGTTCTCGCCCGATGTCCGTCGGCGCCGCTTGTGGATGTCCCGGAAGCGGGCCAGCGCCTTGCGGAGTTCGCCGAGCCGGAGCAGGCTGCTCGCGAGGTTCCCACTGGCCAGGATCGTCGTCGCGTGGTCCTTGCCCAGGCGTCGCTCACATCGCCGTACGGTGTCCTCGTTCAGCCGGAACGCCGCACGGTGGTCGCCGAGTTCGATCAGGCACACGCCTACGTTGCAGGCCGCGAGGAGCGTGGCGGGATCGTCGTCGCCGAAGGTACTCGACCGCAGGAACAGCACCCGCTCGAAGAGGGGCCGGGCCTTCTTTGCGTCGCCCCCCGCGAACAGGCACGCGGCCAGTCGTTCCAAGGCCCTGAGCGTGTCGTGGTGCGACTCTCCGATCCTGACCTCCCAGTCGCGGTGGACGATCTCCGCCAGGAGGATGCCGGGCGCCGCGCCGTCGGCTTCGTACAGGTAGCAGAGGACCCGGATCAGCAACGCGCGGAAGCGCTCCGGCTCGCTGCTCGGTACGCCCGCCTCGCGCAGGTAGCCGATGAGCGTCTGTACGTCGTTCGTGATCAGTGCGTACGAGCTCCAGGTACGCGGATCTTGATTGTCGAGGGGCGGGAGCGCCGCGAGCCGATCCCTGGCCGCGCGGCACACGGCTGCCAGTTCGGCGGGACCGTCTGCCGGATTCTCGCGGAACAGGCCGATGACGTCCGCGTGCGCCTGCCGCACCGCGGGGTCGACGGGGTGCGTCATGACGCCCGCCTCCGGTCCGTGGTGCCGGTGGCGGCGAGTTGCGCCGGCCGTATGCCGTCCACGACTTCGGGTGCCGTGCCCTGCGGCGAGGTGCAGGCGAGACCGCGGGCGATGGCCGCGCCGAGCGTGGCGCCCGCGTCGGCGTCCCATGCGTCGATCAGGGCGTCCGGGACATGTTCGAGGAGCGCCATGGCGAAGGACCAGTTCGTCGAGGTGACTTCGTAGAACTTGCGCAGCGCGACCGCCGGGGCGCGCTCAAGGAGGGCGGGGAACAGGCGGGCGGTGGCATCCCGGGGGATCCACGTCTCGCCCGGCCAGGCGAACTCGCAGCGTTCGGCTTCACGCAACAGGCCGACGGGATCAATCAGTTCACCGATGACAGGCGCGGCCACCAGGGCGGCCAGTGCGTCCAGGCCGATCGCCGAACCGTCCCCGGCCTTCGCGACGATCTCGGCGGCCAGCTCACGGAGTTCGTTGCGGTTCTCCGGCCTGGCTTCCGCGCCGAACGCGAGCAGTTCGGCCGCCGCGGGCAGCGGCCCGGAGTCCAGCATCCCCCGCAGCCGCCGCGCGAACGCCGGGCTGAGGGGCGCTCCGGGAGCGGGTGTCACGAGGTCGATCGCGGCGGCGTAGATCGGGTCGTCGATGCGCACGCTCGCCGCGCGGAAGGCGTGTCCCTGCACCTCGCGGGCGATCCGGTGCTCGTGGTGCGCGGCCGCGGCCGCCGCGCTCTTGGCCATCTCGTCGGTCGGGTGCAGTCCCCGTACGGGGCTGAGGTTCTGGAGATGGAGCTCGCCGAAGATCTGCGGGGGGCGCCTCCCCTCGATCGCGTCGGCGGCATACACCTCGGACGCCCATGCGCGCCTGGAGTGCTGATGGGCGATGGACAGGTAGGGCAGCTCCTCGACGGCCAGCATGTCCGACTCCCGGCATCCCAGGGCGCGCACCGCGAGCTCGAAGCAGACGCGGTGGTCGGGACGCGCGTACGCCCATGCCTTCTTGTCCGCGTCATCCCCGAGGGGAACCGTCCACCGGTAGCGCGGCAGTTCGCTGAGCGCGCGATCGATCTCCTTGGAGAACGCCTCCGCATCGGGGCCGTGGTGGGACGCGCTGCCGGGGCCGTGCGCGGCCCGGTGCAGGTCGGCGAAGCCGATGGCCCGCTCTCCGGGGTCCGCGATCGACTGGATGAGGGCACCCGCCCGGGAGAGGTCACGCTGTGCGAGGCGCACCGCGAGGCGGCGTATCGCTCGGGCCATGCTGCTGTACGAGCCGATCTCGACGGCACGTACGACGTCGGCCGGATCGCGGTAGAAGTGCGCTCGCGCGCGGGCGGCCCAGTCATGGCTCAGGTTGAACAGGGCCGTGAAGCCGTGGATGTTCAACCGTTCCAGATCGTGCCTGGGAGCCGGTTCGAGCGACTCGGGCGAGGAACTCACGAAGGTCGCGCTGTCACCGCCGCCGCCACCGAGCGGTACGGGCCGCTCCCCGCTCCTCAGCATCTCTTCCAGAAGCACGGCGGCCTCGGCACTCTCGCCTCGGGCGACATGGACGTGGGCGATGTCCGCGAGGAGCGAGTACCGGTCGCGACCGACGACCTCCTGCTCCGAGCCCGCTCCGAGGTGCTCCGAGCCCGCGGTCCCGTCCCTGGCGTCGCGCCGCCATGACCACTCGTCGGACCAGGCGGTCCGGGCTATCCCCCGCGCCATCTCTGCCGCCCGGCCGAGATCGTGCCCGGCCATGCGCCGTGCCACCGCGGCCAGCTGGTCGTCACGCTCGTCGCTGCGCCATCCGTACGCCCGTGGATCGGCGGGCGGCGCCGGGACGGCGGCATGGACGCGCTCGACGATCCGCAGTTCCTCCGCCGGGTCCCACTGCCCCAGAGCCCTCATGACATCGAGCTGCACCCAGTCGCCGCTCGCCCACGCGCGATACCGGTCGACGAGAGCCCGCGCCCGCTCGGGCTCCCCCCAACGGGTCCACAGCCCCGCACCGGCGAGCGTGGCGCGGTCCACATGACCGTTGATCACGATCGTGTCGAGGCGCGCCAGCAGAGAGCGGGCGGTGGCCCGGTCCACATCCCCCAACACACCGGCTGCCGCGACCAGTTGACGGCCGAACCTGTCGTCCTGCGCACCGGCTTCGAAGACCTGCGCGCGCACCTCGGCGATGAACCACCGGCCGGTGTCAGGATCGTGGGCCGACCACGCCGCGGCCAGTCTCGCCAGTGCCAGGAGGCGGTCCGCCGCGCCCACGCCCGGCAAGGACGCCTCGGCCGCCCGCAGCAGCTTGAGAGCCGTCGCGGGCTGGTCGGCACGCTCCGCCAGGTCCAGACAGTCCGCCCAGCGCTCGCCGCCGATCCGGCCGATGAGGGTGCGGGCCCTGTCCATGTCCTGCCCGGCGGCGGCGAACGCGGCGGCGCGGTACACGTCGTCCGGCGCCGCCTCCGGCGCGGCGTCGGACCTCCGCGGCGACATCTCCTGCCCGTGGCGCCAGAGCCGCAGGGCGCGTTCGAGGTCGTGCGGCGCGAGCAGCCGTGCGGCCACCTCGATCCCTGCCCGTGTGTGGTGGTCGCGGCGGTCGCCGGTGCTGCTCAGCGGGATCGTCAGCGCGCACTCGACAAGGAGGTCGAGCAGTTCGTCGTACGAGGGGTCATCGGGGCCGGGACGCGCGTACCGCAGGACCTCCGCGAAGGCCTTGACCTGCCACAGCGACGGCGCGATCCCGGCCGCGTGCTCCAGCGCCTCCTTCAGGCGTCCCGTCCGGGCGAGCAGGCCGAGCGCACGGGGCGGCAGCGCGTTGCTGGACTGCGCGGCCTGGTGACGTACGACGCCGAGATACGTCAGGACGGACAACCCGGAGGCGACGGAACCGCTGTCCGCCACGTGGTGGGCTATTCCGTCCACCAGTTCCAGAAACCTGGCCTCAGCTCCGAACTCGGTTCTGACGGCCCGCCGCAGACCCGGACAGACCAGGTCGACGGCCTCGGCGGAGAGGACCGGGCCCGCGTTCAGTACGTGGGCGACGAGGTGGGCCAGGCCATAGCGATCCACCCGCGCCCACTCCACCTCCGCCCAGTTCGGCGCGGCGCCGCGATAGTGCCGCGCGATCTGTTCGTGCCATCTCGCCTCGTCGATCCAGCACTCCGGGTGCTTCTCGCGGGCTTCCTGTCCGACGAGGAATTCACTGATCGAGGTGTGGAAAAAGGCGATCCGGTCGCTTCGGCGGTCGAGCAGCCAGCGCAGGCTGCCGAGCACCTGCTGCGCGGGCGCCTCTCGTACGGGCGTACCGGACAGGGCGGAGAGCTGCCCCTCGGTCAGCGCCTCGCGCGCCACGGTGAGGATGCCGATGATCGGCAGCCCCACCCCTTCCCAGCCGACCGACTCGCCCGCTCTCCCCCTCCCCCTGGGCCGTGGCGTGAGTTCCTCGCGGACCAACTCCACGAAGAATCCGTAGAGGCCGGTCAGCTGTCCCGGTACGCCGTTGAAGACGAGCAGACGGTCGACAAGCTCCTCGTCCCCCTCTTCGGCGGCGTCATTCAACGCCCGTGCGTACGTGGCCAGATACAGAAAATTCCCGGCGGCCCTGCGCACGGCGTACCGCTTCGTACTGCCCGGGAGGTTGCCTCGGGCCCGCTCGGCGGCGATGACGGCATCCGTTTCCAACACCCGGTCCGCGTACGCGTGAAGATCGCCCACGACCTGGGGCGATCCGGCGTCGATGACGACATCCGTGAGCCGCTCCTCGCGGGCCGAGCGGAAGAGCCGGAGCCCGGAGTGCGGCCGCGACGTCATGACGACCTTTACATTGGCGGGCAGTTCGGGAGAGCGGGCCAGCCAGCGCAGCAAGCCCTTCCTGGGCTCGGTCGTGTCGTCGTCGGCTATCTCGTCGAGCGCGTCGAGCAGGATGACGATCCTGGCCTCGGGGTCCTGTGCGGCGAGGACCTGCGCGGGCCCGATCAGCGCGAGGTGCGCGAGGTTGTCGGGGTCGAGGAGCCGGGGCTCCAGATGGGCCGTGCCGATCTCGACGCCGACGGCCGTGCCCGCGACGGCGCCGATCCGCTGCTCCACCTCCAGGGTGGCGGTGCGGTGGAACGGGGACACCTTCAGGTCCTCGATCCTGATCCCGACCACGCGGCCATCGGCCTCGACGGAGTCGATGTGCTGCTGGACCGCCACCGCGAGGCGCTCCGGCTCGAAGAGATCCGGGTGCACGCGGGCGAGCTGATGCCCGATGGCAAGGAGGAAGGACTGGATGTCGCCGCCGGTGAGTGCGGTGCGGCTGTCCCGCCGGAAGAAGTAGCGGAGCCGGTCGGGGCGGGCCCGTGCCATACCGGCGAGCAGGCTGGTCTTGCCCGCTCCCGGCTCGCCCGTCACCAGGACGTACTGGCCGCGTTCCGACTCCAGGGCCCGCTCGATCTCGTCGTACAGCCACTGACGCTCGACGAAGTCGGCCTCTGTCCGGGCGCGGACCACGTCCTCGAAGGCGCGTACGCCGCCCGTCCGGGCCCGGCCGGCGGTCACTTCTCGCCTCCGGCGGTGCGGATGTCCACGCCGACGACCGTTCCGCCGGCCTCGACGCGGCCGATCTCGGCGGTGCTCTCGATGGTGCCGCCGATGGCCTGGTCTGTGCGTACGCCGGCGGCGTACCCAGCGACGTCGTCCGCGATGAGCTTTACGCGGACTGCGGGTAGGGCGGCTGCGGATTCACGCTGCGTACCGTCGGCATCGTCGGCACCGTCGGCACCGTCGGCACCGTCGGCTTCGGTGGCATCGGTGGCATCGGTGGCATCGGCAGCCTTTGCGGTCCCCTGCCGGGGCGGCCGCGGGCCAGGGGCCGCCTTCGGGCCGTCGCCAGGCTTCCCGTCCGGGTCCGGACTCCGCTCCGGGCCCGAGCCCGCCTCCCCACTCGACCCCGCCTCCGCATCCGCCCGCCGTACGCCCCCGCCGCCCGGCACCCAGATCCACGCCTCCCCCCGGTACTCCTTCTCCTCGATCCGCACCTGCCGGAACTCGTCCCTGCGCAGGCTGGTGTACGCCTCTCCCCGTACGACGTCGTGGAAGACGACCGCCGAGACCGCGACGGCCAGGCAGGCGTCCGGTGCCTCGGCCAGAGCGGTGCGCAGGGCCTTGGAGTCGAGGATGCGTCCGATCTCGACCGGGGCCGAGCCGACGAATCCGTTGGCGCCCAGCGAGGCCGGGCCGAAGTGGACGGCCGCCCGCAGCCGGAGCCAGGCCTGCCGCACCCGGTTGTGGTTGAAGGCCCGCAGCCCTGCGTCCAGGCCTCGCATGAACGCGTCGACCAGGACGGGCTCGGCGGCGTCCGCGTCCGCGGGCAGCACCGCGAACAGCGAGTCCCCGCCCTCCTGCGTCAGCCACCGCGCACGATCGAGCCCGGCGGCGTCTGCCGCCTCGCCCGACAGCCGCGTGATCGCCTCCTGGAACTCGCGCTGCGTCAGCACATCGGCGCGGCCGTAACCCTCCGCGTCGACCGCCAGCAGCAGCCTGCGCCCGAACTCTCCCATGCCGCCCCGCCCATCCTGACCGTTCCTTGCCATGACACCACTCGGGTTACACACATTCGTACACCCGCGCACCGCAGTGAACCCTGTGGAAATACGGATTGCAGAACCCACAGAAGTGACTGGTTCTGTAAGGGAGTTCGCGTCCTACTGGAGGGAGCAGAGGGAACACGCCCTTGCCGACCGGAGGAACGTCCATGGCACCGACCGGACAGATCATCACCGGCAACCGCCCCGCCCAGTACATGTTCACCGCGCTGCAGACGACTCACCAGCACGCGGACGCCAAGGCCGGAATCCTCTCGGCGGCGCAGGCGGGTCTTGCCGTCACGGCGGGATCGTGGAGCCGCCGAGCCGTGGTCATCTGCGAACAGGGCGGTGTGGCCGCGGTGGTGGCCGGGGCGCTGCTCGCGCTGTTCGTCTGCGGTCTGATCGGTGGCGCGGTGAGCCTGGCGGCAGCGCTGAGCCCGCGGCTGCTGCGGGGCACGGATGTCAACCGGTACAGCTTCGTGCACCTGGCCGCGGGCCCCGACATCCTGCCCACCACTCCCACCACCACCGAGGACGCGCGCCCCGACGAGGCCGCGGATCGCCGGGAGTTGTCGCACACCGTGCGGTTCCTCGCCCATGTCGCCGTACGCAAGTACCGCTGGCTGACGGCGGCGGTCGTGTGCACGGCCGTGATGGGCGTGAGCGCGGGCCTGAGTGTGACGTTGCAGCCGGTGCTGTTGTGAAGAGCCGGCGCCGCTGTGAAGAATCGGCCCGGCTACGACAACTCGCCCGACAGATCGCCGAGTTGTCGGAGGCTCGGCAGGTCGCGGATCGTGGTGGAGCGGTAGCCGGTCTCCAGGAGGCCCTCGTCGCGGAGTTCGCGCAGCACCTTGTGGATGGTCGTCTCGGCGGCGCCGACGAGCGTGGCCAGCTCCGGCTGCGTAAGTCGGCAGCCGATGACGACTCCGCCGTTGCGGGCGGATCCGTAGGACGCGGCGAACTCAACCAACAGCCGGGCGAGGCGCACCTTCGCCGGATATCCGCGGAAGTCGAGGCGCCGCCGGTTCGCCCAGCGCAGCCGGTCGGCGACAATGCCGGTCAGCGCGATGGAGACCTCGGGGCGGCGCAGCTGCAGCTCCCGGAATTCGCCGGTCTGCAGCACGCGGGCGGTGACCGGACCGCAGGCGGTGACGGTGGCCGAGCGCGGGGCGCCGTTCATGGCCGCCATCTCGCCGACCGTGTCCCCGGCGGCCCTGACCGCGAGGAGCGAGGTCTCGCCGTTCTCGACGCTCGCGGTGACCTTGACGAAGCCGGAGAGGAGGAGCAGTACGTGCCGGTCGTCCATGCCCTCGCGGAGCAGTACGTCACCGGCGTCGAACCGGACTTCGGTGCCCAGACCGAGGAGTTCCTGCCGCGCCGCGGGTGACAGCATCCCCAGCAGACTGCGGGCGGGCCACTGCTCGGGCTTGGACATGGACCCCAAGGTAGTTCAGGCACCGCCGATGAGCGCGAGGACCCGTTGGATCGCCGCGACCACGGGGGCTCCGACCTCGCCGACGACCGTCGCGACCCCGGCGATGGCGGCCAAGGCGCGACGCAGGGTACCCGGATCGACTTCGCCGCCGGGGGCGGTTCCGGCACCGATGGTGTTCAAGGAAGCGTCGATGACCTGTCGGTCCTCGGCCGAGATCTGCCCCCGCAGCACTTGAATTGCCTGCATCATTTCCCTGAAGGCCGCCTGCGGGTCGGCAGGCACCCCTTGGTTCTTGATGATTCCGGTATTCCCGACCCCTCCGGTCTGCGTGACCGAGTCCCCATAGTGATTGCCGCCGTTGCTCAATTTCCGACCCTCTTCCCCGTATTACCGACGCCACCGATCTGATTGATCTTGTCGCCGATGTGGCTGTTGTAGTAATTGGTGATCTCGGTCCGGAAGTTGGCCTGCGGATTCGATATCGCGTCCGTGATCTGATAGACGAGCCCACCCACCTCGCGTGGGTCCGCGCTGACCAGCACGGCGCGCGGCGTTCCCGAAGTCTCGATCACCAGCGCGTAGTACGTCCGCATCGCGAGCACCAGGAGCAACTGGATGGTGAAGGCGGCGGCCAGGACAAGCACGACGATGGTCACGCCGCGCATGACGTCCTGCTCCTTGCCGTAATCCCCGTCGGGCCATTCGACCCTGTCGCTCACGACCACGGCGGCCACCGTCAGAATCGCAAGCGTCAGGACGTACCTGAGAAATCGCCACACGGCCGCCTTGCGGTCGGGTTCGATTCTGATCGTCGTCGCCCGGGCGATGTTGTGCAGCGGATATGCCTCGCCGCCGACCCAGAGAATCCCTCGAACCACTTGAACAACAATGACCGTACGTTTGGCCATGCTGATCCCTCCCCCGAAGCGGACATGGTCCGCCGTGAGGGAGAGCATCCTCTCTAACGGCCATTGCTACAAGGGAATTTGAAGAGTACGACCCGGTTGAGGTACACGCGGAATCCCACCTTCCCTGACGGGCAAGGAGATGAGGCGGGCATTTGCGTGAACCATGCACGCGTCCGGAGTGTCAGGGCAGGTCGGTGTACCTGTGGCGGCTCACTCTGGAACGACGCGATGCGGGGCCGTCCCGCAGACCACCGCTGGAACGAGACCCATCATGCCTCCCACTCGTCGAGCCGTCCTGCGCTCCGGTGCGCTCGCCGCCGCCGGGGCCGCGCTGCCTCTGGGATACGCCGGCCGCCCGGCCACGGCCGCCGCGCCGTCCCGTACGGATCAGGCCGCCGAACCGGCCGCATGGCGCGAGCTGCGCCGGAAACTGAGCCCGGCCGCACGGCTGTACCGGCCCGGCCACCAGGACTACGCCTCCCAGGCGACGGCCGACAACCAGCGGTACGCCGACGTCCGCCCGGCCGGGGTCCTCGCCTGCGCCACCGAGGACGACGTACGAACCGCGGTCCACTGGTGCGCCGAGCACCAGGTGCCGTTCGTACCCCGCTCCGGCGGCCACAACTACGCCGGCCACTCCACCACGCCCGGCCTGGTCCTCAGCCTCCGGCCGATGCACGACGTGGAGCCGCGCGGGCGGCGGCTGCACCTGGGCGGCGGCGCCACCAACTCCGACGTGTACGCGGCCCGCGACGCGGACCTGTACTTCCCCGGCGGACGCTGTCCGGGCGTCGGTGTCGCCGGCCTCACCCTTGGCGGCGGCCTCGGCTTCAACGACCGCAAGTGGGGCCTGACCTGCGACCGGCTCACCGAGACCCGTGTCGTCCTCGCCGACGGCACCCTGGTACGCGCCACCGAGGATGAGAACGCGGACCTGTTCTGGGCGTGCCGCGGCGGAGCGGGCGGCAACTTCGGCATCAACACCGCCTTCGTCTTCGACGCCGTACCCGTCGACCGGCAGCGCGCCACCGTCTTCGACCTCTCCTTCCCCCTCACCGCCGGACCTGCCGTGGTCGACGAGCTCCAGCATCTCCTCGACACCGACGCCTCGGGCGACCTCGACGTACGCATCGGCTTCAAGCACGCCGGCGACGGCATCGCCGCGGTATGGGTGCTCGGCCAGCGCCTGGGCCCCGAGGACGCCCTGCGCCGCATCCTCACCGGGCTGCTGAAACTCCGGCCGACCAAGACCTTCATCGAGGAGCGCGGCTTCTGGGCGGCCCAGGACCACCTCATGGAAACCCCCGGTGCGAAGGACTGCTATGCCTCCCGCTCCCTCGTCCCCGACCGGTGGATGACCACCGACGCCGTCGCCCACATGACGGAGTGGACCCGCACCTGGCAGCCCGGCCCCGCCCAGGCGACCGGCTACCTCACGCTCTTCGCCATGGGCGCCGCCAACTCCGCACCACGCCCCGACGAGACCGCCTACCCGCACCGCGCGGCCACCTTCGTCATCGACATCGGCACCCACTGGAAACCCGGCACCCCGCCCGGCCAGGTCGACGCGCTCCTCGACCAGACCCGCGCCATCCACCACACCCTGCGTCACCGGCTACGCACCGACACGGCCTACGTCAACTTCCCCGACCCCGACCTGCGTAACTGGCAGCACGCCTACTACGGCACCAACAACACCCGCCTGGCCGAGATCAAACGCCGCTACGACCCCGCCGGCCTCTTCCGCCACCCCCAGGCCATCGGCACGCACTGACAGCGGACACGCGCGAGGCAGCCGGAGGAACCGGACCCCCAATGGGGGTGATGATCACGACCCGAGGCGTGACGGCCCCGGGCGGCGGCCGCGAGGTGCCTAGGCTCGCGGCCGGCCCCACTGGACTCCGACCCGGGAGACGCACCGTGGCCCTGTGGCTGCTCAACCACCTCAGCACCCTCGCACTGACCCTGTTGATCGTCGGCGGCACCGTCCTTCTGGCGGTGGCAGGAAGCCTGCTGGTCCGCAGCCGGTTTCCGAGGCTGGCCGAGGGTGAGCACAACGAGATGGTCGGCGTGGTGCTCGGCATGTTCGGCGCGATCTACGGGATCATCCTCGCCTTTGTGATCGTGACCCTGTGGACGCAGCTGGAGACCACCCAGGCGGTGGTCGCCGCCGAGGCCACGGATGCCGCGGTGATCGTGCGCGATGTGGGCGCGTTCCCCGAACAGGCGGAGACCCACGTCAAAGAGGCCGTCGGCCGCTACCTCCACCACGTGGTGGAAGTGCAGTGGCCGAACATGCGGACCGGCAGGATGACCCTCTCCTCGGGGTCGCAGATGCAAGGAATCTACGACGCCCTTCAGAACTACGAACCCGTCACAGAAGCGCAGAAGACCTACTACGCGGAGGCGGCCGACAGTCTCGACGACATGACCACCCAGCGCCGGGCCCGGCTCACGATCGCCGGCCAGGAACTGCCGCTGCTCCTCCAGGTGCTCGTCTTCGGCGGCGCGCTCGTGATCCTCCCGATGACCTTCCTCTACGGCACGCGGAGCCGGAAGATGCAGCTGATGTTCGTCGCAGCGGTCGCTGCGCTGATCGGATTCAGCCTGCTCCTCGTGGTGGTTCTCGACCGTCCCTTCGCCGGAGACCTGAGCGTCAGCCCGGAGCTCTTCCAGCAGGGGAAGCTCGAACAGTTCTGGCCGTCCCGCTCGTAGGACTACGGGCCGGTGGTGGTCCTCCGCTGTGCCCGCGTGCTCGCAGCGGCGCGTTAGCGGGACGTCAGCCCGACGTGAGTCGGACGGCAGCGGGCCTCGGCAGAGTGGTGTTCACCGCGGGGACATCGCCGCGGAGACCCAGACCACCGCACGGGGGAACTCAGCATGCGTACCAACCGAATCCGCGCCACCGTCCTCGCCGCAGCCGCCACCGCCCTCGCCCTGGGCCTCACCGCCTGTGGCAACGATGGCAACAGCGCCAAGGGCGACAGTGGCAAGAGTGGCAAGAGTGGCGGCACCACCGTCGGTGACTCGAAGGGCTCGGAGAAGTCCGGGGAGTCCGGCAACTCCGGTAGCACCGTGCAGGCCGACAGCGGGAAGGGTGACGGAGCCGCCGCCAGCGCCCAGCAGCCCTGCAAGGGCGACGAGTTGTCGTACTCCGTACTGCACCGCTTCCCCGCCGAAGAGGGCGAGCACCTCCTCATCACCGCGACGAACGCCGACACCAAGCCCTGCTGGGTCACCTCGTACCCGTCCGTCATGCTCGGGGACACGACCACCGTCCTGCCCCATTCCTCCAAGGACGCCGACGGCGGCACCGCCAAGGTCACCATCAAGCCCGGCGGCAAGGTCTACTCCGCGGTGAGCCTCTTCACCGACGGCGACAAGACCAACGCCTCCTCGAAGCTCTCCCTCGCCCTGCGCGACCAGACCGGCGACACCGGTCCGGGGTACGACAACGAGGCCTTCGACGGGAAGGGCGCGCCCTCGGAATTCACCTGGGACACCGCCGAGGTCACCAACTGGAACACCGAGAAGCCGTACGACTTCTGACCCCGTTACAGTCGGATGATCCCGCTGGACAGGTCCAGCGGGGCCAACCACATGGGGGATTGTCATGGCACTGTTCGGGAACGCGCACACGATCAATCCGGGCAAGGCGCAGCAGGACTACGCGCGGCTGCTCGGGCACGGTGAGCAGGTGCAGGCCGCGTATCTGCTGATCCGCGACACGATGCTCTTCACCGACCGGCGGCTCGTCCTCGTCGACAAGCAGGGGATAACCGGCAAGAAGATCGAGTACCACTCCGTCCCGTACCGAAGCATCACGCACTTCGCCGTCGAGACCGCCGGGCACTTCGATCTCGATGCCGAGCTGAAGATCTGGATCTCCGGCGGCCATGAGCCGATCCAGAAGACCTTCACGAAGGGCGTCGACATCTACGAGGTGCAGGCGATCCTCACGCAGTACGTGGCCCGGTAGCCGCCCGCACCGCCGGGACGATCTCCTCGGCCCAGCGGCCGAGCGAGACGTCCAACGGGGTGTCGCCCACCGGGAAGTGGATGATGCCGGACGCGCCGTGTTCGAGGATCGCGCCGGTCAGTTCCTCCGTCCACTGGGCGACCGAGCCGCCGAGCCAGCGGCCTTCGGCGTCGCGGGTGGTGGCGAGCGGGGTCTCGGTGATGACGCCGGGGATGTTGTAGACCGTGGCGATGTCCTCGGGGGAGCGGCCCGCCGCTGCCGCCGCCTCGTCGATGACGGGGCGGGACTCGCGGTAGCGGGGGCTGAGCCAGTCCGCCGCGTGGCCCGGGATCCAGCCGTCGGCCACCCGGCCGGTCGCGGCGAGGGACTTCGGGCCGACCGAGCCCGTCCAGACCGGGGCGGCCGCGGCGGCAGCCGGTTCCAGGCCTGTGACCTGGTAGAACTCACCCTCGAAGGTGACCGGTTCGCCGCCGCCCGACAGGAGTTTGACCAGCGTGATCGCCTCCTCGAAGGCGCGGACTGCCGCCCCGGGGCCAAGGCGCGGCGTACCGAGCCGGGTGATCTCGTCCCAGAGGCCGCCGACGCCCATGCCGAGCACGATCCGGCCGCCGGACAGCGCCGACAGCGAGGTCACCGTGCGCGAGAGCATCGGCGCGGGGCGGCTCGGCAGGTTCGTCACGCTCACCAGGCCCGCGATGGACTCGGTGCGGCCGAGGATGAAGCCCAGCTGGGCGTACGCGTCGAGCCGACCGCCGTAGTAGGGATGGTCGGAGACCGTGAAGAGGTCGAGCCCCGACCGGTCCGCGCGGACCGCGAGCCGCAGCGTCTCCTCGATCTCGTCCACCGCGGTGCTGATGCCGACTCCGAAACGCGCCATGTCACTCATGTCGGTCGATGCCTTTCTCGTGAGTAGTTCGTGGTACGAATCTCATCACGCCGCCCTGCCGTATTCTGAGGCAATGGGGAATTCCGAGGGTGAAGAGATGAGGATCGCGACCGCACTGGTGCGCTCCTCGTTCCTGGTGAACGCCGTGTACGCGGAGGCCGCCCGGGAGTACGGCATCACCGCTCAGCAGGGGCAGTTGCTGTGCGTGTTGATGGGCCGGCCGCTCGGGATGAGCGAGCTCGGCACCATGCTCGGGCTCGCGAAGTCGAGCCTCACGGGGCTCGTGGACCGCACCGCCCAGCACGGGCTCGTCCGGCGCGAGCCCGACCCCCGGGACGGGCGGGCGGTCCAGGTAGTACTCACCCCGAAGGGCCGCGGCGTCGTCGAGCCGTTCTACGCCGAGACCTGCCGCCGCGTCGACGAGCTGCCGGTCGGCTTCAGCGAGGCCGACCGCGCCAAGCTCGTCGAGCTCCTCGCCCGCGTGGTGCGGGACAACAAGGTCCCCGCGGTCTTCGCCGACTGAGACGGCCCCTGGGTCACGCCGTGCCGAACAACTCCGCGAAACGGCCCGCGAAGAGGTCCTTGCCCTTGTACTCGCTGACCGCCTGGGCCGGCAGGACGGTCGGCCCGTCCGGCGTCGGCACCTGACCCACACCGCCGTCCGGGCCCAGCGGGAGCAGGACCGAGGGAGTCGGCGCAGGGGCGTAGGCGGCCGTGGGGCCCTCGCCCCGCAACTGGGCGGTGATGTTTTCCGCGATCACTTCGGCGTGCTTCATCGCGTACCCGGCCATCTTGGCCTCGGCGATGGCGGTGAGGTCGCCGAGCGCGTAGATGTGGTCGTGGCCGATGACGTTCAGCGTCTCGGTGACTTCGACCTGCCCCTGCGGGGTGCGGGCGGCGGCGAAGGCCTCGTCCCCGAGGTAGCCGCCGTTGACGCGTACGCCGTAGCAGCGGAACCAGAGGTCGGCGGTGACGGAGCCGCCGGTGGTCGTCGCCACGGTGAAGGTCTTCGTACGCCCCGGCTCCGACGGCGGCTCCTCGGCAAGCGCGGTGCCGAGCCGCACATCAACCTCCAGGGCGTCGAGTTGGCGGTGCAGCTCCTCGCGCACCTCCGGCAGGAATCCCGGCATGAGCTGCTCGGCCGGGTCGATGACCGTCACCTGCTTCTCCGGCCAGACCGCCTTGATCTCACCCGACAGCTCAAGCCCGACGGGTCCGGCGCCGACGAGCAACACCCGCTCCGCACGCGACAGTTCGTCATGCGTCGCATGAAGACGCTCAAGCGCCTCGCTCGTCACGTCGGTGTCCGTCTTCGCGGGGAAGGGGTATCCGGAGCCGGATGCGAGGACGACGTAGTCGGCGTCCACTCGGGCGCCGGAGGCGAGGGTGACTCCTGCGACGTCCACCGATGCCGCCCGCTCCCGTATGACCTTGCCGCGCCGCAGCAGCCTGTCGTACGGGAAGAACATGTTGTCGCCCGCCCAGTCCGGCTGGACCAGGGCCCGCAGCGATCCGGCGGCGTGCACGAAGGCGTCCTTGGGCTCGATGAGGATCACGTCGGCCTCGTCGTCCAGGGCCTTGGCGACGGCGGCGCCTCCGTATCCGCCACCGATGACCGCGACGGTACGACGGCTGCCGGCCTGTCCATCACTTGTTGCACGACTCATGGCTCTCGCTCCTGGTAACCCGAAGAAGAAGTAGTTCGTCCCACGAACCATATTAGTTCGTGGGACGAACTGCAATCGGGTCAGGCCGATCAAGCCGCCGGAACGCGGTCCAGGAATCCGTGCACGGTGCGGATACGGCCGTCGTCGGCGAGCGCGATGACGTCGAAACCGGCGACGGGAGCGGAGCCGTCAGCCACCGACACCAGCTCCCAGCCGAAGCGCGCGATGTGGTGGTTGCCGTCGACCGCGCCGGTCTGCCGGAACTCGAAGCCGGGGAACTGCTCGTGCGCCCCGGCGATCACGGCGGCGATGGCGGTGTGCCCGGTGACGTCGGCCAGCGGGTCGGTGTAGCAGCCGTCCTCGGTCCAGGCGGCGGCCACGGCCTTGGCCACGTCATCGACGCTCGTGGCGTTCCAGGCCTCGAAGTAGCGGGCGACGGCGGTCTCGTACGCGGCGGTGTCGTGTGCGGTCATGGGAATCGACCTCCTGTGAGTCAGTAGCCAACCGGCTTGGTGTGGCGATGAGTTGAGCTTGCCGGGTGGCTCGGCACGGGTCGATTACGTCCGGGGTAATGCGGCCCCCTGCGGACGGTGCCCGGTGTCTTCTCACACGGGTGCGACTGTGCTTGCCTAGGTGACCCTTTCGGTCGCTGGGGCGGGAGTTGACGTATGCGCAAGCCGTGGATCGGTGGGGTCATCGCCGGTGTGCTGCTGCTCGGGGCGTGTGGCGACCCCGGGTCCGGCACCGGGGCCGCGCCGGCCGACGCCCCGCGCGCCGAACCCTCCGAGCTGCCGCCCCCTTCGACCACCCAGCAGCGGGCCGCCGAGAAGCCCCGGCCGAAGGCCCCGAAGGTGCTTTACCTCGGGGACTCCCTCGCCATGGAGAACCAGAACGTCCTGGGCGGACTCCTCCGCGACGAACTGGGCGCGGCTTACCGCAGCGCGCCCTACTCCGGCACCACCCTGTGCGACTACCTCGACGACACGGGCAAGGACTCCCTCGTCCCCGACAAGCACAAGGCGGCCGCCCTGGTGCGCGCGGAGCGGCCGGATGTCGTGGTGCTGCAGTTCTGGGGCAACGCGTGGGGCTATACGCCGTGCATGGACGGCATCACGTACGACAAGCAGCGCGAGAAGTACTTCGAGCGGTACGCGGCCGATGCGGAGGCGCTGGCCGCGCAGATCGATGGGGCGGCAGGTGCGGACGGGCCCCGTGTGGTGTGGGTGCTGCAGGGCCCCGACCCGATCACGCCGGACCGCGTGCGGCGTGTGAACGGCATCTACGAGAGGCAGGCGCGGGCCTCCGGCGGGCGCGTGGCCGACGCGGGCCGCGCGGTGGCCCCGACGTCGGGTAGGTACACCTGGGTCGAGAAGCTGCCGTGCACGGCGTACGAGCGGGAACACCCGGAGTACTGCACGGATTCTGGCCGCACGGCCCTGCACCGGGCGGACGACTACCTGCACTTCTGCCTGGCACCGACGACACCCAAGTCCCGGCCCTGCCCGACGCGTTCACCCGGTATCCGCAGGATGGCTGCCGAGATCACGCGGGCCGTGGCGGAGGTGTCCTGAGCCCCGGACGGACGTCAGAGGGGAAGGTCGTCCGGCAGAACGCGGAACGCCTTGTGCCGACCGAGCGGGCGTACAGCACGGAAGTCGCGGCGGTCCAGGGTGAGGATCGCGTCGGTATCGAACTCGGCGGCGAGGGCCACGTTCACCACGTCGGTGAGGTCGAGGTCGAGTGACCGGTAGCGGGCACGTACGGACTGGGCGATGCCGAGGTGGTCCTCAGTGATCTCCGGGGCGACTACCCTGCCCCGGCGCATCCAGCCCCGGATGTCGTCGACCGCGCTGATGGCGGCCTCGCGGCCGAGTTCACGGGTGGCCACGTGGTCGAGCTCGGCGAGCAGCAGCGGGGACATGACCAGGAGTCCGGCGGACATGATCGCTTCCTGCGCGGCCTCGCACTCGGGGTGCGTGGAGTCAAGTGCGGCCAGCAGGCCTGAGGTGCCGGCGACGACGATGATCACGCGGCACTTCCGGGTTCGGGCTCGGCTTCACGCGTCACTGCGTCGGCCACGGCGTCACGGACCTCGCTCTTGGCCAGGGTGCGCCCCGACCCCGCGAAGGTCCGGGAGAACAGCGGCTCGTCCCAGACGCGATTGGCCATGGCGGCGAGATGGATGCCTTGCCGGATGATCTCGGCCTCGCTTATCCCCCGGCGCTTGGCCGCCTCCTTGATGATCGCCAGGTCCTCCGGGTCGGCGTATACGTTGGTGCGCTTCATAGACATGTACCAAGGGTAGCCCATGTACCAGTTTGATGTATGTTTCGGCGGCTTTGCTGGGCCGGTGCTTGATTGGCGCCGGGGCCGCCCGGTTGTCCGGAGAGTGGCGGTTCCGGGCTGGGAGTCAAGGGCGCTCCGCTACGCTGCGCGTCGGCTTCGCCGATTCCGCTGCGCTCCACCCTTGACACCCACCCCTCCACCGCGAGAAGCGAGATGACCGGGCGGCCACGAAACGGGGCTCACGGGGCAGCGGGGATGGGTCATCCGGCTTGAGCGCCGGGTGCGGACTAGTTCGTTTCACGTGCCGTCCGTCCGGCTGGAGGGGTGCGCGGCCGCTCCGGGATGGGTCCCGGCTTCGTCAAGCGGCTGCGGACCGGCCCTTGTGGGTGTGGGCGCGGGTGTGGGTTTGCTTCGGGTTCGGGTTCGCGGGGAGCCGTGCCGTGCCGCAACTGGCAGTCCGGCGGGGTCGGACTCGATCGGGCGGGTCGGCGCGGGTGTGGGCTGGGGGTGGGGGACCTACTTTGGGAAAGTTGTGTTCTGGCACAAGGGGGGCGCGCGGGATTCGAAACGCAACTTTGCCAAAGTAGGTCCCCCACACCCCCCTCGCCAGCCAGCCCCGGGGGTCAACTGGCCACCGGCTTCAGTGAGTTGCACACCTGACACCCGGCGCCCTCGCCCCGGAAGATCCGGTCGGCGGACGCTTGACGAAGCCGGGACCCATCCCCGAGCGGACCGCGCGCACCTCTCACCCGGTGCGCTGTAACGAACAAGTCCGCACCCGGCAGGAAAGCCAGATGGCCCGACCGGTGGTCCCCGTGAGCCCCGCTTCCAGGGCCGCCCGGTCGTCTTCCCTCGCGCAGTGGAGGGGCGGGTGTCAAGGGTGGAGCGCAGCGGAATCGGCGCAGCCGACGCGCAGCGTAGCGGAGCGCCCTTGACTCCCGGCCCGGAACCGCCAATCTCGGGACAACCGGGCGGCCCCGGCAACTGACTACCTCAGGGCGCCGGTGGCTGCCGCCTGCACGAAGCTGGCGAAGGCGCCCGGGGCAACGGTGAAGGCGGGGCCTTCGGGGTTCTTGCTGTCGCGGACGGCCACCGTTCCCTCGCGGGGGGCGATTTCGATGCATTCGCCGCCGGTCCCTCCGCTGTAGGACGACTTACGCCACGCCGTGCCGTTGAGGGGGGCGCATTCGATGCAGTCGCCGCCGGTGCCGCCGCTGTACGTCGACTTACGCCACAGGGCGTCCGTCAGCCTCTGGTTGGTCCCCATACCGCTCCTCCATTACGCGGGCGATCAGCGCCGCCGACGCCTCCACGGAGAGGGCCGCGGCCTGCAAATGATCGTAACGGTGGGCGCAGTCCCTGGTGGTCTCTGGATTGGCGAAAACGTGGGCGGAGCCGTAGCTCTCGGCGTAGGTGATATCCGGTTCGCTATCGAACCTCAGGACATTGAACGAGCCTACGGTTGCAGGGTGTTGAGCCGCATCGAAGGGGAGGACTTGGATGCGGACATCACGTCGGTCCTGGAAATCCAACAGGTGCTGGAGTTGGTATCGCATGACCTCGCGGCCACCGAACGGCCGGTACAGCACCCCCTCGTCCAGCACCACCCAGACCAAAGGCGGGCGTTGACGGCTCAGGATGCGCTGGCGCTCCATCCGCGCCGCGACCGCTTCCTCAACCTTGTCAGACCACCCGGCGCGAAGTACTGCCCGCGCGTAACTCTCTGTCTGCAACAGCCCGTACACCAACTGGCACTGATACGTGGAGATGTACGTAGCCCGAGCCTCCATCTCCGCGTACGCCTGGAACCAATGCGGCAGCTGACTCTTCAGAACCAGCCCCACCAACCGCGAAAACACCCCATCAGTCCCCAGCGCCGCATCCACCCGCTCCGAGAAATCCCTCGTCGGCACCTTCTTCGCTGTCTCGATCTGGCCGACCAGAGACGCCGTACAGAAGATGCAGCTCCCCAACTGCCCCTGCTTAAGGCCCGCGGCCTCGCGCAGGCGGCGCAGCTCTGAGCCGTAGTAGTCCAGCGGCGACGCGCTGGGGTCGAGGTCGCGGATGTTGACCATACGAGGGGCACCCCCAAAACCAACGCCCTGCGGCGTGCAGTTCATGTCGTAGCCCAGCGTAATCAAACAACTCCACGCTGGTGACATGAATCACGTAACTCCCCCTCCACCCCTGCCAGTTCGCGGCACTTACCGCATGAGCCTCACGCTCGGTGAGCACTCCGCACGGCATCTGCGGTTCATCCTCCGGGCCTATCTGGGGAGTTGGGGCATGGCAGAGCTCCGGGACTCCGCCGAGCTGGCCCTCACCGAGCTCGTCGCCAACGTCGTACGCCACGTGCCCGACCGCCACTGCGAACTCCTCATCCTGCGCCGCCCGCAGGGCCTCCGTGTGGAGGTCAAGGACCGTTGTCCCCGCCTGCCCATGCAGGGCAAGGGCGAGGAACTGGCCGAATCCGGGCGGGGGTTGATCATCGTTGCTGCGGTCACCGACCGGTCCGGGTTCCTCGCGGAGCCGGACGGCACCGGAAAGACGGCCTGGTTCGAGTGCGACGCCAAGAGCCAGTGAGCGTGGCCGTCACTCGAACGGGCCAGGCCCGGTCGCGGTCGAGCCGGGGGCGCCCCAGGCTCGGACACACCCGTACAGACTGAAAGAGGGGCCATGAGCAGCGGCAGCGCGTCCAGCAATCCCACGTCCGGAGGCGGCGCGCCCCGCCGAGGTGCCAGCGCCGAGAACATCTGGGCTTCCGGCGGCACCATGTTCGCCGGTGTCCTGATGCTCCTGAACGGCGTCCTCGGCCTCCTCGAAGGCATCGCCGCCGTCGCGAAGGACGACGTGTACGCCCGCATCGGGGACTACGTCTACAAGTTCAACCTCACCACCTGGGGCTGGATCCACATCGTCCTCGGCATCCTGGTGGCGATCGTCGGCTACGGGATCCTGAAGGGCACGTCCTGGGGCAGGGCGAGCGGTGTCGCGCTGGCCACGGTCTCGGTGCTCGTGCAGTTCCTGTGGCTGCCGTACCAGCCCGTGTGGGCATTCATCTCCATCGCGATCGGCGTCTTCGTCATCTGGGCGCTGTGCACGGACGCACCCTGACCTCGCCGCTCCGTCGAACGGAACCGCACCATGAGTGCCAGTGCCAGCTACCCCGCGAGCAACCTGCCCTTCGACGACACCGCCGACTTCGAGAACGCCGACCGCGGGTTCCTCGGCGCTCTCGTGCCGGCCGTCGTCAGGGCCGACGACGGGCGGGTCGTCTGGGACAACGACGCGTACCGGTTCCTCAGGGGCGACTGCCCCGACACCGCCAACCCCAGCCTGTGGCGGCAGGCCCAGCTTTGCGCCCGGCAGGGTCTGTATGAAGTCACTGAGGGGATTTACCAGGTCAGAGGGCTCGACCTGTCGAACATGACGCTCGTCGAGGGCGACCGCGGCGTCATCGTCATCGACCCGCTGATCTCCGCCGAGTGCGCGGCCGCCGCCCTCGGGCTCTACCGCGAGCACCGCGGGGACCGCCGCGTCACCGGCCTCATCTACACGCACTCGCACGCCGACCACTTCGGCGGCTCGCGCGGCGTCCTGCCGCGCGGCATCGGCGACGGCGTACCGATCCTGGCGCCCAAGGGGTTCCTGGAGCACGCGGTCAGCGAGAACGTCTACGCGGGCCCGGCCATGACACGGCGCGCGAGCTTCATGTACGGCGACCGGCTGCCGAAGTCGCCCGACGGGCAGATCGGCGCGGGCCTGGGCATGACCACGTCGACCGGAACCATCACACTCATCCCGCCCACCGTGGACGTCACCCGCACCGGCCAGGAGGAAGTGGTCGACGGCGTACGCATGGTCTTCCAGCTCACGCCGGGGACCGAGGCGCCCGCCGAGATGAACTTCTCCTTTCCCGACAAGCGCGCCCTGTGCCTGGCCGAGAACGCCACGCACAACATGCACAACATCCTGACCCTGCGCGGCGCGGTCGTCCGCGACGCCCGCGTCTGGTCCCGCTATCTCGACGAAGCCATCGGGTTCTTCGACGAGACGTACGACGTCGCCTTCGCCTCGCACCACTGGCCGACGTGGGGCCGGCGGAACGTGGTGAGATTTCTTGCGGAGCAGCGCGATCTTTATGCCTATCTGCACGACCAGACGTTGCGCATGCTCAACCAGGGCCTGACCGGCGCCGAGATCGCCGAGGAGATGCGGCTGCCGCCCGCCCTGGAGCGGGCCTGGCACGCGCGCGGCTACTACGGCTCGGTCAGCCACAACGTGAAGGCGATCTACCAGCGGTATCTGGGGTGGTTCGACGGGAATGTCGCGCATCTGTGGGAGCATCCGCCGGAGGAACTTGCCCGTCGTTATGTTGAGTTGGCCGGTGGGGCGGATGAGGCGCTGGTGAAGGCGCGGGGCTACATCGACGGCGGTGATCTGCGCTTCGCGGCCACGCTCCTCAACCACATCGTCTTCGCCGACGCCGGGAACGCTGCGGCGCGCGAGACCCTGGCGGGCGTGTACGACCGGCTCGGCCGCGGCGCCGAGAACGGGCCCTGGCGCAACTTCTATCTCACGTCCGCCCTCGAGCTTCGCCAGGGCGCCGGGTCCGCACAACTCGACCTGTCCAACCCGGAGGTGGCAATGGCGCTCACCACCGAGCAGCTCATCGACTCGATTGCGGTCAGGATCGACGGGCCGCGTGCCTGGGACGACAGCTTCACGATTGACCTCGTCCTCACCGACGAAGAGTGCCGCCACCGTCTGACCCTGCACAACGGCGCCCTCACCCACCGCGACACCCCGTTGGGCGAGTTCCCGCACGCGTCCGCGGGACTGACGCTGACCCTCACCAAACCCCAACTCCTTGACGTACTCGCCGGGAAGGGCCTGGGCAGGATCATGACCGAGGGTGATCCGGAGCTCCTTGCCCGCCTCTTCTCGTACGTGACGAAGCCGAACACCTCCTTCGGCGTGGTCACTCCCTGACCGCGTCACTCGCGCTCCAGGCCGGGCACCCCTAGCTCGTAGAGTCCGTCGAGGAACAGGTCCACGCCGACGGCGGCGAGCAGCAGGCCGAGCAGCCGCCCGAAGAGTTCGACGGTCGCGTGGTGCGTGCCGCGCAGGAGGCGGGCCAGGACGATCACGCAGACCAGGTCCACGGCGATCACGGTGACGTACGCGCCGACGACCGTCGACCGCCACGACCAGGAGTCACGGGCCGCCGCCTCGATGAGCACGGCCGTCATGGCGAGCGGACTCACGGTGTACGGCATCAGCAACTGCCGTACACCGCTCACGAGATCGGGCGTGTCCTGGTCCGAGCCGTCCGAGCCCAGGTGGAGTCCCAGGACAAGACCCACGGCGTAGATGAAGAAGATGAGGCCGCCCGCGAGCCGGAGCGCGGGCGTGCTGATGTGGAAGAGGTCGAGCAGCCACGGCGCGGTGATCCCCGCGATCAGGCCCACGAAGATGGCGGCACCCGACGAGACGAGGGCGATCCTGCGCAGCTCGGCGGTCGGATGGTTCTGCGCGAGGCCGCCGAAGGCGAGCAGCACCTTGGGCGGGCCGACGACGGAGAAGAACGTGATGAATGCGGCGGAATAGCTCAGAGCGTTCACATATGGAATCTTCGGTGCAATTCCGGCTAGAACGGGGCCGGACCGCCGTTCGCCGCGACCGTGTCGCGGACCGCCTCGGTGAACGCGTCGATGCGCGGATTGGAGCTTGCGGTCGCTGTGCGCCAGATCAGTGCGACGTCCGCCGACGGGACGTCCATCAGCGGTACGAAGGTGATGTCCGGCCGCGCGTAGTACTTCTCCACGGACGCCGCCACCGGTGAGATCCCCTGCCCCGTCGCGACCAGCGTCAGCATCTCCTGGAAGCCGGCGACGGTACGGCCGCGGCGGATCGGGCGGCCGCTTGGCGTGCGGGGTGGGACGTGGAAGTCCCACCAGTAGGCGGGGGCGCCGTTGACCACGCCGAAGAACGTCTCGTCCGCGAGCTCCTCCAGGGAGACGCTCGCCCGCCCGGCGAGGCGGTGGCCGAGCGGCAGGGCGAGCGCGCGGGGTTCGTTGATGACGACGGGGCCGACGGTCAGATCCGGCTCCTCGACGGGCAGGCAGGTGAACAGGACGTCGACCGCGCCGCCTCTCAGCGCGCCCAGCGGGTCCTCGTACTGGCTCTCCCGCATCCGCACCTCGCAGCGCGGGCAGCGCTGCCGGAACGTCTCCAGGATCGCGTTCGTCAGCGTGCCCGCGCCCGAGCCGAGGAAGCCGATGGTCAGCTCGCCGTCGACGCCGCGCGCGTGGTCCTTGGCGCGGGCGAGCGCGGCCTCCATCTCGCGGTGCAGCGGCGCGAGATCGTCGTACAGCTGACGGCCCAGGGGAGACATCTGCACCCTGCGGCTCGTGCGCTCGAAGAGCGGGGCGCCGATCTTGCGCTCGATCCGCTTCACGGTCTGGCTGACGCGGGCCTGGGAGAGGAGGAGACGCTCGGCGGTGCGGCCGAAATGCAGCTCCTCGGCGAGCGTGAGAAAGGTTTCGAGCTCCTGCCGCTCCACGTTCCCCCCAGGTGAACCGCTGTTGGACCGCTTCCGGACCGCTTCCGGACCGCTTGCTAGACCGCTTCTGACCTGCATCGATAAGTCCGGCCGCGGTAATCGTTTCATGGATCGCCGTTGATCGGGCGGGGATGTCGGCGGATCTTTGAGGAGTCCGGTCCTCGGACTCGGTTGTTCCTCGTTGTTTCCTCAACTCCCCGGAGATTTCCATGCTTTCGCGTACCCGCAAGTCCGCTGTCGCCGCCACCGCCGCCCTCGCCCTGACGGCGGGCCTCGCCGTCACCGGCGCGCGGGCCGCCTCCTCCGCCGGTCACGAACCCCGCAAGGAGGCCGCCTGGACCGCCGCGTGGGCCGCGTCCCCGCAGCGCGCGAGCACCGGCTTCAAGCCGAACTGGTCGGAGGACGGCTTCTCCGGCCAGACCCTGCGCCAGGTCGTCCGCGTCACCGAGGGCGGCGACAGAGCGCGCATCCGGCTCTCCAACGCGTACGGCACGTCCCCGCTGCACATCGCGGGCGCGACCATCGCCCGTACGAAGAAGGGGGCCGCGGTCGAGGAGGGCTCGATGCGGCGGCTCACCTTCGAGGGGAGGCGGTCGGTTTCGATCCCGGCGCACGGCCAACTCTCCAGCGACAAGGCCGGGTTGGACCTGAAGGCGTTCGACTCGGTGACCGTCACGCTCCACCTGGCCCGGACGACCGGTCCTGCCACCTTCCACTCGCAGGCGTTCGCGACGAGTTATCGGGCGGAGGGTGAGCACACCGGGGACACGGGGGCGTCGGCGTTCGACGCGTCGACGGAGTCCTGGTACTTCCTCTCCGGGGTCGACGTGGGCAGCGCCAAGCCCCGCCGCGGGGACGGGAACGGCAAGGGGGACGGGATCGTGCTCTTCGGCGACTCGATCACGGACGGCTTCGCCTCCACGACCGATCGCAACCGCCGCTGGTCCGACGCGCTCGCCGAACGCCTCGCCGATGAGGGCTCACCGCGGCCCGTGCTCAACGCGGGCATCGGCGGCAACCTCGTCCTCAACGACTCCGCCTGGTACGGCGAGCGGGGCACGGCGCGGATCGGGCGCGACGCGCTGTCCCTGCCGGGGGTGGGCACGGTGATCGTCCTTTCGGGGCTCAACGACATCGGCTTCAGCGAGAGCGACACTCCTACGTACAAGCCCGCGCCGAAGGTCAGCGCGGCGGAGCTGATCGAGGGCCACCGGGCGCTGATCCGTGCGGCGCACGCGAAGGGCGTCAAGGCGGTGGGCGCGACGCTGCTGCCGCTGGGCGGCTCCGACCACTACGGGGAGCGGGCGGCAGCGGTGAGCGAGGAGTTCAACGCCTGGGTGCGGAGTTCGGGCGAGTACGACGCGTACGTCGACTTCGACAAGGCGCTGGCGGACCCGGCGGACCCGGAGCGCATTGCTCCGGAGTACGACAGCGGCGACCACCTGCACCCGAACGATGCGGGGTACCGGGCGATGGCTGCGGCGGTGGACCTGGCGGTCCTGTAGAGGCGGCCCTGTAGAGGCGGTCCTGTAGAGGCGGTCCTGTAGAGGCGGTCCTGTAGAGGCGGTCCTGTAGAGGCGGTCCTGTGGGGCTCTCCCCAACTGGGGAGAGCCCCACAGGGTTGCTCCAGCTCCCGGTCAATCGGTCTACTCGCGCGTGTAGTAGCGGTAGAACGTCACCATGAACACCGCCGTCGCGATGCCCAGCGCCATCATCGTCGAGCGCAGGACACTCGGGCCCGGCATCCCCTGGCTGTAGAGGTAGCCGACCGCGACCCCGGCGAACGTCGCCCACGCCGTGGCCCGCAGCTCCCGCGGCAACCGCGGCGCCACGCTGTGCAGGCCCATGAAGACCGCCGCGAAGACGACACCGGACACGATGCCGAGCCACGCGTTGCCGTCGGCGATCGAGCCGGCCTCCCGCTGGACCACCACCAGGGCGTAGGCGAGTCCGATGACGACCGCCGAGACCCCGGCCCAGGTGGTGCCGGATCCGGCCCGCAGGCGTGGTGCCGGTGCGGATGAGGTAGGTGCCGCGTGTGTCATGGCCATCCTCCAGCTCTCCCCCACCTACAGGGCACACCCTCACCCGCCGACAGGCAACTCGGCGGCATCAGTGGTAGCGGTTGCAGCCGTCGGACCCACGCTCCACCGGCCGATGAGTTTGCGCCGCGGCGCAAGTCTGACCTCGTGACGGAACGCACTGACCTGGAGAGGGCGTACGGACATGAACAGCGTGGCCATCGAGACCGCGGGCCTGGTGAAGACCTTCGGCGACACCCGCGCCGTGGACGGCGTGGACCTCACCATCCCGGCGGGGACCGTGTACGGCCTGCTCGGCCCGAACGGCGCCGGCAAGACCACCACGGTGAAGATGCTCGCCACCCTGCTGCGGCCCGACGGGGGCGACGCCCACGTCTTCGGCCACGACGTCGTGCGCGAGGCCGACGCCGTACGCAGCAGGGTCAGCCTGACCGGTCAGTACGCATCGGTCGACGAGGATCTGACCGGCACCGAGAACCTGGTGCTGCTCGGCCGCCTCACGGGACACGGCAAGAAGGCGGCGTACGAGAGGTCGGCGCAGCTGCTGGAAGCCTTCGGGCTGAGCGACGCGGCCGCCCGCCAGGTGAAGAACTACTCCGGCGGCATGCGGCGCCGCATCGACATCGCGGCCTCCATCCTCAACACACCTGACCTGCTGTTCCTGGACGAGCCGACCACCGGTCTCGACCCGCGCAGCCGCAATCAGGTCTGGGACATCGTGCGGGCGGTCGTCGCACACGGCACGACCGTGCTGCTCACCACCCAGTACCTGGACGAGGCCGATCACCTCGCATCCCGCATCGCCGTCATCGACCACGGCAAGGTCATCGCCGAGGGCACCAAGGGCGAGCTGAAGGCGTCGGTCGGCGCGGGCTCCGTGCACGTGCGGCTGCGGGACGCGGAGCAACGGGCCGATGCGGAACGGGTGTTGCGGCTCGCGCTCGACGCGGAGGTCCAGCTGGAGCCGGACCCGGTCGCGCTCACCGCCCGCGTCGGCAACGGCGAGCGCAACGGCAGGGGCGCGGCCGAGAAGGCGTCCCGGGCGCTGGCCGAACTGGCCCACGCCGGGATCACCGTCGACAACTTCTCCCTGGGGCAGCCGAGCCTTGACGAGGTCTTCCTCGCCCTGACCGGCGCCCCCCATCACGCAACGGACACGGCTGGCACGGCTGACACGGCTGACACGGCGAAGAAGGAAGAGGCATCGGCATGAGCACCGCCACCACCACCTCCGAGGCCCAGGACCTCGCGCCCGTCAAGGCCGAGTCCCTCGCCGAGCTCCTGATCGCCGGTGACCGGCCGCCGCGGCCCAGCGCGCTCTCCGCGTCCCTGACGTTCGGCTGGCGGGCCATGCTCAAGATCAAGCATGTGCCTGAGCAGCTGTTCGACGTGACGGCGTTCCCGATCATGATGGTGCTGATGTACACGTACCTCTTCGGGGGCGCGCTCGCCGGATCACCGAGCGAATACATCCAGTACCTGCTGCCGGGCATCCTCGTGATGTCCGTCGTCATGATCACGATGTACACGGGCGTCTCGGTGAACATCGACATCGAGAAGGGCGTCTTCGACCGCTTCCGTACGCTGCCGATCTGGCGGCCATCGGTGATGGTCGGCTATCTGCTCGGCGACGCCCTGCGCTACGCGATCGCGTCCCTGGTCATGCTGGCCGTCGGCATGGTCATCGGCTTCCGCCCGGAGGGCGGCGTACTCGGCGTCCTTGCCGGAGTGCTGCTGCTCCTGGTCTTCTCCTTCGCCTTCTCGTGGGTGTGGACCATGTTCGGGCTCCTGCTGCGCACCGAGAAGTCGGTGATGGGCGTCAGCATGATGGTGCTGTTCCCGCTGACGTTCCTGAGCGACATCTTCGTGAAGCCCGAGACGATGCCGGGCTGGCTGCAGGCCTTCGTGAACAACAACCCGATCACCCATGTCGCCTCCGCCGTCCGCGATCTGATGGCGGGTACGTCACCGGGCTCGTCGCTGGTCTGGGCACTTGCCTGGGCTGTGCTGCTCGTCGCGGTCTTCGGCCCTGTGACGATGCGGCTCTACAACCGCAAGTAGCTCAGGAGCGGGAAGTACTTGCCCCATATAGCGGGAAGTAATTGCCCCATATGCAGTCGCCCCGGTCGCGCATGGCGTGACCGGGGCTTTGTCTTGGGCGCGTGCCCCGCCGCTCTCTGCTCTCCGCCGTGCTCCTCGTCCTGGCCTGCCTGCTTGTGCCGCTCGGCGCGATCTCGACCTGGGCGAAGTACGAGATCGAGGACGCGGACGCGTACGTCGCGACGATGGCGCCGCTGGACGGTGACGCGGCGGTCCAGGACGCGGTGGCCGGTCCGGTCACGGATGCGGTGGTGAAGGAGATCGACGCGGGCCCGCTGCAGGGCACGGTCGAGTCCTTCGTACGGGACGCGGCGCGGTCGTTCACGGAGACGCCGGCGTTCGAAGCGGCGTGGGAGGCGGCGAACCGTGCCGCCCACGACGCGGTGCAGGCCGCGCTGAACGACGAGTCCGACGGCCGGGCGGTCACCTTCGACCTCGCGCCGGTCACCGAGCAGGTGAAGCGGCAACTGTCGCAGGACGGTGTGCCGTTCGCCGACCGGATCCCGGTCAGACACACCGAGGTGACGCTCCTGGAGTCGTCGGACCTCGGCCCGTTCGGAAAGGGGTTCCACATGCTCCAGGTCGCGGGCCTCTGGCTCCCGCTCGCCGCGGTGCTGCTTGCCGTGGCGGGCATCCTCCTGGCCCTGCACCGCCGCCGGGCCGTCATCCGCACGGCCCTCGGCACGGCCCTCGCGGGGGCGTTCCTCGCACTGGCCGTCACGGTGACCCGCGGCATCACCCTGGACGACCTGCCCGCCACCGTCTCCAGGGCGGCGGCGGGCGCGGTGTACGACGCGTTGACGTATTCGCTGTGGGTGGCGGCGTGGGTGATTCTGGGGGTGGGTCTTGCGGTCGCGCTCACCGCGTGGCTGCTGCGGCGCCGTCAGTCACCCGCTCCGCCGAGTCCGTCCGCAAACGCCGGTCAGGCTGAGACCACCCCGAGTGGGACTACTCCTTGTCCCAAGTGACCGGCAGGCTGACCACCCCGTAGATATTGGCGTGTTCGCGCATCCGCACCTCCTGCGGCGGCACCGCAAGGCGCAGTCCGGGGAAGCGGGCGAACAGCGCGGGAAGCGCGACAGTCATCTCGACGCGGGCGAGCTGCTGGCCCAGGCACTGGTGGGGGCCATGGCCGAAGGCCAGGTGCCCGGTGGCCTTGCGGTGGATGTCGAGCAGGTCGGGGTCGGGGAACTTGTGCGGGTCGCGGTTGGTGGCCTGCACGGAAATGGTCACCGTCTCGCCCGCCTTGATGACTTGGCCCGCCACCTCGATGTCCTCCAACGCCGACCGAAGGAGCGGGTCGGCGACGCTGAGGTAGCGGAGCAGTTCCTCCACGGCCGACTCGGCGAGGGCGGGGTCGGCGCGCAGGGCATCGAGCTGGTCGGGGTTGCTCAGCAAGGCGAAGGTGCCGAGGCCGAGCATGTTCGCGGTGGTGTCGAGCCCGGCGGCGAGCAACAGCCCGCCGATTCCTGCCAGTTCCTCGTCGGTGAGGTCGGACGTGGTCAGATCGCTGAGCAGGTCGTCGGTGGGCTCGGCGCGCTTGGCGATGACGAGCCCGGCCTGGTACTGGAGCAGCTCCGTAAAGGCCTCTCCCTTCGCCTCCGCCTCCGCCGCCTGGTCGAAGATGGTCGCCACGTGGCTCTGGAAGCGCTCCCGGTCGGCGTACGGCACACCGAGCAGCTCGCAGATCATGAGCGCGGGCACGGGCTGCGCGAACGCCTCCACCAGGTCGACCGTGGGCCCGGCCTGCTCCATGGCGTCCAGGCACTCGGTGGTTAACTGCTCGACCCGCTCGGAGAGTTGGCGCATCCTGCGGACGGTGAACTTGCCGACGAGCAGGCGCCGGTAGCGGGTGTGTTCGGGGGCGTCGAGGCCGATGATGTCGCCGACGGGCGCAGGCGGTACGTCCCCCGTGTGACCCGGCACGGGCTCCGGCATGTGCAGGAGTTCGTAGCGGGAGCTGATGCGCGGGTCGGCAAGCAGCTCACGGGCGATGGCATGGCCGGTGACCAGCCAGCCCAGGTGTCCGTCGGCGTAGCGCATGCGGCGCAGCGGCCGGTCGCTCAGCGCGGTGAGTCCGGCGGGCGGATCGAAGGGGCAGCCGGTGTGCCGGTCGGTGGGCAGGGTGGGCGGCTCATCGGCGGTGCTGTCTTCGGCGGTGCCGGCGGCGGCCGTCGGCTCGTACGACATGGGTCCTCCAGGGAGCGGTGGCGGGGTGTGGATGGTGCGCACCGGTGCAGATGCCATCATGACGCCTCGGCGGCGCCATTGCGAGCCAACTTGGCACTTTTTTGGCGCCATTTGAGCGTCAGCTTGAGGGGCAGCCAGCGCGTCGGCTCGGCGTTGCGCCCGCTCAGCGGGGGAAAAGGAACCCTTTCCCCGCATCCAGCCGTCTCTCAGGGAAGATTCGAGAACCACCCCCGACGGAGAGGCCGGTCCTTGGACAGCATGACGGCGGCAGCAGCAGAGCGGCAGGCGGACCGGGCGCAGGACGAGCCGGGGCGCCGGCGGCTCCGGAGCCGTGGCTGCGCCTACCTCGCCGCCCTGCTCCTGACCGGCGTCACCAGCCTCCTCGGCTTCCGCATCGCCGACTCCGACGGCTTCACCCCGGTCCCCCAGCTCCTCGCCTTCCTCCCCTGGCTCCTCGCCCCCGCCGTCGCCGCCCTCCTCCTCGCCGCCCTGGCGAGGTGGCGCATCGGTCTGCTCTGGAGCGTCATCGTCCTCGGCGTCATCGCCTGGTTCCTGGAGCCGTACGGCCGGGCCGACGCCCCGGACGGGCCCGCCGTCGCCGAGATACGCGTCATGGCGTCCAACGTCGAGTTCGGGCGGGGGACGCCGGGTCTGGTCGACGCCGTCCGAAAGGAGAAGCCGGACCTGCTCTTCGTCCCGGAGTGCGACTACACGTGCTCCGACACGCTCCGCGACAAGCTGCCCCGCTCCGAGTACCCGTACCGCAGCGGCAGTGAGGCAAGCGGCGCGGAGGGCTCGCTCATCGTCAGCAAGTTCCCGCTGAAGAAGGCAAGCGGCATCCCCGGCACCCTCGGCATGCCCGGTGCCGTCGCCGAACTGAAGGACGGCCACGAGGTCCGCGTCCAGCTCGCCCACCCGATGCCGCCGCTGCCCAAGCAGGTCCACGTATGGCGCTCCGAGCTCGCCGGTCTTCGCGACTACGCCGCCGCGGGCAAGGGCGGCTCCACCATCATCGGCGGCGACTTCAACGCCACCCAGGACCACGCCGCCTTCCGCGACATCCTCGACACGGGCGGTCTGCGCGACGCCGCCCGGCTCGCGGGATCCGCCCGCACCCCCAGCTGGCCGTCCTCCCTGATGTCCCCGCTGGGCACCCAGATCGACCACGTGCTCGCCACCCCGGACTTCTCGGCCCGTGACGCCCGCTTCCTGGAGATCGGCGACACGGACCACCGGGCGCTCGTGGTGGACCTGACCCTGCATCGGGAGCGGGACCGCTGAGGGAAGGGCAAGTTACGTAAAGCGGCGATAATGGGCGCATGCCCCGTCCCGAATCACCTGGCCCCGCGGGCCCCTGGGGCACGCTCGCCCCGCCCGGCTGGCTGGTCAGGACGCTCAAGCCGCAGTCCGCGCCCATCCCGTGGGCCGCGGTCGCACGTGCGTCCGTCGCGATGGCGCTGCCCCTCCTCATCGGCCTGGCGGCCGGAAAGCCCGCGTACGGAGCGCTCGCCTCCATGGGCGCGCTCTCCGGAGTCATCGGCGACACCGCCGACGCGTACCGCATGCGGATCTACAACATCGCCGTGCCGCAGCTCTTCGGCGCGCTCGGCGTCACCGTCGGCTCGCTCGTCTTCGGGCACGGCTGGGTCGCCGTCGGGGTCGTCACGCTCGTCGCGCTCGTCTCCGGGATGATGTCGACGATCGGGGCCGTCGCCTCCGTGTCGGGGCTGCTCCTGCTGCTCAACTCCGTGGTGGGGGCGGGGCTTCCGATGCCGGGGGAATGGTGGCTCGCGCCCCTCCTGATGACCAGCGGCGGGCTGCTCGTCCTCACCCTCGCGCTGCTCGCCTGGCCGATGCGGTCCGGCATCCCGGAGCGGGCCGCCGTCGCCGACACGTACCGCAGCGTCGCCGCACTGCTCGAAGCAGCGGGCACGGCCGGGTACGGCGATGCGCGCACCGCCGTCACGGCCTCGCTCAACCATTCGTACGACCTGGTCCTCGCACGACGCACCCGCTCGCACGGCCGCAACCCCGATCTGGTGCGCCTGATCGCCCAGTTGAACGCGATCACCCCGGTCGTCGAGGCCGCGCCCGCCGCGCACCAGTACGGCGTACCGCTGCCGCCGGAGGTGCCGGACGAGGTGCGGCGGCTCGCGAACGTGGTGGCGGGGCCTGGCGGTGCGACCGTCCCCGAGCCCGTGCTCCCCGAGCCGGGCAACCCCTCCGCCCGCGCCGTCGACCACGCACTCCGTCACGTCGCCGAGACCCTCAACGACCCCGACCCGCACGGCATCGTCAACATCGACGACCGCCTCGGCCGCCCCGCCGCCCTGCGCGTACGCGCCCGCCGCGCGGCCCGCAACGTCCTGCTGACCGGCGCGTCCTGGCGCTACGGCCTGCGCCTCGCGCTCTGCATCGGCATCGCCCAGTCCCTCGTCTCCCTCATCGAGGTGCCGCGCTCGTACTGGGTGGCGCTCACCGTCACCTTTGTCCTCAAGCCCGACTTCGGCTCGGTCTTCTCGCGCGCGGTGCTGCGGGCGCTCGGCACGGTGGCGGGGCTCGTGGTGGCGGCGGCCGTTCTCGCGGAGGTGCCGCGGGGCTGGTGGGACGTGCCGGTGATGATGGTCCTTGCGGCCCTCATCCCGGCGTTCACGCCGCGCGGCTACGGCTACCAGACGGCCGCGATCACCCCGGTGATCCTGCTCCTTTCGGACGTCCTGAACCGCCAGGGCTTCGGCCTCGTCATGCCACGCCTCGTCGACAGCCTGATCGGCTGCGCGATCTCGCTGGTGGCCGGATATCTGCTCTGGCCGGAGAGCTGGCACACCCGGATCGGGGACCGGCTCGCGGACGCGGTGGCCGATACGGCTTCGTACGTGGAGTGCGCGTTCGGCTCCACCGAGGACCCGGCGGCACGGGCGCGGATGCGGCGCCGCCTCTACCGGGATCTCTCCGTCATCCGTACGGAGTTCCAGCGGGCTCTGACCGAGCCGCCGCCGGTGGGGACGCGGGCCGCGGCGTGGTGGCCGCTGATGGTGGCGGTGGAGCGGGTGGTGGACGCGACTACCGCCGCGCGGGTGCGGATTCGGCATGGGGCCGGGGCGCCTTCCGCCGCGGAGGTCGGCGAAGTGGCGGCTCAGCTAGGGGAGTTGGCGCAGGGCCTGCGGTCCTCCGAGACCCTGGAGGAGGTCTCGGCCGATTTCACGGGGCCCAAGGACAGCGTCCTTGAGCCCCTCCGCCAGGAGGTGGCGGCGGCGCGGGCGATCGCCTCGCCGCGGGGGTGAGGGGCCCCGCGGGCCCCTCACTTGCCGCGTGACGAAATCAGCTCACCTTGTCCATCTTGTCCAGCTTGTGCAGGGCCTTGGCCAGGCCGTTGGCCCAGAGCTGGTCGACCCGCGCGCGCTCATTCGCGTCCGGCTGCGAGTTGGTGCAGGAGGGGCCGGGGCCACCCCCGGACATCAGCTCGCTGCAGGGGCCCTCGTAATGGTCCGGGAGACCGAGGACGTGCCCCGTCTCGTGCGCCGTCACGCGCGTCGAGTCGTACTCCTGGTTCTGCGCGTAGTCCAGGAAGATGTACCCGTTGCCGTGGCCGTCCGTGCTCGCGTACGAACCACGCGGGTCATTCCCCTCGCGGTACTCGAAGCTCGCACCGCCACTCCCCTCCTGGAGCTTCACATTGGACACCGCGCTGTTCCAGATGGAGGTACTGCTGGCTATCTGCTGCGCGAAGGTCGGCGCACCGGAGGCGTCGTACACCACGGTGACCTGCTTCGCGCCGGGGTTGGCCGCACGCTTCTGAGCGACCGACTTCAGGACGGCATCGAAGAACGCCTTGTTGGCCGCGGCCTCCTCGCCGGACCCCGCGTACTGCGCGTACGAGGCGGTGCCGGAAGAGGAGGACGTGGGGGTCGCGGCCGTCGCCGACGTCGTGCCGAGACCGGCGACAGCGAGGCCGATGACGGACGCGACGGAGAGGTAACGCTTGTTCATGTGGGGGGCTCCCTACTCGTTCGATGAAAGGTGAACGGTTCGGTAGGGGGAGTGTCGGGGAGCCGGTGGCGTCTGGGGATGATGGCAACCAGCGATAGCGCGGAGCTATCACCCGCCTTCCGGACACGCCCAACTCGCGTGCTTCCCGTGGGGTTTGTGAGTCTGGTGCGGCGCCGCCCGCCGCTCTACGCTCACTGACCATGGAGCTCGAGGTGAGGCACCTCCGCGCGCTGTGCGCCATCGCCGACACCGGCAGCCTGCACAAGGCCGCGCGCCAACTGGGCATGAGCCAGCCGTCGTTGACCACCCAGCTGCGGCGCATCGAACAGGCCGTCGGCGGCCAGCTCTTCGCCCGCGAACGCACCGGCTGCCGCCCTACCCCGCTCGGCCGCGTCGCCCTCAGCCGCGCCCGCCCCCTCGTCAGCGAGATGCGGGCGCTCATCAGCGAGACCAAGGCGGCAGCCGCCCGCGCCGCCGAGGGCCGGCAACTGCGCATCGGCTCCACGGCAAGCCGTGCCATACCGGGCTGGCTGCGCCGCCTGCGCGTCCACCTGCCCCCCGGCACCGAGACCTCGCTCCAGATGGACGTGTCCGCGAACGCGCTGCTCCGCATGGTCGCCGAAGGCCAGCTCGACATCGCCTTCGTGCACGAGGTGGAGGGCAGCCCGCTACGACTCCCCGAGGAGCTGCGAACCCGCGTACTCGTGCAGCGCGAGCCCCAGTTCGTCTTCCTCGCGGCCGACCACCCGGCGGCGGCGCAGCCCGTCGTACACCTCAGTGATCTCGCCGACGACCGGTGGATGGTCGACCCGACCGTGGACGGCGAGTGGGACGGACTGCTCCGCGTCCTGCGCGCGGCCGGGATCAACCCCCGTGTCCTGCACGGCGATTACCTCACCGCGTCGTCCCTCGTCGCCACCGGCGAGGTCGTCACCGTCTGCCAGCCGACCTCGCGGGCGAGACCCGACATGGCGGTCCGGCCGCTGCACGGCGACCCCCTCGGCGTACGACTGCTCGTGGCGGCGCGCACGGAGCGGGAGCTCGACGCGGTGTACGGCGAGCTGGAGGCCGCCTACTGGGAGGCGGCCCGGCAGGCGCCCGCGTACGGGGAGTGGCTGCTGCGGACGGGGCGGGCGGGGGACGCGGCGCCCGCGGCGTGACGTGACGTGACCTTGGTCCCGGGCAAGGCAGGACCTTCGGCAAACCGCCCCTGACCTGCACTTTTGGCCGTTTTACGGTCTTGCGCCCCGACATGCGGCTGGTTGTTACATTTCCTACGGATGACGCACACACAGCGCCCGTAGCTTCATGTCTGTCGCCACCGCAAAGGGGCACAAAGACGGACAGCCAGCCCGATCAGCACCAAGCACCAAGGGACCTCCGCTATGCGCGCCACCCGCCGTACCTTCCGCACCGCCGCCATCGCCACCGGAGCGATCGCCGCCCTCGCCGTCCCGACCACGGCCGCCTTCGCCGCGGACGCGCCGTCCACCCCGCAGGATCACCAGGTCGCCACGGACGACCAGGGACAGGATCAAGGGCAGGACCAGGACACGAACCCTGGTACGGACACCGACACGGAGACGCCGCAGCCCGGCAGCTGGGAGTCGAAGGGTGTGACCGACCTCGGCAAGGGCTGGACCGCGAACGTCGAGGTCAACGCCTCCGCGCGCACGGCCAAGGCATCCATATCCCTCGACGGCGTCGCGAAGGGCTCGCTCACCGCGTACGAGAGCGCCTCAAGCACCACCATCGAGGGCAACACCTTCACCCTGACCCCCGACGGCACGGTCACCGCCAAGCTGGTGGACAAGGACAAGGACAAGCCCGTCCCCGGCGGCTGGGTCTCCAAGGGTGTGACCAACCTCGGCAACGGCTGGACCGCGAAGGTCGACGTCAACGCCTCCGCCCGTACCGCCAAGGCGTCCATCTCCCTCAACGGCGCCGCGAAGGGCTCCCTGAAGGCCTACATCAACCCGGCGAGCACCAAGATCGACGGCTGCACGTTCACGCTCTCCGCCGATGGCACCATCACCAAGAAGGCGGCCCCCAAGCCCAAGCCCAAGCCGCAGCCCGACGGCAAGCGTGTCTACGTACGCAGCGCCAAGCTGGCCGACGGCTCCCTGGCCAAGATCTACAAGCTCGGCAAGAACCATTACCAGGCCGACATCTACGCGCACGGCGCCAAGCTCGACACCCTCGACGCCAACGGCAAGTCCGCGACCGGCCAGAACAACGGCCTGTACGTCGTCCTCAACCCGGACGGCACCATCAAGTCCTGGGTCGAGGGCAAGACCAAGCCGACCCCGAAGCCGCAGCCCCACACCCAGCAGCCGCAGCAGCCGCAGCAGCCCCAGCACAAGACCGGCTCCGGAACGTCCACCACGGTCGTCCCCAAGGGCGGCGTCAAGGCGGGCTCCGAAGGCGTCACCCCGGCCGCCGCGAGCACCCCGCTGATCGCGGCAGGCGGCGGCATGGCGGCGCTCGGCGCGGCAGGCCTCGGCTTCGCGATGTACCGCCGCAAGCAGAACGACTGATCTGATCGCCTGAGTACGACGATGGGGCACCCCGCGCCTGCGGGGTGCCCCATCGTCGTACTACATCCGCGTTCTACATCCGCCCCGCTCAGACGCCGATGTCGCAGCCGTCCTTGCGCCACACCGAGACCACCGACGGGCGGACGATCTTGCCCGGTCCGTCGGGCCAGACGCTCGCCGGCTTCTCGACCGACGCCCCGTCGATCTCGCCCGGGTGCTGCACGGCGACGATCACGCGGCGGTCCTGGACGATCGGGCCGCAGGTCTCCGCGCCCTTCGGCATGGTGAGGAACTGCTTGAGCTCACCGCGCCGGTCGCCCTTGGTCGCGACGCCGAACAGGCCGTCGTGCGAGCCGAGTTGGGCGCCGTCCGTCGAGATCCACAGGTTGCCGTGCGGGTCGAAGGTGACGTTGTCCGGGCAGGAGATCGGGCTGACCTTGTCCTTCGGGAAGCCCGCGAAGTACGTCGCCGGGTCGTTCGGGTCGCCCGCGACGAGGAACAGCGACCAGGCGAAGGTGGTCGCATCGGCGCGATTGCGGCGCTCGGTCAGCTCAAGGATCTGCCCGTGCTTGTTCAAGTTCCGCGGGTTGGCCTCGTCCGCGCCTGCCTTGCCCGCCTTGCCGCGGTCGGAGTTGTTCGTCAGCGCGACGTACACCTTGCCGGTGTGCGGGGACGGCTCGATGTCCTCGGGACGGTCCATCTTGGTGGCCCCGACCTTGTCACCGGCCAGGCGCGTGAAGACGTAGACCTCCTCGGCGGTCATGCCGTCGACGTGCGAGACGGCCTTTCCGCCCGGTCCCGCGGTGGCGAGCGGGATCCACGTCCCGCTCCCGTCGAACTCGCCGTCGGCCGGGAGCGTGCCCTTACCGTCGATCTCGCTCGCCGGGGAGTCTCCGGTCAGCTTGGCGACGTACAGCGTGCCCTCGTCGAGGAGGGTGAGATTGTGCTCGTGCGCGGCGCGGGACTTGCCCTTCGCCACGCTCTTGCTGCTGACGAACTTGTAGAAGTAGTCGAACTTCTCGTCGTCGCCCATGTAGACGACCGGGCGGCCGTCGTGGGTCAGGCGCGGCTGCGCGGCCTCGTGCTTGAAGCGGCCGAGCGCGGTGCGCTTGCGCGGGGTCGACTCCGGGTCGTACGGGTCGAGTTCGACGACCCAGCCGAAGCGGTTGGCCTCGTTGGGCTCCTTGGCGAGGTCGAAGCGGTCGTCGTACCGCTCCCACTTGCGCTCGGAGGCGGCGCCGATGACGCCGTACCGCTTGAGGCGCGCGGCGGCGGTCGGGTCCGTCACCTTCTCGGCGTTGCCGAAGTACTGATTGAAGTTCTCTTCGCCGTGCAGGGTCGTGCCCCACGGGGTGGTGCCGCCCGAGCAGTTGTTGAGGGTGCCGAGGACGGTGACGCCCTTCGGGTCGGCCTTCGTACGGACGAGCGCGCTGCCGGCGACGGGACCGGAGAGGTGGAAGGGGGAGGTGGCGGTCAGGCGCCGGTTGAGCTGGTGGCGGGAGACGGCGGCCAGCTTCCCGCTCTTCCGCTCCTCTTCCACGACCACGACCGACAGACCGTGCGCGGCCCAGGCGATCTCGACCTGCTCGCGGGTCGGCTTCTCGGGGTCGTACCCCTTGAACATCAGGATCTCGTCCGTGTACTCGTGATTGGCGACGAGGACCTGACGGCCGTGCTCGCGGTGCAGCGGCAGCAGGGAGAGGAAGTCGTTGTTGTACCCGAACTGTCCTGCCTGCGCCTTCGCGGTCTGCTTGTCCGCGTCGAAGGCGGGGGCGCCGCGGAGGATGGGCTCGCCCCAGCGGATGACGACGTTCTGGGCGTAGCCGTCGGGGATGGTGACGGCATCGGTGGTGTTGGGCGCGACGGGCGTGAAGCGGAGTCCGCGCGCCCCCGTTTTGCTCTTCTGCGACCACGGTTTCTGAGGCGCCGCGGCAGCCTCGGGGGCGGCAGGACCGGCGACGACGGCGGCGCCGCCCGCGGCGGTGGCGACCGTCACGACGGCCGCGGCGCGCATCATCGAGCGGCGGCTGAGCGCACCGGCTATGACGTCACCGACGTACTCGTTGTCGCTGGTGTTGGGCACCTCGTGGAAGCAGGCATCACCACAGCGGAAACGGCAGGTCATGGCGGAACGGCCGCCGCTCCCCTGGTGCGAGGTGATGATCGGCAGCAGCTTGCGCACGGTTCCTCCGTTTTGTGGGCGTGGCTTGTTTCCGCGGCGACGCTAGGGGCGGAGGTGTGCAGGGCGGCGGACGCCGGGTGAACGGGAGGTGAACCGGGGGCGCACATAGGGCAGTTGACGTGCGGGTGAGTGATATGGGTGATGCTGCCGACGGCGTACGGCGACCCTCGCCAAGATCGCGGAATGCGGCGGCTAACCTTACGTGTCCGCCCTGGCCAGGGGTTATCGGGAATCAACTCACGCGAAGGGGTGCACCCATGGGCATTCTGAGTGTCCTGCGGAATGCGTTCGGACGGTCGTCACGTAAGGGGGCTACGGCTGAGGCTGCGGCCACGCCGGAGCGCGAGGTTGAGCCGGAGCAGAAGGTCTCGCTGCCGGCGCCCAGCACAGAGCCGACTCCGTCGGAGGCCGATGCGCTCGTGGCGGCGGCGTTCGACAAAGTGTCGGTCCCGGCCCAGCAGTCGACTGAGCCTGAGCCGAGGCGTGCGGCTGAAGCGGCTGAAGCGGCTACGGAGCCGGTGGCTGAAGCAGCTACGAAGCCGGTGGCTGAAGCAGCCCCGAAGCCCGATGCCGACGCTGCTTCTGTGACCCCCGAGCCGGAGCCGGTGACCGAAGCAGACGCCGACGTCGAAGCCGCCGCTGTGGGCAGTCGTCCCGCTGGGCGGGACGGGTGGGCACAGCCCGAGACGCCGGTTGCCGATGAAGCGGCAGAGGTGACCGTGACCCCGGCACAGCCCGAAGCTGCCCCCGCCGATGAAGCGGCAGAGGTACCCGTGACCTCGGCAGAGGTCGAAGCCCCGGTTGCCGAGGAAGCAGCCGAGCTCCCCGTGACCGAGACGGAGCCCGAGACGCCGGTTGCCGACGAAGCGGCCGAGGTGACCGTGACCCCGGCACAGCCCGAGACGCCGGTTGCCGAAGAAGCGGCCGAGGTGACCGTGACCCCGGCACAGCCCGAAGCCACCGCTACCGAGGAAGCCGCAGAGGCCCCCGCGACCGAAACGGAGCCCGAGGCTGTCGCCACCGGGAAATCCGCCACCACCCCCGCCGAGATCAAGTCCAAGGCCCCGGGACTGGCCGCCGCCTACAAGGCAGCCGGCGCCGCGCTCAAGAAGAGGGACCTCACGGGGACCCGCGCCCCCGTGTACCTCGTACTCGACCGTTCCGGATCCATGCGCCCGTACTACAAGGACGGCTCCGCCCAGAGCCTGGGCGAACAAGTCCTCGCCCTCGCGGCCCACACGGACCCCGAAGCCACCGGCCCCTCCGTACACGTCGTCTTCTTCTCCACGGACATCGACGGCACCGGCACCCTCACACTCGCCGAGCACGAGGGCCGTATCGACGAGCTGCACGCCGCGGCGGGCCACATGGGCCGCACCAGCTACCACCGCGCCGTCGAAGAGATCGTCACCCACTACGAGAAGTCCGACCACAAGGGCAGCCCGGCCCTCGTGATCTTCCAGACGGACGGGGCGCCCGACGCCAAGGGCCCCGCCACCCAAGCCCTCGCGGAAGCGGCCGCGCACCCCCTCTTCTTCCAGTTCGTGGCCTTCGGCGACCACGACGCGAAGGGCTTCGACTACCTCCGCAAGCTGAAGGCGGACAACGCCGCCTTCTTCCACGCGGGCCCGACGCCCAAGGAGCTCACGGACAAGGAGCTGTACGAGGGCCTGCTTGCGGCCTGGCGCCCGTAACGAATCCTTCGACCAGGGGGTGGCACCGGAAGCACCGGGTCCACCCCCTGGAATCGATGTGAGTCGATCTCCATCCGGCCGTTAGGATTTCGACCATGGCGGCCACTGGATCCGAGAAGCAGGGAGCGGACGAGAACGCGAAGGCGTTCTACGTCTCGACCCCCATCTACTACGTAAACGACGCTCCTCACCTGGGCCACGCCTACACGACCGTTGCAGGGGACGTGCTCACGCGCTGGCACCGTCAGCGCGGCGAGAAGGTGTGGTACCTCACCGGCACGGACGAGCACGGTCAGAAGATCATGCGCACGGCCGAGGCGAACGGAGTCTCCCCCCAGGAGTGGTGCGACAAGCTCGTCACCGAGGCCTGGAAGCCCCTCTGGGAGCACCTGAACATCGCGAACGACGACTTCATCCGTACGACGGAGAAGCGTCACACGGACCGCGTGCAGGAGTTCGTCCAGGATCTCTACGACAAGGGCGAGATCTACAAGGGCGGCTATGAGGGCCCGTACTGCGTGGGCTGTGAGGAGTACAAGCTCCCCGGCGACCTGATCGACGGCGAGGGCGAGTACGAGGGGCAGAAGCTCTGCCCCATCCACAAGAAGCCGGTGGAGCTCCTCAAGGAGGAGAACTACTTCTTCAAGCTCAGCGAGTACGGCCCCAAGCTCCTGGAGCTCTACGCGTCGAACCCCGGCTTCATCCAGCCGGAGTCGGCCCGCAACGAGGTCGTGAACTTCGTACGCCAGGGCCTGCAGGACCTCTCGATCTCCCGCTCGACGTTCGACTGGGGCGTCAAGGTCCCGTGGGACGACAAGCACGTGATCTACGTGTGGATCGACGCGCTCCTGAACTACGCGACGGCGGTCGGCTACGGCGCGGACGAGGAGAAGTTCAAGTCGACCTTCCCGGCCAACGTCCACCTCGTCGGCAAGGACATCCTCCGCTTCCACGCGGTGATCTGGCCCGCGATGCTCCTCGCCCAGGGCCTGCCGGTCCCCGGCAAGGTCGCCGCGAACGGCTGGCTGATGGTCGGCGGCGAGAAGATGTCGAAGTCGAACCTGACGGGCATCAAGCCCCAGGACCTGACCTCCCACTTCGGCGTGGACGCCTACCGCTGGTACTTCCTGCGCGCGATCGCCTTCGGCAGCGACGGCTCGTTCTCGTGGGAGGACTTCACGGCCCGCTACACGAGCGAGCTCGCCAACGACTACGGCAACCTCGCCTCCCGCGTCGCGGCCATGGTCGGCAAGTACTTCGGCGGCGCGCTGCCCGAGGCCACGGCCTCCGGTGACGCCGAGAAGGCGGTCCAGGAGGGCCTGGCGAAGGCCGTCACGGAGGCCGACCGTAAGATCGGCGAGGAGCTGGACTTCCAGGGCGGCATCCTGGCGATCTTCGACTTCGTGAAGCAGGTCAACGGCTACATCACGGAGCAGGAGCCGTGGAAGGTGGCCAAGGACGACTCGCCGGAGGGCAAGGCCCGCCTGGCGACGATCCTCTACACGGCGGCGGAGTCACTCCGCGCGGTGGCGGTCCTGCTGAACCCGATCATGCCGGACACCTCCCAGAAGCTCTGGGACTCCCTCGGCGCGGAGCCCCTCCTGGGCGCCCTCGCCGACCAGGACGTCCAGACCGCCGCCACCTGGGGCACGCTCCCCGCGGGCGCGACGGTGACGAAGGGCGCGGTCCTGTTCCCGCGCCTGGAGGAGCCGAAGAAGGAGGCGTAGCCGCACGCGGATGCGCGTACGGAGAAGGGCCGGAACCACAAACTGGTTCCGGCCCTTCTCCGTACTCCGTACGCTCAGAACCCTCCGTCAGGAGACGAAGTTCTCACAGGCGGTGGGCACCCAGCCCTTGGTGCCCCGGTAGTCGATGTACGACCAGCGGCCGTCGTTCTCCCACCCGCACAGCGAGTACGTCTGGCCGTACTCCACAGTGCAGGCGGCCCACTTGGCCTTGGCGCCCTTGGGGAACAGGCCGAGGGCGGTCGAGTTCAGCTTCCGCTCCTTGCGGATCTTGACGCTCTCCTTCGCCTTCACCACGTCGCCCTTGCCGCACACCGCGGCCTTCACTCCGGTGGGAGCGGCGGCAGGCGCAACCGCCCCGGCGGACCCGGTCCCGCCCACAAAGGCGGCCCCCGCCAAGGCCACGACACCCACCAGCGAAGCCAACTTCCTCACGACACAACCCCGTTCAAGCATGCGGGAACACCTCGCCCCCGCGGTCACCCACACCATAGGCGACCAAGATCGTCCGACTGCGTCGCGCGTGCCACAGCCGTGTACCGGCACGGCTACAGGGGGAGGGGCGGAGAGGGAGTGAGGTCGGGGGTGGCACGAAAGTCCCGGCGGCACCCCATGAGATACGGGGTGCCGCCGGGACTTTTGCGTAACGCCAACCAGATGTCAGGCGCCGCCGTCGCCGTCATCGCCGCCGTCGTCCCCAAAGAGCCCGGTCGCGTCGCTCACCTCGTAGGAACGGTCGAGCCACACCGCGAGGCGGTCCAGGTCAACACAGGACCGCACGCGCTCCTGGTCCTCTGGGGACAGCTCGATGCCGCGCCAGTCGAGGGTGCGCAGGATGCTCTTGGCCCGCTCCTCGGCCAACAGCGCCCTGACCTCCTCCCGGCCCTCTTCCCGTGCTTCCTCCGCGAACCGGTGGTCGAAGAAGTACTTGGTCACCGTCATCAGTTCCTCCCAGATCTCCTTCGCCCGGGGGTCCACCAGACCGGACCGGGTGAGCTGTGCGAACGAACCCGCCGCCTCGGGGTCGAGGGTCTTCAAGGCCTCGGCCAGTGCCCCCAGTATGGCGGCGGCACCCGGCCCTCTTCCATGCGCAATCGCCGAGAACACCGCAAGCGGGACGTCCCGCTCGGCCTCATGGCGGTCCGCGATCACCGGCACGTTCTCCGGCCCCAGAACCAGCGGACGCACGGTGAGCGAAGGCCAGTCCGGCAGCCCGAACTGGATGGGTTTCGCGGCCCAGCGGGCCGTTGCCGCGCTCTGGGTCACGACGATCAACACCGGCTCGCAGTGGTACTTCTCGTAGAGATACGAGAGGTAGTAGGCCCAACTCCCGCGCTTGGCCTCGTCCTTCCTGCCCTGCGACTCGATGACGAAGAGAAAGTTGCCGTCATCGGTCTCCACCCTTAACAGGGTGTCGCAGCGGCGCTCGATCGGTTCGATCTCCGTGAGGTCCACATCAAGGGCCACGATTTCCCGGGGCTCCGGGAACGGAATGTGGAGCAGACGCTGGAGAGATCGGACCAGCAGACCGGCGTCCTTCTGGAAGATCCGGTGCAGCGCCTCGTGTGACGAGCTGACCATCGGGTCTCCTTTCTGTTCGGCGTGATCAACGAGCTACGCGGCGCAGAGTTCGCACCAGACGTACTTGCCGGAGTCGACGGCCACCGGATACCAGCCCCAGCCGTCGGCGCAGGCCCGTACGAGGTCAAGCCCCCGCCCCTGTTCCGCGTCCACGTCGGCGGTGCGCAGGGGCGGGGCCGGCGGCGTGGGGTCGGCGTCCCATGCCCCGATGCGGAGGACTCCGTCGGAGTGGCGGACGCGGAGGGCGGCGGGGCCTTTGGTGTGGCGTACGGCATTGGAGACGAGTTCCGTCGCCAACAGCTCTGCCAGGTCGGAGAGTTGGGGCAGGCAGTGAAGAGTGAGGATGAGGCGGAGGGAGCGGCGGCAGATCGTGACCGCGCGGAGGTCGTTCGGGATGTACAGGGTGTACTCCCAGGGCGTGTCGCTTTCGGGCATGCGAGAACTCCTGTTGGCGTGAGGGAGTTGGCGGGACGCGGCGGGTGCAGGGCGGTGGCATGTCACCGCCGTCATGGCATGACGGGGTGGTGCGCTTCCGGGGTCCCGGTCTCGCAGCGTTTGCGACGCGTCACTGACGGTATTTCCTAACATTAGGAAGCCGCAAGCCATTGCCGTACTCTGACCCCCGAACGGGGTACTGACGCTGGGCAGTTGAGACGAGGAGAAGCTCATGCCGCCAAAGAGGCACCTCACTGCCCGCAGAGTGCGACTGGGGGCCGAGCTGCGCAAACTGCGCGAGGCAACGGGCATGAAGGCCCGCGAAGCCGCCGCCCTACTCGGGGCCGACTCGGTACAGATGAGTCAGATCGAGTCCGGAGTCGCCGGTGTGAGCGCCGAACGCGTACACCGCCTGGCTGCCCACTACGCCTGCACCGACGAAGCCTTGATCGCCGCCATGAAGGCAATGGCCGTCGACCGCACTCGGGGCTGGTGGGAGGAGTACCGCGGGGTGCTTCCGCCAGTGTTCCTGGATGTCGCCGAGCTGGAGCACCACGCGACGTTCCTACGCGAGGTGGTCATCACCCACGTCCCGGGCCTCCTGCAGACAGCGGACTACGCCCGGGCGATCTTCTCGTACATGGTCCCGGGCCTGCCTTCGAGCGAGCTCGACCCGCGTGTGGAGCACCGGATGAAGCGCAGAGCCGTGATCGAGGGGGACAACCCGACCCCGTACGAGACCGTCGTCCATGAATTCGCCCTGCGTATCCGTGTGTCCGACCGCCAGGTCGCTCGCGCCCAGCTCCACGCAATCCTGGACCAGATCGAGCGGGATCACGTGACCGTGCGCGTGATTCCCACCGACCAGGACGGCTTCGCCGGCGCGGGAGCCTCGATGATGTACACCGGCGGTCCAGTACCTCAACTGGACACAGGGCTACGGGATGCCCCCACTGGCACCGCGTTCATCGACACCGAGCCTCAGTTGAAACGGCTTCGAACATTGTTCCGTAAGGTGGAGAAGGCGTCCCTGGACCCCACGGCGTCGCGGGACTTCATCCACCGCTTGTCGAAGGAACCGTGAGGTGCACCCCATGACCGCCCCTCTGCACTGGCAGAAGTCCACCTTTTCCGATGGCGGCGACGGGAACACCTGCATAGAACTGGCCGTCACCGGCCCTCACCTCCACCTCCGCGAAAGCGACGACCCCACCACCGAACTGGCCACCACCCCCACAGCCCTGGCCCACCTCCTCCAAGCCGTAAAGGCCACGGCCCCGCTCACCTCACACCGGTAGCGCCACCGCGTGGAGTACGTGCATGCCCCGCGGCCCCGTCGCACTGTGCCGCTGTCACGGTGCTGTCCTTCAGGCCGATGCGGTCGGCCAGCTCCCCCATGCGCATGGAGTCCCCGGCACCGGCGCGGCCCAGCGCGCACAGCGCGCGATAGTCGGACAGCGGAAGCCGTGCCGCCGCTGCAGCGTCAGGTCCAATCGCCGCTCGATCCGCCCCAACAGGCGCACGGCCATGCACCATCGGTCGTCTTCTTCATCGCTCAGGGCCATGAGTCCAACCACCCGGCGACGTTACCTGCTTGCACAAGCAAGGAGTAAGGAGTGGGGCGGGCGTAGGGCCGGGACCACCGACGGCCCCGGCCCTCTGCTGCTCACTCGTCCTGCCTCAGTCCTCACACCCGTCGATGTCGTCGTCGCACCCGTCCACATCGCCCGGGGCGATGCTGTTCAGACGCCACGAGATCAGGCCGGTGCCGTCCTTCACGGAGTCGACGCGGGCTTTGAAGGGTGTGCCCGGCGGAATGTTGAACTGGTCCGCCTCGCGGTCCCCGCACCCCACTCCGTAGGCCTGCTCCGCGCCGTCCCGGGACAGCGTCAGGGTGAGTTCATCGACCCCGGCCGTGTCACAGGTGATGTCGAGCCGGTACGCCCGGTCGCCGGGGGCCTTGAAGGCCTTTTCCAGGCCCGAACCGACGTACGCGGTACCGGAGTCGACGAGCTCCGCGTCCGTGCCGTCGTCGGCGTAGGCGTCCAGGGCCCGGTCCGCACGCCGCAGCGCGTCGTCCGGCTCCCAGGTCCGATCGTCGCCGGACGGAGTCGGCGACGCGGCCGACGACGCAGCCGACGACTCGGACGACGACTCGGACGACCGCGGCGAGGCGCTCTTCGCCCCCGGCCGGCCCCCGTCCCCCCGCCCATCGGCACAGCCGGCAACCAGGACGGACGCGGCGGTCACCGCGGCGCAGAGGGGAAGGACGTGATGTATGCGCATGAAACGACCCTATCCGGGGGGAACGAGCTGGTACTCGCGCCCCAACGCGTCGGCCTGGGTGTTGCCGTACACGGACACCTCGCCGTCGGACCAGCGCACGAAGACGTCGTCCTCCCAGAGGTTCCCGCCGAACTCGCCGGGAGCGATCACGCGCGCGTGCTTCCACGTTCCGTTGGGGCCCTTGAGCTGGTTCTCCTTGCCGAGCCCCTTGGCGCCGACGTCCTCGTAGATGGTGAGTTCACCGTCCGACCAGCGCACGAAGAGGTCGAAATCGGAGTTGACCGACCCGTCGAAGTCGCCGCCCGCGATGACGTCGGCGTGCTGCTTCCACAGAGCGTTCGGGGCGAGCAGCTGCTTCTCGGCGTGGAAGCCGCCGCCGTCGACGTTGGTGTACTTGGTCACCTCGCCGTCCACCCAGCGCACCACCAGGTCGTCGGCCCACTTGTTGCCGCCGTACTTGCCCGTCGCGATGCCCTTCGCGTACTTCCACGTCGAACCCGCGTCGGCGATCTTGATCTCGTTCGCCGGATGCTCGGAGGTGGAGGTGGGCAGCCGCGTGTTCTCGTCGATGTCCTTGTAGATCGTGACCTCGCCGTCGACCCACTTGACCATCAGGTCGCACGCGTTGGAGCCCGTGTAGTCGCCGGCGGTGACGACCTCGGCGTAGTCGGCCCACATCTTGTTCGGCTTCGCCAGGCGCGTCTCGCACGGCTGGCCCTTCTGACACCCGGTGTAGAAGCCCTGGGACTGGTCTCCCGGGTAGAGGGTCATCTCCCCGTCGGACCACTTCACGATGAGGTCGCCGTCCTTCGTCCGCTGCGACGAGGTGTGGAACTGGCCGGTGGCGGCGGCGGTGGCATGACGCCAGAGCCCCGCGTCGCCCATACCCTCGCTGCCTGACGGCTTGTCCGGCTCGTAGTCGTTCACGGCCTGGTTGTAGAGGCGTACGACATCGGCGTCGAACTGCGAGGAGTAGGAGACGTTGTCCAGCTTGCCGCCGGTCTTGTACCCGCCGATGACGCCGATGACATCTCCCCGCTTGCCATCGAAGTTCCGCAGGAAGGGACCCCCGGAGACACCGGGCGCGAACCCGTCGCACGCGATCTCCAGGAAGCGGCCCGCGTACGCCTTGGTGGACGTCGAGGGGCACACGCGCGGCGACTTGGAGCTGCCGGGGAAGCCGATCAGGGTGACGTTCTTCTGCTTCAGGTTCCCGGACGCGGGGAGCGTGGTGAGCTCATTGCCCATCCCCGTCGCGTTCTCCAGGAACTGGCCCTTGGAGTTCGGCCCCGTCCTCAGGAACGCGAAGTCGAGGTCGTCGGCCTTCGACGGGCCCTGGGAGAGGTAGCGGCCGTCGATCCAGATCTTCCCCTTCTTGATCGGGAAGATGCCGTACGGGGCGATGCCCTTGCCCTTGTTCTTCGGGTCCGCCTTCCAGCCCGGTGCGAAGGCGAGGTTGCGGAACCGGTCGTTGTCGTTGAGGCAGTGCGCGGCGGTGATCACCAGGGACTTGGTGGGCGAGGCCACCGACGAGGCGGAGCAGAACTGGTCCCGCCTGCCCGGGTCCGACTGCGGGTCGTCGTCCTGGTTGATGAGGAAGACACCGGCGGTGGCGACGCCCTTGTTGTCCAGGTGGGAGGGGGAGCGCAGCATGTCGCCCGGCGTCACCGTCCCGCCCGGGCCCGCCCCGTCAACTCCCTTGTCGGGGTTGGCGGGTACGGCCTTCGCGATGCGCTCCGGGGTCCAGTACGCCTCGGCGGCCCTGGCCTCCGCGATCTCCTCCGCGGTGGCCTTCAGGTCGTCATCGGGGCTCTTGGTCACGGTCGCCCCAGGGGTCGTCCCGGTCTCCTCGGCTTCGGCCTCGACTTCAGCCTCGTGGGAACGCACGGCATCCGGAGTCCCGGTGGGTTCCGGGGACTTGGTGGCCTTCGCGGGCCCGGTGGCTTCCGGTGTCGTGGTGGGCTCCGAATTCACGGACGGGGAGTCCGGCACCGTCGGGGCCGACTCCACGGGTGAGGGGTCCGCGGGGGCCGCAGATGCCACGCCGGGCGAGCTGAGCAGTACGGCTGTCGCCGCGACGCCGAGCGCGGCAGTGCGCACGGCGGTACGTATACGCTGATTCACTCGGTTCTTTCGCTTTGGTAGGGATACATGGCCGTACGACGGCTATGCGCCGCCGCAGGAGTCCCGGACCCTACGCCATTGGTACATACCAATGCACATAAACACGACCACGCCCAGGACGGGCGGATACGCGCAAGGCCCGCCGGGAGTGACGGGAGGTCACCCTCAACGGGCCTTGTTCAAAGCAAAATCGCCGACAGGAGCTACGGCTCGGTCGGCACTTTCAGACTCTCGTAACCATCTGGACCGTCCGAGTCCGTGCCGAGTGCCACAGCCGGGGGGGAAGGAGTGGGGTGGCGGGTGGCACTAAGAAGCTCTCAACTGGGTGGAGTTCAGATCACACCTTGGGGGCGGTCCTCGAGATGCTCCAGCGCTCGTCCTTCGCTCCGTTGCAGGTCCACTGGATGAGCTGGCTGCCCTTCGTCGCGGCGGAGCCCAGGGCCAGGCACTTGCCCGAGTAGACGTTCCGCAGCTCGTGGGTGTCCTGGTTGTACCACCACTTCTCGTCAACCGCGCCGTTGCAGGCGTACTGGATCACGCCTTGGCCGTTGGCGAGGCTGTTGCCGGTGCCGATGCACTTGCCGGAGTACCTGTTCTGGATGACGTAGGCGGGGTTGCCGTTGTTGTCCTTGGTCTTCTCCAACACCCAGCGCTCGTCGCTCTTCTCCAGCTTCCAGCGCTCGTCCTCTACGTTGTTGCAGCCCCACTGGATGACCGGCTTGCTGTTGTCGATCTTGCTGCCGACGCCCGCGCACAGCTTGCTGTAGTCGTTGTACAGGAACTGGTAGTTGTCGCCCCGCCGCGGCTGCAGGGAGAAGACGACGCGCTGGCCGGTCTTCTCGTTCATGCCCCACAGGCGGCCCGAGGAGTGCGCGTAGGACAGGTTCTGGGTGAGGGGCGCCGTGCGGGTGAGGATCGACACCTTGCCGTTCGGCTTGGCCTGCCAGATGCAGTAGTAGGCGGCCTCGTTCGTGGGGTCGGCGACGTTCATGTAGCCCGTGTCGCACATGGCCGACATGTAGAAGTAATCGCCATCGGTGGCCACGCCCTGCAGCCCGTGGACGGGAGCGTTGTAGGCGGCTGTCGCCTTGACGGGGGACGTACCGCCTTCCCCGATGCGATCGAGCGGCCAGCGGATCACGTCCACGGGGGCGGTGCGTTCGGCGTTCCCGTAGCGTCCGGAGATCAGGCTGGGCGGCGACGTGCTGCGGTCCAGGCTCATGGAGTTCAGGCAGGCGACGTCTCCGTGGCAGTTCATGTTGGAGCGCCTGTCCTCCGGAGCCCCGTCCTGCTGGGCCTTGGTGCGATTCGAGTAGCGCGCGACCATGGGCAGGGCCCACTGGTGGTGCTCGGCCGCGGACGTGCCGCCGTCGATGCCCGACCAGTTGGTGATGGTGTTCACCTTCCACAGGTGGCTGAGGTCGTAGACCTGCAGTTCGCCGCCGTTGGCCACGAACAGCCTGTTCCCGTACCAGACCATGGCGTCGGAGTGGACGTCGTTGACCGTCGTGAAACTGGGCTTGGCCCGGCTGCCGGTGGGCTTGACGAGCAGGACGTGACCGTAAGTCCGCTCCTTGCCGGTCGACTTGAGGATGGAGATACGGGCCTTCTTGGCGCGGTCGTTGTCGCCGCCCCCTACGCCGTAGTACCAGCTCGACATGTACAGGTGGTGGCCGTCGACCGTGCCGCTCGCGTCCGCGTCGTGCGAGGCGGTGAAGCCTTGCGGATGCCAGCCCCTGGCATAGGCGCTGGTCTTGTCATCCGTCTCGTCCCAGCAGAACCCGTTGTACTTGAACGTGCCGTTGATGCCGGTCGTGTGGCACAGGGACCGTCCGACGTGCTGCTTCGACTGGGCGACGCTCAGCGGGGAGACTCGCGTGACGGCACCCGTCGCCTCGGCCCCCTCGATCACCGACCGCGCCGTCTGCCCCTCATCCACACCCGGCATCTCCCGCGGGTAGAGGACGAAGCCGGACGGACCCTTGCTCTGGAACGGTTTGCCCGCGTCCGCGACGGGCGTCGGCTTCCCGTCGGCGACCGCCAGTTGAGTGCCCGATATCAATGCCGCCAACGAAGACAGCGCGACCAGCACCGCTGCACTCCGCCCCCGACGGCGACTGCCTGGCTTCAGAAAAAACATGCGCTGTACGGTAATTGACCAATAGATGGGAAACAAACGGGTATTGGTGCAGCTCCTTTGAAGGGACTGGCCGAGCAGGGGCTTTGGCAGGACGGTCGTGCGAGGTGCGGCCGCTCGTCGGTCGAACACCGCAAGGGCTCCACGAGTTGTATCGAGCTACACCCATCTCAATTGGCCGGGTGGTCGGATACGTACCTAGTTGGCCGCGTCGCCCAACTCATCGGCTGCCAGCGTGATGCCGCGGGCTGGTGCAGGTTGCCGAAGTTGAACACGTCGTCGGGGTCGTCCGTGTTGCGAAACCCCAGCGGCCCGGGCTGATCCCAGCCGGCCAGAACGTCCGGGTCTTGAGGGTCGGGCGGGGTCAGACCGCACAGCAGTACGGGCAGGGCCAGGCCGGTGGAGAGCACTTGGCCGAACAGACTGCCGTCGAGCACGGCAACGGCGGTCGGACGGGAGTCGAGCCGCGCCAGTTCTGCGGCCGCCGCGCCCAGGCGCGCCCTTGAGCAAGTAACGAGGCTTGAGGGCAGAGCTCCGGCAGGGCCTGATGCCCAGGGCGGCTTCAAGTTCCGGGATCGTGTAGATCGCCCGGTGTGCAGCGGCACCCTTCGGGAACTTGAAGCCACCCTGGCTGCCGGAGCGGCACAAGGCTCCAGCATGTCTTGGACGAGGCGGAGAGCTCACCGACGGACCATCAGCGTCGCTGACGGTCCGTCACAAAGGTTGTAATTAGTGATCGTTGAGGAAATTGAAGTGGTAGGAGCCCGAATTGTTCGAGGGCTCATGCGAGACTATGACGTCGAATTTCTGGTTTTCCGCGAGGTTGTACTTACCGCCGTCCGAGGCGTCCCGGTAGCTGCACTTACCGTCGTTCTTCTCGTCGGTGAGGCTGTACACGAGGTCGCCGCTGTAGTAGTCGAAGACGTTCACCCACGCCTTCTTGCCGTCGCTCTTGGTGTCACAGACCTTGAGGTAGTCGCCGCGCTCCTCGATGTAGGCCGCCGCGTGCTTACCCGTGTCGTACAGCGGTCCGTGGTCCCAGTCCACCGCCTGCGCCGAGCCCGGCACCATGGCCACCGCGACAGCGCCCATGGCCAGTGCGGACATTCCGCCCTGAACTATTCGCTTGATGCGCAATTCAATCTCCCTAGCTTTTATGGTGTGGAGCGGTCAGAGCCGTCAGAGTCGGATGAGGCTAACAGCGGATGTCGGTCACCTCGCTCGCCAGGGTGGCTTGCCGCGTCCGGGAACTCAGTGGCGAAAGACCCATGCATCTTGCATCCACGCGATGGGACAGCATCCGAATAGACGTGAGCCCCGATGACCGTAAAGGCCCTCGGGGCTCACTGCTGTCTGATGCCGTCCCCTGTGCTAGCGCGGCATTGGCTTCCACACCGGTTCGAAAGCCTCGTGGTCGAACCCGTTGTCGGAGCTGGAGCACTACGCGACGTTCCGATACGACGTGGATTTCCTGCACGTCCCGGGGCTACTCCAGACAGAGGACTAGGCCCGCGCACTCTTTTCGTTCACCACACCCGAACTACCCCAGAGCGAGCTCAACTCCTGCGTGAGTCACCGAATGCAGCGCCGCGGTGACGGTATCTGCTTGCACAAGCAAGTAATGGGCGGGGCGTGCCCGCCCCCCTTGGCAGCCCATCCGACTTACCCTGGTGCGACCAACACCCGGTGAAGTTGGAGGACTTGTGAGCGGTGCCCGTGATGCCGGTGAGCTCGGCGATGTCGAGAACTCCGTCTCCGGCGGGCGGCAAGGCGTGGTCATCCAAGGGCGGGACTTCCACGGGCCGGTCACCATCTACGGCGACTCCGCCGGGCCGCGGCAGCAGCCCGCGCACTCCGCGTACTGGGAGCACGTACGGAACATCGCGCCCACACAACTTCACGATCGTGAGGCTGAGTTGGAGGAGCTTGCCACCTTCTGCAAGGGCATTGGCGAGCGCTCCTTCGCCTGGTGGCGGGCCGGGCCCTGGGCCGGAAAGAGCGCGCTGCTCGCGTGGTTCGCGCTGCATCCGCCGGAGGGCGTCCGCGTCGTGCCGTTCTTCATCACCGCACGGCTGGCCGCGCAAAACGACCGGGGTGCCTTTGTGGAGGTCGTGCTTGAGCAGCTGGCCGAGCTGGTGGGCGAGCCGGTCCCGCCGCAGCTGACGGAGGCGACCCGGGAGGCGCATCTGCTGCGGCTCTTCGGGCGGGCCGCGCGGGAGTGCCGGGGGCGGGGCGAGCGGCTCGTGCTGATCGTGGACGGGCTCGACGAGGATCGGGGGGTCACAGACGGGCCCGACGCCCATAGCGTGGCGGGGCTGGTGGCCCGGGTTCCGCACGAGGAGCTTCGGGTTGTCGTCGCGGGGCGGCCGAATCCGCCGCTCCCTGCTGATGTGCCTGACCGTCATCCGCTGCGCATGGCCGGTGTCGTACGACAGTTGGCGCCCTCATCGTGGGCCGGAACCGTCCGTAGCTCCGCCGAGCAGGAGTTGGGGCGGCTCTTTCGCGCCGGTGGTCATCACCTCGATGCGTTGGGGTTGCTCACCGCGGCCGGCGGCGGGCTGAGCATCGACGACCTCGCACATCTGACCGGCTCGGTGCCCTTTCAACTCCAGGAGATGCTGCGTACGGCATCGGGCCGTACCTTTGAGGTGCGCGAGGGGGCCTGCCTCCTCGCGCACCAGGAACTGCACCTCCAGGCACGGAAGTTGATCGGCTCGACGGGGCTCAAGGGGTACCGGGAGCGGCTGCACAGGTGGGCCGACGAGTACCGGGAGCGCGGGTGGCCCCCGGAGGCACCGCCCTATCTGCTGCGCGGTTACTTCGCGATGCTGCGGGAGCACGGGGACGTCCCCCGCCTCGTCGCCCTCGCCACGGACCCGGCCCGGCACGAGCGGCTGTACGCCGACACGGGCGGCGACGTGGCCACGCTGGCGGAGATCCGTGCGGGCGAGGAGGCCGTCGTGGAGGGGGGTGGGCGGCCGCTCGGGGACATGGTGCGGCTTGCTCTGCTACGGGACATGCTGATGCGGCGCAACCGGGCTCTTCCGCGGGAACTCCCGGAGGCCTGGGCGGCGTTGGGCCACGCGGACCGCGCCGAGGCGCTGGCGCGCAGCATCCCGAGTCTTGGCGGCCAGGTCTACGCCCTCATCGGGGTCGGAAACGCCCTGCGGCGGCGGGGCGACGGTGAGCGCGCCGTCGAAGTATTGCGGCACGCGGAGACCGCGGTCCTCGAGACGGACCACCAGGGTCGCGAGCCGTGGCACTTCACTCCCGTCGTGAAGGCGTGGCTCGCCTGGGGAGAACTGGAGCGGGCCGTGGCGCTGACCGGCCGCATCGACTCACATGCCGTGTTGGAGAAGGTCATTCCGCTCGTCACGCGCTCACTGGCGCAACAGGGGCGATACGCCTGCGCCGCCGCGTTCGCCGAAACGGCCGAGCGGAACTACGTACGCGCGTTGGGGCTGCTCACGGCAGCCGTCGTCGCCTCAGAGGGCGGCGCGGACGAGCAGGCGGATCAGCTCTTCCGTAGGGGAGACGAAGCCGCGACCCGGGGCGGGGCGTTCCGCTCCACGCGCCTGCTGCGGAGAATCGCCACGGCGTACGCGGAGTTGGGCCGGTACGAACGTGGCCTCGCGTTCGCCGACGGTCTCCGGGACGGGGGCGAGGCAGCCGATCAGATCGTGCACGCCGCACGTGCGGAGATCGCGCTGGTGCTCGCGGGGCGCGTGGACATCGCGACCGCCGAGCGGGTGCTGACGCTGCCGACCGGGCGCGCGGAGGAAGAGACCGCACACTTCACCCGCCCTCGGAGCGCCGCCGACGACCGGCGGCAGATCGATACCTGCCGGGTCCTGATCGCCGTCGGTCACCACGCCGAAGCCGAGGCCATCGCCCGGTCCTGGCCCTTCGACGCCGACCGCGCGACGGTCGCCCTGGCCCTGGCCCGGGCCGGGGAGAGCGACCGCGCCCTGCGGCTGACGGAGCATTGTGCCCCCGGATTCGCGGACGGCAGCGGCCTGACCCAGAGCCTGTGCCTGGCTCTGATGGACGACGGCCGCCATGACGACGCCATGCGCACCGCCCGGGATCTCATCCTCAGGCGCGCGAGCGTCGGGCCGATCGCCCTGGCCCTGGCCGCCGCCGGCCGGCACGACCTCGCGCTCGAACTGGCCGAGCCGCGGCACGGGGCACCCGCGCAGCCGGTGGATCTGGCCTGGAAGTGCAAGGTGCTGCTCGCGGCCGGCCGGGCCGACGCCGCGCTGAGCCTGGCGGCCACCATCCCCGCCTGGACCTGGCGGGCCGTGGGCCTGATCGCGGTCGCCAAGGACCTCGCGGCCGAGGGCGCCGTCAACGAGGCCGAGGCAGTCCTCAGCCGGGCCGAGTCCGGCTACCGCGACACCACCCCCCTCCTCTCCGACCCCCGAGAACGAGCCACAGTGGCCACTGCCTTCGCCGCGGCAGGCCACGACGAACAAGCACATGCGCTCCTCCACCACATCGAGGAGCAGCTGCCCCTTCCCGCGTCCCCGGCCTACCAACGCCCCACCGTCTCTCCCACCGACACCCTGGCCTACGCCGCCGTGGCCCGGGCCTTCGCGGCCACCGGGCAGTTCGAGCGCGCTCTGGAGATGAAGGCGGCTTTCCCGAGAGGGAGCAGCAGTGCGGACATCTGGCTGACGGCCGTCATCCGGGAGCTGACAGCCACGGGCCGACCCCGCCTCGCTCAGGAGCTGGTCGCGAGCGTCCGCTCGGACAGGGACCGCGATCGCGTCCACAGTGACCTGGCCAAGCACCATGCCCGGCAAGGGCAGTTCGACCTTGCTCTCGCCCTGGCGAGGAATGTGTCGGACGAAGCGAGCCGCCGCATGGAGGCCATGGCCGAGATCGCCGAAGGCCTCGCGCGGGACGGTCAGACGGAGCGGGCCAGGGATCTCTACGGGGAGCTCACGGCGACGGCTGACCAGCTCACCCCCACAAGCTGGGGTCCGCGAGCCGCGATCGCCCGTGCCGCGTTCGTCCTGGACGACCACGCGACCATGACCGCCATGTTCGACCAGGCCGAGAAGATCGGCTCCTACGCGTCGTACATCCGGGAGTTCGCGGGGCTCACCCGGGCCCTGGTAGTCACCGGTCACGCCGACCGGGCCGAGGCCTTCGTACGCGGACGTACCGGCGTACGGGACGACGAGGGCAGCTCCCTGTCCGGCTTGGTCGAAGCCCTCGCCGAGTCGGGCGACATCCCCCGCGCCGAAGCCCTGGCCCAGTCCTTCCCCGCGTCCCCCCAGACCACCGCGACCGCCTGCGCGGCCCTGGCCCAGGCCCTGCCCCCCGCCCGAGCGACCAAAGCCGCCGCCCTGGCGGTCCACCACAGCAACTGGATAGCGGCCCTGCCCGCCCTCCTCCACGCCGACCCCACCATCATCGACGTCCTCACAGCACCGGACGTATGGCCCCGCCTGACGGCTTACTGAAGTGACGGCCCACAAACGGCCCGCAGCCCAGCTCACCCCCCGTAAGACCCCACCAACCGAGCCAACTGCCGCCCAGCCGCCCGCAAGGGCTCCTCGCTGCGGGCCACCTGCGCCGTCACCTCCGCGCCCTCCAGCGCGCTGATCACGGTCGTCGCCACCTCCCGCGCGTCCCCCGCGGAGAAGCCCGACCCCAGCAGCTTCTCCTCGACGATGGACTCCCAGCTCCGCAGGGCGTCGGCGCACACCTGCTGGATCTCGGACTCCGTACCGAGGGTCTCCAACGCGGCAGCAGTCACCGGGCAGCCGTCGATCCACCCCGACTCCCGCAACCCCACCGCCAGTTCGACCGCGCAGGCCTCAATCGCAGCCGCCGGGTCCGCCTCGCGCGCCAGCGCGTCCCGCAGCACCGCCGCGAACTCCTCGTCGCTGTACTTGATCGCCGCCACCGCGACGGCCTCCTTGCCGCCGGGGAAGAAGTGGTAGACGGAGCCGAGCGTCGCCTCCGCCTCCTTGGCGATCTGTTTGATGCCGGTGCCCACATAGCCCTGCCGCTGGATGAGGCGGGCGGAGACGGACACGATCCGGTCGCGGGTGCTGAGGGCCGAGCTGCGCTGGGGCATGGGGGACATGGCCTCACCTTACCCATGACTGAGTAGAGCGTTCGTTCTAGACGCGTGCTACGTTTTCCCCACGCGCTAGATAGAGCGATCGCTCTAGTCACTGTATGGAGTTGAGCATGTCTTCCACCGCACAGTCCGTGACCGTCATCGGTCTTGGCCCCATGGGGCAGGCCATGGCCGCCGCCTACCTCGACCGCGGCTACCGCGTCACCCTTTGGAACCGCACCCCGTCCCGCGCCGACGCCCTCGTAGAGCGTGGCGCCACCCTCGCCGAGACCCCCGAACAGGCCATTTCCGCCAATGAGTTGGTGGTCCTCAGCCTGATCGACTACGACGCGATGTACGGGGTGCTCGATCGGGCGAAGGACGCCGTGACGGGCCGGGTCTTCGTGAACCTCAGCTCGGACACCCCGGAGAAGGCGCGGGCGGGCGCCCGCTGGGTGACGGAGCTCGGCGGGACGCACCTCACCGGTGGCGTACTGTCACCGCCGCCCCTGATCGGCACCCCGGACGCGTCGACGTTCTACAGCGGCCCGCGCGACGCCTACGACAAGCACCGCGCCGCCCTCGAAGTCATCACCGGCACCTCGGACTACCGAGGTGAGGACCCGGGCCTGGCCGCCCTCATGTACCAGCTCAACATGGTCATCTTCTGGCCGGCGATGATCGCCTACTGGCAGGCCGTCGCCGTGGCCGCCGCACACGGCATCACGGCGGCGGAGATCGCCCCCTACGCCGCCGAGAACTTCGCGGGCATGGGGCACTTCATCGACTTCTACGCCCCCCGCATCGACGCCGGCAACCACGCCGGCGACGTGGACCGCACCTCGATGGGCCTGGCCAGCATGGAACATGTCGTCCATACCGCGGCCGACGCGGGCGTGGACACCGCCTTCCCGGAGGCGGTCCGCGAGATCTTCCGGCGCGTGGTGGACGCCGGGCACGGGGCGGACAGCTTCAGCCGGGCGGTGGAGGTGATGCGGAAGGGGGCGTCCACGACAACCGTCTGATCGCGGCGCTTGCCCCCTTTTTGGACCACCCTGCCCAGTACTCTGAATTCCCGTGGTGCGCCCGGTGGGTGAGGGTCGATTTACGCGAAGGCTCGTCCTTCACGTGCGCTCGGCCGCGCGGATCTGACGCAGGAGGGCGGCGAGCGCGTCCCGGGTGGGGGCCAGTATTCGGGTGGGGTCGTCGCTCTCGCGGAGGAGCAACGTGGTGTCGGTGGCGGCCAGTTCAACGCAGTTGCTGCCGTCGCTTCCGCTGGAGAAAGACGACTTCTGCCACTGGAACATGCCTACAACCCCTTCGCTGACTCCTGGATCTCCCGCAGCAGGGCGGTGAACCCCTCACGGTGCAGGGCGAGTATTCGGCCAGGGGCGTCGCTCTCGCGAAGTAGCAACGTTCCGTCGAGGAAGGCCAGTTCCACGCATTCGTTGCCGTCGCCGGGGCCGGAGAACGAGGACTTCTGCCACGGGATCACGTCTTACAGTTCCTTCGCCACACGGTGGATGAACTCGCGCGACTTGGCGGGCTCAAGCGATACTGCCTCCACCTTACGGAAGAGTGTTCGCATAGCCAGGAGTTGAGCAGGGGCATCGAGCAACGCCGTGCCGTACGGCGCGTCACGCTGAACAGTGCCCAACGTGCCCACTGGCCCGCCCGCGTACAGGCGAAGTACGAAGACACTCACGCGCGGGACAAAAGTCTGTACCTGTCGTGGCTTGCCGACTCTTACCTCACCGCAGGCGAGGTGGAACAGTCCGCCAAGGCCACCAGCCGCGCACTGGATCTGTCCGCCGGGGTGGCGTCCGTCCGCCCACGGCAGCGCCTCGCTCCGGTCCTGCGGTGCCTCAGCGACCACCGGGCGCTGTCTGAGGTTGCCGATGTGCTGGAGAAGGCGCGGGGCTAACGCCCTACTCGGAGGGGAGCGGGCCGGTTGTCGTGGCCACCCACCGCAGGTAGGCATCCGACCCGGCGACGATCGGAACGGCCGAGACCTCCGGGTTCTTCCACGGGTGGTGCTCCAGCAGGTGCGCTTCCAACTCCGCGTACCGGTCGGCGTGCGTCTTCAGCAGAAGCTGCCACTCCTCCCCGGTGCCGAACTCACCCGCATGCCAGAAGACGGAAACCACCGGGCCCACGATCTGTGCCCCAGCGGCGAGCCGATCCGCTACCACTGACCGAGCCAGCTCCACCGCCTGATCACGAGTCTCTGTCGCTGTCGACACCTGCATGAAGTCAGCCATGTCGCCGAGCCCAGCCCTCAGAATTTGATGACCCACTTTCGCAAGTAGCTAGCGAGCTGGTCGCCAACGCCGTGCAGCACACGAAGGGCCCGGCGGCCCTCCGTATCCGGTGGGCGCGAGGCGTACTCCGCATCGGGGTGTGGGACGCGGACCCCACCCCACCGGAAGCGAAGACCGCGACACTCGCCCTCGCAGAGGCAGGCCGGGGGCTCGCCCTGGTGCGGGACTGCGCGGACGAGTGGGGCTGGTACGCCGTGGGACCGGCCCAACTGCCGGACAGCAACGGCAAGTTCATCTGGTGCGAGCTGACCGAGGCGGCGTGAACGTTTCGTCCGCACTCGAAAGAGTGATCCCATTCCGCCGGCCGGGACACCCGGCCCTTGATCCACCTAGGTTCCGCACATGGTCACATCGCAACACGAGGTCTCGCACCGGATCTTCCAGGAGCGGCCCGAACTCCTGACGCCAGTGTTCCGGATCCTGGGCGTAGCACTTCCTGAGAGGCCGACCGTCGAGGTAATCACGACGGACGTCACCGAGACTCGTCCCCAGCCGGGACCCGGAGAAGGCCGTGAGCTGGGGGTACTACCTCTCGTACCTCCACTCGCAGTACCGCATCCCCGCGCTGCTGCTTGTCGTGTGCCAGGACAAGGCCACGTCCACCTGGGCCATGGGGCCCTTCCGGATCGGAGTGGACGACTGGACCGCCCTGACGGTGCATCCCATGGTCGTCGGCCCCGACAACGTGCCGGTGATCGTCGACCCCGACGAGGTCGCGCAGGACCTCGCCTTCGCCGCTTTCGCCGCGTTGATGCATCGGCGCAGCCCCGACTGCACGGCCATACTGGAGGCACTGGTGGAGGGACGTGGTGGGCGTGACGATCTACTTCCCCGGTCAGGGGACTCTCGCCGAGGAGAAGTACCTCGAAGGCAAGGAAGCAGGCCTCGCCGAAGGCAAGGCGGAGAGCATCCTGCACGCACTGGAAATGCGCGGCATCCCCGTCCCGGACAGCACCCGCGAACGGGTCACCAGCTGTACCGACCTGGACACCCTCGACCGCTGGTTCGGTCGCGCCCTGAAGGTCACCGACGCCAACGCCCTGTTTGCCGAGGCAGCCGACCAGAGCGAGTAGCACATGGTGCTGATCATGGGAGGCATCATCGGCAGCTACTTCCCCGGCCGAGGGACCATGTCGGAGGAGAACTTCCTCCGCGGCGTGGCGGTCGGCCGGATCGACGAGCGGGGTTCAGCCGTGCTTCGCGTGCTGAAGTGGCGGGGCATCCCCACGGAGGACGACACCCGCGAGCGGATCCGCGCCTGCACCAGTCTCCGCGTCCTCGACAGCTTCTTGGAGAAGGCGTTCACCGCCACCGAGGCAGCAGAGCTGTTCACGGAGGCCGACGGGAACGACGCGGAAAGGGACGAGCCGGACCGGGGTGCGCTCCTGGCCGGCTATTACCTCGACCAAGACGGCTATCACCCCCTCCGGAGCGGCCTCGACTTCGACCCCGGCAGCCTCGCCGAGGGCCCCTACCTCCGAGGCATCCAGGCCGGGCGGGTCGAGGAGCGGGCCGTCAACATCCTCTGCACGCTCGAAGCACGCGGCATCCCCACCCTGGCCCGCGCCCGTGAGCGGATCACCGCCTGCACAGACCTTGACGTCCTCCACGACTGGTTCGCCCTCGCCCTCGTCGTCAGCGACGCGGAGGCCCTGTTCGCAGCCGCCTCCGATTGACATGCAGGCATTTGACTGCATGATGGAGATGTGAGCTCAAAGACGACCGCGGACAGCGCGGGCCCCGACATCGACAAGATCTTCAAGGCCCTCGCCGACCGCACCCGGCGGTATCTGCTCGACCTGCTGCGCGAGCGGGGCGGGCAGACGCTGGGGGAGCTGTGCGAGCGCGTCGAGATGTCGCGGCAGTCGGCCACCCAGCACCTGGGGATCCTGGAGGCCGCGAATCTCGTCAGCACCGCGCGGCGCGGCCGCGAGAAGCTCCACTACCTCAATCCCGTGCCGCTCCATGAGATCCAGGAGCGGTGGATCGACCGGTTCGAGCACCCGCGGCTGCGGGCGCTTAGCGCGATCAAGCGACAGGCGGAGGACGACGCCACCATGAGCAGCGACAGCACCGGCACCAGCACCAAGCCCTCGTACGTGTACGTCACGTACATCGAAAGCACCCCGGACAAGGTCTGGCACGCGCTCACCGACGCCGACCTGACCGCCACCTACTGGGGGCACAGCAATGTCTCCGACGGGGAGTGGAAGGCGGGGGCCGGGTGGGCCCACCGGCGGGCCGACGGGTCAGGGATCGACGACGTCGTCGGCACCGTCGTGGAGAGCGTGCCGCCCACGCGGCTCGTCACCACCTGGGGCGACCCGAACGACCGCGACGCCGAGCCCTCGCGCGTCACCTTCGACATCCAGCCGCACGGCGGCATCGTGCGCCTCACCGTCACCCACGAGAACCTCGCGAGCGAGCAGGAGCTGAAGGACGTCGGGTCGGGATGGCCCGCCGTGCTCTCCAACCTCAAGTCCCTCCTTGAGACGGGGAGTCCGCTGCCCCAGGAGCCGTGGGAGATGCCCGCGGGCGCGTGACGCCGGGCGTCAGGAGACCTTCGGTGCCGCCCGCATCCCGATGTAGCAGCACTCCGTGCCGTCGGACAGCGTCGAGAACACCACCGGCATATAGCCCTCGCTGAAGGACGGACCCGCGCCCGTACCCGCGAAGACCGACTCCGTCACCGCGTACAGCTCCACGTCCAGCGGCGGCGAGAAGTCCTTCATGCCGTCCACGAACTCGTAGACCAGGTGGGGCGCGCCGTCGCGCTCGGAGACGGTGATGACGACACCTGCGCGCTTGTACGTGCCGACGTACCGGGCGAAGTCCACTTCCGGTGCCTGCGCGGGCGGTTCGAACGCGTCCGGCATCCGCACGCCCGCAAGATCGCCGAGCAGCTCGCGGAAGAGGGCGGCGTAGAGCTCGCGGGCGCCGCCGCCGTTGGTGAGGAGCGAGACGACCACGCCCGCGTGCGGGACGACGCGCAGGTAGCCGTACTGGCCTATCGCCGCGCCGTCGTGGCCGTAGCCCGCGATGCCGTCCCAGTCGTAGAGGGTCCAGCCGAGGCCCCAACCGTCGGCGCTGACCGTCCACTTGTCGGGTACGTCGACCACGCGACGCTGCATATCCTCGACGGCCTGGGCGCTCAGCAGCCGGGTTCCGTCGGGGGCCGTGCCACCGTCGAGGTGCATCCTGGCCAGCCGCGCCACGTCACCGGCGGAGACGAGGACCCTGCCGTACGGGCCCGCCGAGCGCGGCATCAGGTCCCAGGCGGGGGCCGGGTCCGGGTCCTGGCCCGGCTCCCCGAGGTGGCTCATCGCGACGCGGTACGAGAGCGCCTCCTCGGGCAGCGTCATGGAGCGTTCGAGGGCGAGGGGGGTGAAGAGGCGGTCCTTCAGGGCCTGGTCCCAGGTCAGGCCCGTCAGGACCTCGATGATGCGGCCGAGGACGTTGTAGGCGATGCCGCTGTAGGAGATCGCGGTGCCCGGGCGGCAGTCCATGGCCACGCCCTTGGCGGCCTCGACGTACCGGGCGAGACAGTCGTCGCCGCGCCCCGCGTCGTAGGTGAAGTCACACGTCAACCCGCTGGTGTGGGAGAGGAGTTGGCGGGTGGTGATGGTGCGCGTCGCGTCCTCGTCGGCCGCCTCGAACTCCGGGAGGATCTCCTTCACCGGCACGTCCAGGTCCAGTTCGCCCGCGTCGGCGAGGCGCATGATCAGCGTCGCCGTGTAGACCTTGGCGATCGAACCGGACTGGAACACCGAGTCCGTGGTCACCTCCACGCCGGTCCCGCGGTGGAGCACACCGCTCGCCAGCTCGTGGATCTCCCCGTCGACGAGCACCGCGAGTGCCGCTCCCGGCACGTGGTGGGCGGCACGCAGCTCGTCGAAGCGAGCCTGCCAGTGCTCAAGGTCGAACTTCTTTCCGGGGGCGTTCTGCTGCTCCGACACGTGCGGCATGGGGGCTCCTCTTCGAGGCGATGCTTGGCTGGTGCGTACGGATATACGTATAGATGCGTACAGGTGCGTACGGCGTGCTCTTGTTGCGAACACTGTACGCATGAAGGATCGTCGTACGCAAGATGCGCACAGCGTGCGCGACGGCTACCGTGGGACGCCGGAAACACACGAGGAGGCCCCATGCCCGCCGCCGAGAAGCCGATCGCCTCGGTCTGGACCCGCCCGCGCCGCGGGCGCGAGCAGCTGAGCCGCGAGCAGATCGTGGCCGAGGCCGTCCGCCTCCTCGACGCGGACGGCCTTGAATCGCTCAGCATGCGCAAGCTCGGCACCCGCCTCGACGCGGGCGCCACCTCGCTCTACCGGCACGTGGCCAACAAGGACGAGCTGATCGAGCTGGTCGTGGACGAGGTCTACGGAGAGCTGGACTTCCCCGCCGCGGACACGGCGGACTGGCGGACGGCTGCCGCCCGCAGCGCCCAGAGCCTGCGCGCGATGATCCTTCGCCACCCCTGGGTCGCCTCCGTGCTCGGCCAGGTCGGCCTCATCCACCTCGGCCCGAACGTGACGCGGATGTCGGAGCGGATGACCTCCGTGTACGCGACGGCCGGCTTCCCCCCGGACGAGACCGGGCAGGCCATGCGCACCGTCATCTCGTACGTCATCGGGATGGCGACCAGCGAGGCCGCGTATCTGTCGCTGATCGCCCGAAGCGGCGTGAGCGAGCAGGAGTTCGCACAGAACCTGCCGTCCGACAAGGGCGGGGCGGGCGGAGACGGAGACAGGGACGGGGGCGGGGACCTGAAGGTCGGGAATCCTGAGCGGGCCCGCGAGGAGGGCTTCGACTACGGGCTCCAGCGCGTGCTCGACGGGCTCGAGGTGCGCCTCGGCCGCGCCACGCCCTGAACGCGTACGGGGACTCAGGGTGATCTAAGTCATGCGGGGAGGCGTCACGACTTGACGCCGTCTTCACATTTTCCTACGTAGGCTTCACGGTATGGCCACGACTCCCTCTCCCGACCGGCGACGCACCGCCGACGAGGTCAACGAGGAGATCCGTGCGCTCTGGCTGCACGCGGGCGGACGGCTCCGCCCCGACGAGCGCCTGGTGTACGAACGCCTGGTCACCGAGTGGGCCGAGGCTGAAGCCCACTCCTCACGGACACCTGCCGCCTGAGAAATCCCGGCATCGTTGTCAGTGGCGGCTGCCAGACTCGGCCGCATGACCGAAACGGGCAGTGGAAGCGGAAGCCGGAGCGGCGCATCAACACCCCTGCACTACGCACCCCGTTGGAGCGGCGACACCCGTCGGCCGCCGCCCGGCGTAGGCGGCGAGCGTGAGGCGCTGACGACCTCCCTGGACTGGCACCGCGCCACCTTCGAGCTCAAGTGCGCGGGGCTGACCCAGGAGCAGCTCTCCGAGCGGGCGGTGTCCCCCTCCGGGATGTCGCTGCATGGGCTCGTGCGGCATCTGGCCGGGGTCGAGCGGTGGTGGTTCCGCATCCAGCTCTCGGGCGAGGACGTCCCGTTGTTGTACTACTCCGACGACGACCCGGACCAGGACTTCGGCGACCTCACCGGCGACGCCCGGGAGGCCTTCGCCGTCTGGCACGCCGAGTGCGAGCGGTCCCGGCAGATCGTCGAGGCCGCCGGATCACTGGACGTGACGGGCATCCGCAGGTCCACGGGTGAGCCGGTCTCGCTGCGCAGGATCCTGATCAACATGATCGAGGAGTACGCGCGGCACAACGGGCACGCGGACCTGCTGAGGGAGCGGATCGACGGGGCGACGGGGATGTGAGCCGACGACGTCCCGTCGTGCGCCCCGCCGCAGACCGCGCCCTCAGGGCAAGCCCGCCTTCCAGCGGTCGGAGCTAGGGCCTGTCCGATGGGTCCTGCCGGGGTCGCGACCCCTGGCACGCACTCCCCCAAGCTCTCGGCTTCGCTCGAGCAGGGAGGTACCCCCTCCCGCGTTGTCGTCGGTTGCCAACTTCCCCAAGCTCTCGACTCCGCTCGAGCAGGGGAGACCCCATTCGCGTTGTCGCCCGCCTTGCAGCTGCACGCACCAGGGCCCGCTCGGCCCTGCTGAATCGGCACCCGGCGCGAAGACCGGCCTGACCCATCGGACAGGCCCTAGAGCTGCGACTTGTCGCGGGTGGTGAGCCCGTACTGCTTGGCGATGGAGTTCCAGAGCCCGGCCGCCTGCTGCTTGGCCGTGGTCGCCTCGCCGCTCGCCTTGTTCGCGGCGACCGCGTGCGGCGTCGAGCGGGCGTGGCCCTTCTTGCAGCCGTGCTTGCCCGCGACCTGCCCTGCCCACGCGGCGTAGTGGTTGTCGGCCGACGCGGACGCCTTCCACGCCTTGTTGAGGGAGGCGGTCAGCTGGGCGTTGGCGGGCAGCTTGTCCACGGAGAGCCCCGCAAGGCGCGTGACCAGGCCGTTGCGCTGCTTGGCCGCGTTGCGCAGATCGGTGGCCGACTGGGCGAGGTTCGCGCACTTGCCGACATTGCGTACGGCGGCGATCACCGAGTCACGGCTGTTGTTGCTGTCGGCGAGGAGCTTGTCCAGGGCGACGGCCTGCTGCTTGGCCGGGTCGACGGACGGCGACGGCTTCTCCTCGGCGGGCGCGGAATCCGAGACGGTCTTGGGGCTGTCCTTCTCGTCGTCACCGCCCCCGCTGAGCAGGGCGCCCGCGCCGACTCCGAGCACCGCGATGGCGACACCCACGGCGGCGAAGAGCGGCGCCTTCGAACCGGTGCGGCCCCCGCGGGCCGGAGCGGCCGCCGCGGCGCGCCGCGCGGCACGGCCCCCGCCGTCGCCGCCGGTGCCGTGCCCGGCGGGCTGCGGGGGCTGCGGGTGCTCGAAGCGGGGCATCTGCTGCGTGGAGGCGGGGCCTTCGGACTCCGGCTGCTCCGTACGGAAAAGACTGTCGAACTCGGCGGGCGGCTGCCGGTCCCCCGGAGCTCCGGGCCGGATCCCGAAGGGGGCGGCGCCGGGTGCGGCGGGTACGGGAGCGATGTACTGCGTGGGCTCGCTGTCCGGGCTCGGAGCGGCGCCCGGCATGGCACCCGGCAGCGGTCCCGCGGCGGCGGCCGGGGGCATGGGCGCTGCGGCGGGCTTGGAGACCTGCCGCAGGACCTGCGTCCCCTCGCCCGCGGGAGCCTCGGGGGGCAGGGCCCCCGGTGCCACGGGCGGTATGTACTGGGTGGCACCTTCATCGGCACCGGCACCGGGCATCGCCGGGATGTACTGCGTCGCGTCGGCGTCCCCGGCGGCCGGGGGCAGCGGCGCGGACCCGGCCCCACCGACGCCGGGAAGCTGACCGGCCCCACCAGCGGGCGGAAGCTGACCGGCCTCGGCGGCCGGGGGCAGCTGACCCGGCTGAGCGGCGGGGGGAAGCTGTGTGCCCTGAGGGGCGGGGGGAAGCTGACCGCCCTGCGTGGCGGGCGGAAGCTGACCGCCCTGCGTGGCGGGCGGAAGCTGGCCACCCTGAGCGGCAGGGGGAAGCTGGCCCGGCTGCGCACCGGAGGCGAGCTGGCCCGGCTGGGCGAGCTGACCCTGCTGACCCTGCTGGGCGTGCTGACCCTGCTGCCCTGGATACGCGGCATCGGCAGGCTGCCCCGCGTGCGAGCCACCCGAGGGCTGTGCCCCGTAAGCCCCGCCGTCGGACTGGCCCGCATGCTGGCCGCCCTGGGACTGGCCCGTGTGCTGGCCACCCTGCGACTGCCCCGCATGCTGGCCACCCTGAGGGCCACCCTGCGACTGCCCTCCAAGCTGGCCACCCTGCGACTGCCCCGCATGCTGGCCGCCCTGAGACTGACCGCTGTACGGAGCCCCCTGCGGCTGACCCGCGTACGGAGCCGCGCCCTGGGGCTGGCCCCTGTACGGAGCGCCCTGCGGCTGCCCCCCGTACCCAGAAGCCGACGACTGGTCTCCATACACGGAAGCCGACGGCTGACCCCCGTACGCAGGACCTGACGGCTGCCCCCCGTACGAAGCATCGGCGGGCTGACCTCTGTACGAAGCATCAGCCGACTGCGTCCCGTACGCAGCATCGGCCGACGGCGTCCCATAAAACTGTGCGCCGCCCTGCGCGCCCTCGGCCGGCAGCGGGGTGCCCGCGCCGTAGGTCTGCGGCTGGTCGGGGGCCGAGCCCCAGGCCTGGCCCGCGCCCGGCGGGTCCGCGGGGGCGGGGCCCCACGGCTGACCCCAGGGGCTGCCGCCGGTGGGCGCCACATGGTCACCGGCGGTGCCGGGCATCAGGGGCTCACTTCCGTCGGCAGGCAGCACGATGCCTTCGTGCGCGTGCCGGTCCGCGGAATGCGGATCGGAGGAAGCGGCGCCCTGCCCGCTCTGCTGCGTCACCGGGACTCCTACGAATGGGGGACCTGCGGAACCGTCGGCTCACGCTACCGGGTCGCCCCAGCCGTCGGCCACGCAGCTCAAACCCCCACCACCGCGACGATCACGGGAGTAACAAAACCTCGCTTCGAGACGCTGGTAATGGAACACCGAAGGGGTGATCGCATACCGGAGTTGGCCGTTCACGGTGAGGAGGGGCCGAGGCCAGGTGGCGTTCACCCGGCCACGACGGACGCCACAAACCCTTCACGCGGCCTGGATGTCCACCCGCGCCCCGAACTCCCGCACCACCGGCTCGTCCCGGAACGGATCGAGCCGGTCCTTGAAGTCGTCCAGATACTCCGCGCCACGGTTCGACCGCAGCGTGCCAAGCAGTTCCACCGCCTTCAGGCCCGTGTGGCACGCCTGCTCGACGTCCCGCCGCTGCACCTGCGCCGTGGCGAGCAGCACGAGACCGATCGCCCGCCGCCGCGCCCGCGTCTCCGGATGCCCCGCAAGGGACTCCTCCGCGCTGCGCGCCGCCGCGTCCGCCTGCCCCAAGTCCCGGTGACAGTGGGCCAGTTCATCGGCGAGATACGCGTGGTCGAAGTGCCGGATCCACACCGGGTCGTCGCCCGAACCCGCATCCCCCGCCGCACGGTCCATCGCCTCGACCGCACGGCCCGCCACGGCCTGCGTCGACCGCCCGTCCCCGAGCAGCGCGTGCCCCCGCGCCTCGGCGGCGTAGAACATGGCCTCCGCGCGCGGGGTGACCCGCCCGCGCGTCCCCTCCTGGGCCGCCCGCGCCAACTGCGCGATCTCCCGCGGGTTTCCGAGCTGGGCCGCGAGATGACTCATGGACGCGGCCAGTACGTACCCGCCGTACCCCCGGTCCCCCGCCGCCTGCGCGAGCCGCAGCGCCTGGATGTAGTAGCGCTGGGCCAGGCCAGGCTGGCCCGTGTCGACGGCCATGTATCCGGCCAGCTCCGTCAACCGCGCGACCGCGGCGAACAGTTCACGCCCCACTGCCTCCCGGTACGAACCGGCCAACAGGCCCGACACCACACTGTTCAGGTAGTGCACCACCACCGGCCGCACATGCCCGCTGCCGTACTGGTGGTCAAGCTGCGTCAGCGCCTCCGTCATCGCCCGCACCGCCGCCACGTCGGAGAGCCCGACCCGCGGCCCCGCCATCCGCCCGACCTGCGCGTCCGGCGACGAGATCAGCCAGTCGCGGCTCGGCTCGACGAGCGCGGAGGCGGCGACGGACGACCCGGAGAGGAAATCGCGCCGCCCGACGTCACTGCGCCACAGTTCACACACCTGCTCGATGGCGCCGAGAACGGTCGGCGAGAACTGAAGACCCACGCCCGATGCGAGGTTCTTGCCGTTCGCCATGCCGATCTCGTCGATCGTGACCGTACGGCTCAGCTTGCGGCCCAGCGCCTCGGCGATGATGCCGGGCGCCCGGCCGCGCGGCTGCTGACCGCGCAGCCACCGGGCGACGGACGTCTTGTCGTAGCGCAGATCGAGACCGTGCTCCGCGCCGCACATGTTGACGCGGCGGGCCAGGCCCGCGTTCGAGCAACCCGCTTCCTGAATGAGTGCCTGCAGCCTTTCGTTGGGCTGCCGCGCGACGAGCGGCCTTGCGGCCATGGCGTACCCCCTGATGCGCACGTTGGATCATCGGTACAGGGGCCGAAATTCGGCCACCCAGATGATCAATGCCCTAGGAGTAATCGGAAGATGCACCACAAACGGACCATAAGTCGGTAACTGGGCTTCTTCTGAGTGCCCCAGACCTGGCTACCCGCACATGGAACCCATTCCCCATGCGCGCCCCCGCCCGTGCACCCATGCGCCCCGGATGCAGGATCGATGCTCCGCCCCGGCGCACGGCGGGGCCGTAACCGTAGGTGGCGGGCGGAGTTGAGAACTTCGTGGAAGAGACCTTGGGAGTCACGTCAGCCGCGCACATCCCGAAGCAGCGCGGAGAAGCCTTGCTGGACACGGCCGTGCGATACGCGGAAGAGCGCCACTGGGACGTGTTCCCCGGGACATGGCTGGAGTCCGTCGAGGGCAACGAAGTCTGCTCGTGCGGTGACGGGGCGTGCACACAGCCCGGATCGCACCCGGCGCGCGAGGACTGGGCGACGCAGGCGACGGGCAGCGCGACGGTGGCCAGGCGGCTGTGGTCCAAGCAGCCGAAGTCGTCGATCCTGCTGCCGACGGGCCGCACCTTCGACGCGATCGACGTGCCGGAGACGGCGGGGTTCCTCGCGCTGGCCCGCATGGAGCGGATGGAGCTGACGCTCGGCCCCGTGACCTGCACGCCGGATCGCCGCATGCAGTTCTTCGTCCTCCCCGGGGCGGCGGCGAAGGTGCCCGACCTGGTACGCAAGTTGGGCTGGCCGCCGGCCGCGATCGACCTGGACGCGCTGGGCGAAGGTGCGTACGTCGCGGCACCGCCCACCCGGTTCGGCGCGACCGGCGCGGTGCAGTGGGCCTGCCGCCCGACGGCCGCCAACCGGTGGCTCCCCGATGCGGAGGAGATCATCTCGCCGTTGGCGTACGCGTGCGGGCGCGAGGCGCGGCGGTAGCGCGCCCCTGCGGGGCTCCTGAGGCCCCGTAGGGGAAAAAGAACCGCCTCCCGACGTATCGTGCGGAAACGGCGACGCGACGGCGACGAAGGGCGGACAGGGTGAGCGAGGCACCGGCGGCGGTAAGGGTGCAAGGTCTCTGGAAGGCCTTCGGCCAGCAGATCGCGGTTGCCGGGATCGACCTCACCCTCCCCGCGGGCAAGTTCATCGGCCTCGTAGGACCGAACGGCGCGGGCAAGACCACCACCCTCTCGATGGTGACCGGCCTCCTCCGCCCCGACCAGGGCACGGTCGAAGTGGTCGGCCACGACGTGTGGACCGACCCCGTCGAGGTCAAGGCCCGCATCGGCGTCCTCCCGGAAGGCCTGCGCCTCTTCGAGCGGCTCTCGGGGCGCGAACTCCTCGCGTACACGGGAAGATTGCGCGGACTGCCCGGCGGGGAGGTCGACAAGCGGGCGACCCAGCTCCTGGACGTACTCGACCTCGCCGGCGCCCAGCACAAACTCGTCGTCGACTACTCCACCGGCATGCGGAAGAAGATCGGCCTCGCCGCGGCTCTGCTCCACAACCCCGAAGTCCTCTTCCTCGACGAGCCCTTCGAGGGCGTCGACCCCATCTCCGCCCAGACCATCCGCGGCGTCCTTGAGCGCTACACCGGCTCCGGGGCCACAGTCGTCTTCTCCTCGCACGTCATGGAGCTCGTCGAGTCGCTCTGCGACTGGGTCGCCGTCATGGCGGCCGGGCGCATCCGCGCGCAGGGCACCCTCGCCGACGTGCGCGGCGCCGCGCACTCGCTCCAGGAAGCGTTCCTGGAGCTGGTCGGGGCGAACGGCCGTGACACCGGCTCGCATCTCGACTGGCTCGGCGGCGGCACCCGATGAGCCCCGCCGAAGCGGTGGCCGCCCCCGCTCCGTCCATCACACCCGTCTTCGTACGCCTGAAACTGTCCCTCCTGCGCAACGGGCTGCACCAGTCGTCGGGCCGCAAGGCCGCCTACATCGCCTCCGTCGTGGCGGCGCTCCTCATGGCGGCGCTCCAGCTCCTCGGGCTCATCGCGCTGCGCGGCAACGAACACGCCGCCACCGTCTCCATCCTGCTCACCGCGATCCTCGCGCTCGGCTGGGCGGTGTTCCCGCTGTTCTTCCCCAGCGGCGACGAGACGCTCGACCCGACGCGCCTCGTGATGCTGCCGCTGCGGCCGCAGCCGCTGGTGCGCGCGCTGCTCGTGGCGTCCCTCGTGGGCATCGGGCCGCTCTTCACGCTCTGCCTCGCGCTCGGCTCGGTCATCTCGCTCGCGCACGGCACCGCCGCCCTCGCCACCGGCGTCCTGGCCATCGCGCTCACCGTGCTGATCTGCGTCGCCCTCGCCCGGACCGTCGCGGCCGCCAACATCCGCCTGCTGACCAGCCGCAAGGGCCGCGACCTCGCCGTACTGAGCGGTCTCGTCATCGCGATCGGCGCGCAGGTCGTCAACTTCGGGGCGCAGCGCCTTGGTTCGTCCGGGCTCTCGCAGCTCGATCCGGCCCGTGACGTGGTCCGCTGGATCCCGCCCGCTTCGGCGATCGGCGCCGTCGACTCGGTGAGCGACGGGTCGTACGCCGTCGGGATCGCCCAACTCGTCCTGAGCGCAGCCGCACTCGCCGGTCTCCTTGCCCTCTGGCAGCGCAGCCTCACCCGCCTGATGACGGCCCCCGACGGCTCGACGCTCGCCGCGGCGGAACCCACCAAGGAACGCTCGACGCGCGGCCTGGGGCGGATGCTGCCCGCCGGGCGCACCGGCACCGTCATGGAGCGCAGCCTGCGCTACGTATGGCGCGACCCGAAGACGAAAGCCGCCTGGGTGACATCCCTGGCCATCGGCCTGATCGTGCCGCTCTTCAACGCCCTGCAGGGCACCGGCTCGATCTACTTCGCGTGCTTCGCGGCGGGGATGCTCGGCGTCCTCATGTACAACCAGTTCGGCCAGGACACCTCGGCGTTCTGGATGGTCGCGATGACGATCTCCTCCGCACACGACGCATACGTAGAACTGCGCGGCAGGGCCCTCGCCCTACTGGTGATCACCCTCCCGTACGCGACGCTGGTCACCGTCATCACGGCGGCCGTGCTCGGCGACTGGCCCGTCCTGCCGGAAGGGCTCGGCCTCTCGCTCGCGCTGCTCGGCGCGATGCTGGCGACGGGCGCCTGGTCATCGGCCCGCTTCCCGTACTCGATCCCGCAGGAGGGCTACAAGAACGTGGCCCCCGGCCAGGCGGGCCTCGCCTGGATCTCGATCTTCGGCGGGATGGTCGCGGCGGCCCTGCTGTGCGCCCCGGTCCTCGCCTTCACCATCTGGCTGCACGTCTCGGGCGCGGCCGACTGGTCCTGGGTGCTGCTCCCGCTCGGCGGCGCGTACGGCGCACTGATCACGTACTTCGGCCTGCGCCTCGCCGCCCCGAGGGTGGCGCGCCGCCTCCCGGAGATCCTCCTCGCGGTCAGCAAGGGCTGACCTGAGCGTCTCCGGAACGCGGACAACCCGCGAGCCGTGGTTCCCGCCGTACGGAACGGCGGAAAGCCGGCCGGACGTACCGGCGGCTCGCGGGTCGGGTGACTGCTTGGGATTGGGCCGGCTGCACGCACATCACACGTGCTGGTCCGGCGCCGAATTCGAGTTGCGACGACGGGCCACTAGCCCGCAGTCACCTCACGCGTCCGGTTTCCATACATCGGCCGAACCACCTCCCTTCGTGTGTACGTGCCACCCTAGGAACCGCCCCGTCCGTCGCACAACCGCTTTTTATGGAGCAACGATTTCGCCCAACTTCCGGGAACCACCTGTGTGCTGCGTCACGTTCGAGTTCAATGATCTGACGTGCGGTATACGCAGAACTCGCAGAACATGCAGCTCATGAGGACACGGCCTGCAGGGGGTGCCAGGTGAGTGCTTCCCGGCGTAGCGGAACCACCGACGAGTTGGGGCCCGAGGAGCCCGAACCGGGTGGGGCGGAATTGCTTGCGGCTTTGCTGGACGGGATGGACGCCGCGTTGTGCGCGTTCGACGCCGACGGGGTGGTGACCCACTGGAACCGTGAGGCCGAGCGGATACTCGGGTGGTCGGCGGCGGAGGCCGTCGGGCGGCGGGGGTTCGCGGGGTGGGCGGTGCGGACGGCCGATGCCGAGGAGGTCGAGGCGCGGCTGCTCTCCGCCATGGAGGCCCCTGGGCGGCAGGTGCACGAGTTCGCGCTGCTGACCAAGGACGGCGGGCGGGTGCTTGTGCGGACGCAGTCCGCTGCCGTGCGGGGTGGGGACGGGAAGCCGGCGGGGGTGTACTGCGCCTTCAGCGAGGTGCACGCGCAGATCGATCTGGAGCGGTCCATCGCCTTGAGTGAGGCGTTGTTCGAGAACGCCTCTTGGGGGGTTGTTCTCGTTGATGCCGATCTTCGGCCTGCTGTCGTCAATGAACATGCGGCGCGGGCCCTCGGCATGGGGCGTACGGCGGTGCTCGGGCGGCCGCTCGGTGATCTGCTCGGGCAGGGTGTCGAGGAGTTGGAGAGCGCGCTCTCGCATGTGCTTGCCGAGGGGGCGCCGCCCGCGCCCGCCGAGATGTGGGTGTCCGTGCGGGCATCGGAGAGCGGTGAGCCGGAGCGGCGGTGCTGGCGCAGCGGCTTCTTGCGGCTGGCGTCGCCGCTGGCGGAGGAGCCGGTTCCGCTGGGTGTGGGGTGGCTCTTCCAGGATGTGACGGAGGCCAAGCAGACCGAGCAGGAGGCGGCTCAACTCCGGTTCCGTTCACAGCAGTTGCACCGGGCGGCGCGGGCGGCCGCCGAGTGCGAGGATCCGACGGAGGCGGCGACGGTCCAGCTGGACTTCGCGCTCGCCGGGTTCGCGGATCACGCGTTGATCGACCTGGTGGCGGGGGGCTCCGGGGGCTCCGGGGGCTCCGGGGGCTCCGGGGGCTCCGGGGACGCGGAGCCGGTGCGGCTCGTGCGGGCGGCGGCGACGCCCGCGGGAGCGCCGGGGCCGTGCCTTCCCGTGGCGAAGGCGGGCCTTCCGGTGCGGTATCTGGAGGGGCATCCGGCGCCGCAGTGTGTCGAGCGGGCGGGTTCCGTACGCGCCAGTGCGGGCGCGGCGGCTCCCGAGCGGGCCCGGGAGTGGGCCGCGGCCAGGCAGTGGCCGGAGGACTCCGTGCACGCGCTGTGCACGGTGCTGCGCAGCCGGGGGCGGACGTTGGGCGTGGTGACGTTTCTGCGGGGTGCGAGCCGTACGCAGTTCGAGCGTGCGGACGCGACGTACGCGGAGAGCGTCTCGGCGAGGGTTGCGGCGTCGCTTGATCTGGCGCGGGTGCTGGGCACCTGACTGCTTCTGCGGGTGGGTGCGTGGGCGTTCGAGGCCGCCGCTTCGCGGCGGATCTCTCCCACCCACCCACCCGATTGCCCGGCGCCGTTCAGGTGGGTGGGGTAGGTCCGCTGCTGGGTGATCGGGTGGGTTGGTGGGGAACATCCGGCGCGGAGCGGCGGCTTGGGGCGCGCCCAGCCGAGCCCGCCGGACGGGCTGTGGGCCAGCCAGGCCACAGCCCAGGGCAAGCCAGCCCCTCACCCCGAGCCGCAGCTCAGGGCGGGCCCCCATGCACCGCTAAGCCGCGTGCAGCGCCAGCGTCGGGGAGAGGCGTGCCGCCCGTACCGCCGGGTACAGGCCCGCCACCGTGCCGATGGCCAGGGTCGCGCCGAAGCCGCCCGTCACCGCCCACAGGGGGACCACCCACGGCAGTCCGCCGGACGCCGCGTACGCTGCCGTCGCCGCCGAGCCGACGGCGATTCCCGCGATGCCGCCCAGGCCCGACAGCATCAAGGACTCCGTGACGAACTGGATCCGGATCTGGCCCTTCGTCGCGCCCATCGAGCGGCGGAGGCCGATCTCGTAACGCCGCTCAAGGACCGAGATGATCATGGTGTTGGCCACGCCGACACCTCCCACCAGCAAGGCGATACCGCCCAGCCCCAGGAGCAGCGTGGAGAACGCGCCCTCCGTCGCCGCCTTCGCCTGGAGTGCCGATGACGGGTCCGTGACCTGGACGTTGCGCGGATTCTCCGGGTCGATCGAGGCCGCGAGCAGCCCGCGGACGTCCCGTACCGACGCGTCGGTCGAGCGTTCGTAGACCGACGTGGGGCGTGCGTCGAAGGCGAGTTCGGACTTCGCCGCGTCCCATCCGACCAGTGCCGAGCGTTCGATCTCTGGGGCCAGCGGCAGTGGGTCGAGGATGCCGATGACGGTGAAGTAGCGGTCGTCCAGCCACACTTGGGTGCCCGGTTCCGTGATGCCGAGACGCTGCGCCGCGACATGGCCGAGGACCAGCGACGGATAGCGGCTGTTGGCCGCGTTGAACCAGGTGCCGTGCGCCATCTCGCCCCGCAGCACCTCCAGCAGACCCTCGGTCGCCGCCTTGACGGAGATGCCGCCGGTCTCGCCCTCGGGGATCTTCTCGCTGCGCCGTACGGAGCGTTCCAGGTCGCCGGTCGCGCCCACGCTCTCCACTCCCTCGACGCGGGAGACCCGGCCCGCCGCGTCGCGCGGCAGCACCACCTTCTCGCCCGAGAACAGTGCCTCACCGGGCGATGCGACCAGCATGTTCGTACCCAACTCGTCGAGTTCCTCCATGAGTTGGGCCTTGCTCGATGACGAGATGCCTACCACCGCGATCATCGTGGCTATGCCGATCGCGATGCCGAGCGCGGACAGGACGACGCGGACGGGGCGGCTGCGCAGACCTGCCGAGCCGACGTGCAGGACGTCGACAGGGCCGAGCCGCGCGGCTCGCAGCTTCTTGCGTGAGGTGCGTGAGGTGTACGGCGCAGTCATCCGATCGACACCTCCTCTGCACGCGAAGCATCCGCCACGACCCGCCCGTCCCGGATCCGCACCTGCCGCGGCAGCCGCCGCGCGATCTCCGTGTCATGGGTGATGACGGCGATCGTCGCGCCCTCCGCGTTGAGGTCGTGCAGGAGCTCCATCACCGCCTCGCCGGACGCCGAGTCCAGCGCGCCGGTCGGCTCGTCCGCGAGCAGCAGATCCGGTGCGCCGACCACGGCCCGCGCGATGGCGACGCGCTGCTTCTGGCCGCCGGAGAGTTCGTGTGGCCGGTGTTTCATGCGGTCCGCGAGGCCGACCCGGTCCAGCGCTTCGGCCGCCCGGCGGCGGCGTTCGGCTCGCGAGAGCCCGGAGTACAGCAGGCCCTCCGCGACGTTGTCCCGCGCGCTGACCCCCGGCACCAGGTGGAACGCCTGGAAGACGAAGCCGATGTGCCGCGCGCGCAGCGCCGAGAGGCTGCGGTCGGTGAGTGCCGCCACGTCGTGCCCGGCGATGGCCACCGCGCCCTGCGTCGGGCGGTCGAGCGTGCCGACGATGTGCAGCAGCGTCGACTTGCCGGACCCGGACGGGCCGACGATGGCGAGGAGTTCGCCCTCCTGCACCGACAGGTCCACTCCGCGCAGGGCCGCGACACCGCCCGGGTACTCCTTGGTGACCCCGGCCAACTCCACGACGGCGCTCATATCTTGGGCACCCCGACCTTCGCACCCTCGCGCAGCCCGCCGCCGCTCACCTCGACCCGCCCCTGACCGAACATGCCGAGCTCGACCTTCACCTGGCGGGCGCGGCCGTGCTCGACGACCTGGACGCCGTAGCCGCCGCCGGGCAGCGCGAGGAGCGCGTTGACGGGGACGGAGAGCACGTCCTTGCGGGTCTCGCCGGTGAGGTTCACCGTCACCGGGGACTGGTCGAATCCGTCGACCTTCCCGGGATCGTCGAAGGAGACCGTTACCGGGATCTTGGGAGTCTTGTCGGCCGGGTCGTCGCCCGGCTTCGCGGTCCTGCCGACGGACGCGACCCGGCCCTTGACCGTCGAGCCGTCCGGCAGGTCCACGGTGACCCTGGTGCCGACGTCGGCGAGCTTCCCCTCGGCGACGTCGAGGTCGAAACGTACGACCCGCTCGGAGCCGGTCGTGGCGAGCACCGGCTTTCCCGGGGCGACCTGGTCGCCGATGGCGGACTCGGCGGACTTCACGCGGACGGCCCCGGGCGAGAAGGCGATCTGCTCGGGCCCGACCCGCCCCGTCTGCTTCCGCTCGTGCGCCTTCTGCCACTGCTTGACGGCGGCCGCGGTGCCTTCCGTGTACGCGTCGTCGACGGCGAGGCCCGCCCCGTACCCGAGCGCCCGCAAGTTCTCTTCCAGCTGTAGTACGTCGTCGCCGTTGTCACCTGTCTTCAGCGTGCGGTACATGGGCTCGGAGCCGTACATGAGCCGCACCGGTACGCCGTTGACCTCGTACAGGCGCCCGTCGCGCTCGACCGTCGAGCCGGCGCCCGTGGTCCAGGTGAGGATGCCGGTGGCACCCGCGTTGACCTTGCGTTCCTTGGCGTAGCCGAGGGTGCCGTCGGTCTGGGTGCCGCTGCTGAGGTCGCCGCGCTCGACGGGGGCGGTGGCGGGCGGCAGTCCGGCGTCCCGGCTCGCGGAACCGTCCTTGCCGTCGCTCTGCCCTGCGAGGGCGGTGACGGCGACGCCGCCGCCGGTGATCGCGAGCAGGGCCACCACGGTGGAGACGACGGCCGTGCGGCGCCTCACGCGACGATGTCCTTGCACGCCTCGGCGGCCTTCTCCATCTTCTTCTTCTCCGCGCCCTTGGGCATGGGCTGGGCCTGCATGGCGCCGCCGTCGAACTTCGGGTCGGGCATGTTGTAGCCGTTCTCGCGCATGCAGCGGGCGTACTTCAGCATCTTGTCCTTGTCGGCCTGCGACACCGAGCCGCCGCCCGCGCCGCCGCCCTTGCCGGTGCACTCCTTCATGGCGGCCTGCATCTTCTCCTTGCTCAGGTCGCCGCCGATGGTGATCCCGCGGGTGTCCTCGCCGGGCTTGGGCTCGGGCACCTTGAGGCCGTGCTTGCGCAGGCACTCGCGCTCCTTGAAGGCCGCGTCGGCCTGCTTGCCCTTTCCGCCGTCCGCGCCGCTCGCGGAGTCCTTCCCGCCGGAGTCCTGCGAGCAGGCCCCGGTGAACAGGGCGAGTGCGGCGATCCCCGATGCGATGGCCACCGATCGCGTACGAGTCCTCATGGCTTCCCCTCACTGGTCGCGTTGACGTCACGCTCAGGCTTGCGGGAAGCGGGGTTTCGTTTCTCTCAACGGAGACGCTTACATCGACGAAAGGTGCACTTCAGGTACACAGGCCGGATGCGTGTACTGCTGGTGGAGGACGAGGAATTCCTGGCCGAGATGATCGCCGACGGGCTGCGCCGCGACGCGCTCGCGGTCGACGTCGCGTCCGACGGCCTGGCCGCGCTGCGCAAGCTCCAGCTCGGCGAGTACGACGTCGTCGTCCTGGACCGGGACCTGCCGGGCCTGCACGGCGACGAGGTGTGCCGCAGGGTGGTCAGCCAGCGGCTGCTCACCCGGGTCCTGATGCTGACGGCGTCGGGCACGATCCGCGACCGGGTCGCGGGCCTCGGCCTGGGCGCCGACGACTACTTGACCAAGCCCTTCGCGTACGACGAACTCCTCGCCCGCGTCCTGGCGCTTGGCCGCCGCACCCGCCCCGCGCTGCCGCCGGTCATCGAACGCGCGGGCCTTGTCCTGGACACGGCCCGCCGCCAGGCCAGCCGCGACGGCCGCCATCTCGCGCTCTCCCGCAAGGAGTTCGCGGTCCTGGAGGCGCTGCTGCGGGCGGAGGGCGCGGTGCTCAGCGGCGAGGACCTGATCGAACAGGTCTGGGAGGAAGACACCAGCTACCGCACAAACGCGGTCCGGGTCACCCTGTCCAAACTCCGCACAAAACTGGGCGACCCACCGGTGGTGGAGACGGTACCGGGAGCGGGCTACCGGATCACGGGGTGGTCGGCGTGACGGGGGGCGGCGGGCGGGGGCTCGGCGAAGAGGGGTGGGGGTCCGGCGACGACGGGCAGGGGCCCGGCACCGACGGAAGCAGTCCTAGCCCCGGCAGGCAGCAGTCCGGCCCCGGAAGGCACGTGCCCAGATCCAACGAGCGGGACCGCAGCTCCGAAAAGCAAAAGCCCGGCACCAACGGCCAGGAGTCCGCCACCGACAACCAGAGGCCCGGCACCGACAACCAGCAGCCCGGCCCCGGGAGACGCGAGCCCAGATCCAGCGGGCGCGGTCCCGGCACCGACAGCCAGGAGCCCGGCACCGACGGAAACCGTCCCAGCCCCGGCAGGCAGCAGCCCGGCACCGGGAGGCGCGTGTCGCGATCCGGTGGGCGCGGCCTGTGCGGGCCGGGGTTTGGTGCCATGAGCAGCGAGCGCGCCCGGCTCACCGCGCTCTACGGCGGCATGCTCGTCCTTGCCGGAGCCCTGCTCACCGGGCTTGTCTACTTCCTGGTCCGGCAGGGGCTCTACTCCTCCATCACCGCCGCCGTCACCACCGCCGTCCCCGCGAGCCGGATCGGACCGCCCTGGCGGCCGCCGAGCCCGGCCGCTTCCGCCGCTCCCACCAAACGCCTGCCCACCGAGGTCACCCAGGGCCTCGCCGTCACGAAGATCAGCGATGTCGCCGAGCAGGCCGCCCTCAGCCGGCTGCTCACCGTCTCGGTCATCGTCCTGTTCGTGTACGCCGCGCTGTCCATCCTGCTCGCCTGGTGGATGGCGGGCCGGGTCCTTCGCCCCGTGGCCGTGATCACCGGTACCGCTCGCCGTCTCTCCGGCGAGAACCTGCACGAGCGGATCGCGCTCGACGCCCCGCCCGGCGAGCTGAAGCAGCTGGCCGACACATTCGACGAGATGCTCGGCCGGATAGAGCAACTGGTCAGCGCCCAGCAGCGGTTCGCGGCCAACGCGGCGCACGAGCTGCGCACCCCGCTCGCCGTGCAGCGGGCCGCCGCCGAGATCGGCCTTGCAGGTGCGCCGGACCCGGAACAGGTCGCAAGGATCCGTACGAAGCTGATCTCGGTGGCCGACGACAGCGAGCACCTCATCGAGGGGCTGCTTCTGCTCGCCACGTCGGAGCAGGGCCTCGAACGCCGGGAGCCGATCGCCCTTGACGTACTGGCCGACGCGGTCGCGGAGGGCCTCGCGGGCCGGGCGGCCGAGCGCGACGTAACCGTGTCGGTGCACGCCGAGCCGCTGACCGTGCACGGCGACGGGGTACTGCTCGACCGCCTCGTCCACAACCTGGTGGCGAACGCCGTGCACCACAACGTGAAGGGCGGCCGCGTCGAGCTGCGCACGGGCCCCGACGGGATCGAGGTGATCAACACGGGCCCCGCCGTCCCTCCGGACACGGTCCCGCACCTCTTCGAGCCCTTCCGGCGCCTGCGGGAACGTACGCATGCGAGGGGGGAGGGTGCGGGTCTTGGCCTGTCCATCGTGGTCGCGATCGCGCGGGCACACGGTGCGGAGGTGACGGCAGAAGCGAACAAGGCCGGCGGAGGGCTAACGGTGCAGGTCCGATTCCCGCCGGGGGGCTGAGCGCCCCCGCAAGGGGCGCGGGGAACTGCGCGAGCAACCACGACGCACCCGCAGCCACTCACCGCCGATAGAAAATCCGGTCTCCGTACTCCGCGAACACCCGCCCGTTCCACTCGTGGCCCCCATCCACGTTCCCCGACCGAAGCAGCGGAGGCTGAACCCCCCGCCCCGCCAAAGCCTCCACGGCAGTGGCCATCATCGCCTGCATGATCGCGTTCGTGACCACGCTGGACGCGGGCCCGAAAGGGGCCTCCACGGTGTCGAGGCTGAGCTCCGCGTCGCCGAGCGCGATCTTCGAGTCGATCACGACATCGCAGTGGTCCTTGAGGAAGGTGCCGGACACATGCCGCGACTTCGTCTCCGTCGCGTACGCCACCGACGTCACGCCGATGACCTTCAGGCCGAGCGCGCGGGCGTTCATGGCCATCTCCACGGGCAGCGAGTTCCGCCCGGAGAGCGAGATGATCACGAGTACGTCGCCGGGGCGGGCCGGCGAGGAGTCCAGGACGGCGCCCGCGAGGCCGTCCACGCGCTCCAGGGCGGAGCCGAGCGTGGCGGGCATGACGTCGATGCCGACGACGCCGGGGACGGCGAGCAGGTTCATCAGGGCGAGGCCGCCCGCGCGGTAGACGACGTCCTGCGCGGCAAGCGAGGAGTGCCCGGCGCCGAAGGCGAAGAGCCTGCCGCCCGCCTCGACGGCGTCGGCGAGCAGCGCACCGGCCGCCTCGACGTTCCCGCTCTCCTCGTCGCGGACCCGGCCGAGCAGGCCGATCGCGGCGTCGATGTACTGACCGGCCAGCTTGCTCTCGCTCTTGGAGCCCATGCGCCGAGGAACCTTTCCGGGTACGAATGTGCTGTACGTATGCATGCCCTGTACGTCTGTACTTCCTGCGTGCCGCGGATCACGTTGCGGTCTGGACCAGTGCCCTGTCAATACGGCCCGGGCACCCCCGTCAAGACCACCTGTACTGGGTTTTCCCCGGCGCAGCCCGGTTGTCAGCGGTATGCGTCAGAATTGAGGGCAGGGCCGGCCGCACGAGCGAGATCTGAGGGGCACCCATGTCGGGGCTGATTGACACCACTGAGATGTATTTGCGCACCATCCTCGAGCTGGAGGAGGAAGGTGTGGTCCCCATGCGCGCCCGGATCGCCGAGCGGCTCGACCAGAGCGGGCCGACGGTGAGCCAGACGGTCGCGCGCATGGAGCGCGACGGCCTGGTGGCCGTGGCGAGCGACCGTCACCTGGAGCTGACCGAGGAGGGCCGCAGGCTCGCCACCCGCGTGATGCGCAAGCACCGGCTCGCCGAGTGCCTGCTCGTCGACGTGATCGGCCTGGAGTGGGAGCAGGTCCACGCGGAGGCGTGTCGCTGGGAGCATGTGATGAGCGAGGCGGTGGAGCGCCGTGTCCTGGAGCTCCTGCGCCACCCCACCGAGTCTCCGTACGGGAACCCGATCCCGGGCCTTGAGGAGCTGGGCGAGAAGGACGGCGCCGATCCGTTCCTCGACGAGGGCATGGTCTCGCTGGTCGACCTCGACCCTGGCACCGAGGGCAAGACGGTCGTGGTCCGCCGGATCGGTGAGCCGATCCAGACGGACGCGCAGCTGATGTACACACTGCGGCGGGCGGGCGTCCAGCCCGGCTCCGTGGTGAGCGTGACGGAGTCGGCGGGCGGGGTCCTTGTGGGCAGCAGCGGCGAGGCCGCCGAGCTGGCCGCGGAGATCGCGTCGCACGTGTTCGTCGCCAAGCGCTGAGGCCTTGGCGGCTTTCGCCATCGGCCGTCGTCATCGGCCGTCCACGTCGGCTTTCGGCGGATTCCGTCTCCCGTTGGGGGAAACATGCGTCAACTACCGGTAAGTATTGGGCAGTTGTGAAGACTCCTGGATCCTGTGGGGTCCAAGATTCAGTGTGCGGAATCGCAGCGGCCGGACGTTTTGCATGCGAGGCTGTCGCGAGAGGCATATGACCTGAGGGCTCTTGACCGTGTCGGCACCGGGTCCGGCCGTCACGGGCGTGGGAGGGGGCAGAAGGATGTGCCCGTCTGGTGAGCACGAGCGAGGTGGCGTGCGGATCCGCACGCGGGTCGTGCGCGCACGTCACGGAGATGGCGTGCCCGCACGCCACGGAGACGCAGAGGGCCCCGGCGCCCTTGGGCGCCGGGGCCTGTCCTCCCCTGTTCTGACCCGGAGCCCCGAGCTCCCAGGGTCATCCCCTCCGGACCGATTTCCCCGAGCGGCCCGCCTCCCGATGAAGATCTCCCCTCGGCTGCGGTGCCCAATCCTTGAGTGCGGTCACTCGAACGAGGGGTGTTGCCGGCGATCCGCCCGCTTTCGAAAGGGAGTTCGATAGCGTGCGGGGGTGCGTGACAGAACAAGGCGTTCAGCCCGAGCGGATTCAAGGGGGGTGCCAGGAATCATGGTGCGGCGCATCGACGTGACGGGCGCGGGTGGCGTGCGCCTCGCCGCCTGGGAGTTCGCCGATCCTCCCAAATCCAGGGAGGCCGACGGGCCGCCGGGCGGTGTGCTGTTACTGCACGGCCTGATGGGCCGCGCATCGCACTGGGCGGGCACCGCCCGCTGGCTCTCCGAACGGCACCGCGCGGTCGCACTCGACCAGCGCGCGCACGGGCAGAGCGAGAAGCCCCCGGAGGGCCCCTTCACCCGCGAGGCCTACGTGGACGACGCCGAGGCCGCGCTCGTCCAGCTCGGCCTCGCCCCCGCCGTTCTCATCGGCCACTCCATGGGAGCGCTCACCGCCTGGCAGCTCGCCGCGCGGCGCCCCGATCTCGTCCGGGCCCTGATCATCTGCGACATGCGGGCGTCCGCCCTGGGGGCCGCGTCGCAGCGCGAGTGGGAGGACTGGTTCAAGGCCTGGCCCGTGCCCTTCGCGACCCTCGCCGACGTACGGAAATGGTTCGGCGAGGACGACCCCTGGGTGGAGCGGCCGAACCCCTCACGCGGCGAGTTCTTCGCCGAGGTGATGACCGAGGGCCCCGACGGCTGGCGCCCCGTCTTCGAGCGCGACCAGATGCTGAAGTCCCGCGAGACCTGGGTCCACGACGCCCACTGGGAGGACCTCGCCCAGGTCCAGTGCCCCGCCCTCGTCGTCCGCGGCCTGGACGGCGAGCTGGGCCGCGCCGAGTCCCAGGAAATGGTCCGCGTGCTGCCGCGCGGTGCGTACGCGGAGGTGGCGGACGCGGGCCACCTCGTCCACTACGACCAGCCGGAAGCTTGGCGCGAGGCGATCGAACCGTTTCTGGACGGGGTCCTTACGGGGTAGGTTCGCGCCCCGCAGCCGGGGGTGCCGGTTCGGGGGCGATCTTGGACAGCCGCTCTCACGGGCTAAGGCGCTCCACCCGCCAGCCCGAAGCCGTCTCCGGACCGCCCGCCTCCGGACCGCCCGTCTCTGCCCCGCCCGCCTCCGCCCGCACATAGCGCAGGCGGTCATGCAGGCGGTTCGCCCTGCCCTGCCAGAACTCCACCGTCTCCGGCTCGACGCGGAAGCCGCCCCAGTGCGGGGGCGCGGGGACCTGTTCGCCCTCCGGGTAGCGCGCCGCCAGATCGGCGTACGCGTGGTCGAGTTCCTCGCGGCCCGCGATCACCGTCGACTGGGCGCTGGCCCAGGCGCCGAGCTGGGAGCCGTGCGGGCGGCTGCGGAAGTACGTGACCGTCTCCTCGCGGCCGACGCGCTCCGCCGTGCCCGTGACGATGATCTGGCGCGCCATCGGGTGCCAGGGAAAGAGCAGCGCGACGTTCGGGTTGGCGGCGAGCTCGCGGGCCTTGCGGGACTCGTAGTTGGTGAAGAAGACGAAGCCGCGCCGGTCGTAGCCCTTCATGAGGACCGTGCGGGAGCTGGGGCGGCCATCGGCGTCCGCCGTCGATACGACCATGGCGTTCGGCTCGTACAGCACGCCCGCCTCGGCCGCGGCGAGCGCCTGCGCGAACCAGCTCGCGAACTGCTCCATCGGCGTACCGGGCAGCTCCGACTCCAGGAGCCCGTCGGCGCCGTACTGGGCCCTGAGGGCGGCGGGATCGGGCGCGGACGTCCGGGCAGCGGGTGCGGCGGCTGACGACGATGCGGGGGAAGAGGCGGCGGCTCGATCGGTCACGCGGTCATCTTGCCGTATACGAAGGGTCACCCGGCGGGCCGCCGTTCACCATGGAGAGGTGACGTGTGGCACTGAGTGCCGCTATCCATCGCCAAGGGTGGCACCAAGGGATATCGTTCCGCTGCCGTATCGGTTGGGTGACCACCAGCCGCACGGGGAATCACCGGGGTGACCGATCCGGACCGCGAGTCGACGGACCACGTAACCGGACCGGCAGCACCCCCTACTGACACATGGTCACGAGCTGTCTGTCACCACCATCTGTCGTACACATCACGAGGAGCCGCCTGATGTCCGACTTCGTACCCGGACTTGAAGGAGTCATCGCGTTCGAGACGGAGATCGCCGAACCCGACAAGGAAGGCGGCGCGCTTCGCTATCGCGGCGTCGACATCGAGGATCTGGTCGGTCACGTCTCCTTCGGCAACGTCTGGGGCCTGCTCGTCGACGGCGCCTTCAACCCCGGCCTGCCGCCCGCCGAACCGTTCCCGATCCCCGTGCACTCCGGCGACATCCGCGTGGACGTCCAGTCGGCCCTCGCGATGCTCGCCCCCGTGTGGGGCCTGAAGCCGCTCCTGGACATCAGCGAGCAGGAAGCCCGCGACGACCTGGCGCGGGCCGCCGTCATGGCGCTCTCGTACGTCGCCCAGTCCGCCCGCGGGCAGGGCCTGCCGATGGTCCCCCAGCGGGAGATCGACAAGGCCGACACGGTCGTCGAGCGCTTCATGAAGCGGTGGCGCGGCGAGCCCGACCCCAAGCACGTCCAGGCCGTCGACGCGTACTGGACGTCGGCCGCCGAGCACGGCATGAACGCGTCCACGTTCACGGCGCGGGTCATCGCGTCGACGGGCGCGGATGTGGCGGCGGCGCTGAGCGGGGCCGTGGGCGCGATGTCCGGCCCCCTGCACGGGGGCGCGCCCTCGCGTGTCCTCGGCATGATCGAGGAGATCGAGCGGACGGGCGACGCGGTCGCGTACGTGAAGCAGGCGCTGGACAAGGGCGAGCGTCTGATGGGCTTCGGCCACCGGGTGTACCGGGCCGAGGACCCGCGGGCGAGGGTCCTGCGCCGTACGGCCCGTGAGCTGGGCGCTCCTCGCTTCGAGGTGGCGGAGGCGCTGGAGAAGGCGGCGCTCGACGAGCTGCACGCCCGCCGCCCTGACCGGGTCCTGGCGACGAACGTGGAGTTCTGGGCCGCGATCGTCCTCGACTTCGCCGAGGTGCCTGCGCACATGTTCACGTCGATGTTCACGTGCGCGCGGACCGCCGGGTGGTCGGCGCACATTCTTGAGCAGAAGCGGACGGGGCGGCTGGTGCGGCCGTCGGCCCGATATGTCGGGCCGGGCACTCGTAACCCCCGGGAGATCGAGGGGTACGGGGACATCGCGCGCTGAGGTCCCGCGTGGCGGGCAACTCGGGGCAATCGGGTGGGCGGGAAAGAATCCGCCGCGAAGCGGCGGTCTTGAGGCCGCTCTAGCCCAGTGCCGCGTCCAGTAGCCGCGCCCACTCCCCCACCACCCGATCCCTCCGCGCCCCGTCGTCCGTCAGGAGGTTCGCGAGGCCCAGGCCTCGCGCCATGTCCAGGAGTCCCTGGACCGTCTCCCGGACGCCGGGGCGCGACTCGTCCGCGCCGAGCAGCTCCACCGCGATGCGGTGCGTCTCCCGGCCCACCCGAGCCTCCAGCTCCGTCACCCGGGACCCCAGCTGCGGCTCGTTCGACGCCGCCACCCACAGATGCAGCGCGGCCCGGAACAGCGGGCCCGTGTAGAGGTCGACGAGGGCCGCCACCACCGAGCCGCGGTCCTGGGCCGGCAGCGCACGCAGTGCCGTGGAGCGCTGCTCGGCCACGTACTCCACCGCCGCCGTGAACAAGTCCTCCCGCGTCGGGAAGTGGTGCTGTGCCGCGCCTCGCGAGACCCCGGCCCGCTCGGCGACCACCGACACCGTCGACCCCGCCCAGCCGTGCTCGGCCAGACAGGACACGGCGGCCTCCAGGAGACGCTGCCGCGTCGCCCGGCTGCGGTCCTGCTTGGGCGAGCGATCGGGCGAGCGATCGGCCGCGGTCACAACACCCATGGGCGCTCCCGTCGTTCGAGGAACGCCGCCATTCCCTGTTCCGCCTCGGCGGAGCCGAAGAGCCGCGCGGACAGGGCGATGAGGGCGTCCGAGTGGTGGTCGAATGCGTCGAGCACCCTAACCGTGAGCAGCTTCTTCGTCTCCGCCAGGGCCCCCGGCGCCGCCTTCCGCAGACCGTCGACGAGGGGAGCGAGCGCGGCGTCCACGTCGTCGCCCGCCACTGTCACCAGACCGATCCGCGCCGCCTCCGCCGCGTCGAACCGCTCCCCCGTGAGGAAGTAGCGCGCGGCCGCGCTCGGATCGAGGCGCGCAAGCAGCGGCATGGAGATCACCGCCGGCGCGACCCCGATCCGTACCTCCGTGAGCGCGAACGACGATCCCGGCCCCGCGACCCCCATGTCGCACGCCCCGAGCAGCCCGAGCCCACCGGCCCGTACATGCCCGTCCACCCGAGCCACCACCGGCTTCGGCAGCTCCACGATCTGCCGAAGCAGCGCCACGAAGGCGACCGGGTCCGGCGGCTCCCGCAGGTCGGCGCCCGAGCAGAACGTCGACCCGGTGTGGGTGAGGACGATCCCGCGTACGTCGGGGTCCTTGCCGCAGTCGCCGATGGCTTCCGCGAGCCCGGCCACGAGTCCCGCGGAGAGCGCGTTGCGGTTGGCGGGCGCGTCCAGGGTGAGAGTCGCGATGCCGCGCTCCTGGGGTGCGTACACAACACTCATAGGAACTCCGGGAGTTGAGGCGTCAAGGGCTTGGTGGCGTCAGTACGACTTCGGGAGGCCGAGCGTCTGGTGCGACACATAGTTGAGGATCATCTCCCGGCTCACCGGGGCGATCCGTGCCACCCGCGACGCCACGATCAGCGATGCGAGGCCGAACTCCTTCGTCAGGCCGTTGCCGCCCAGCGTGTGCACCGCCTGGTCGACGGTCTTCACGCACGCGTCGGCGGCCGCCAGCTTGGCCATGTTGGCCGCCTCACCGGCGCCCATGTCGTCTCCGTCGTCGTAGAGCCGGGCGGCCTTCTGCATCATCAGGCGGGCCATTTCGATGTCGATGTGGCACTGGGAGAGCGGATGCGCGATCGCCTGGTGGGCGCCGATCGGGCTCTTCCACACGCTGCGTTCCTTGGCGTACGCGACGGCGCGGGCGAGCGCGAAGCGCGCCATGCCGATGGAGAACGCCGCCGTCATGATCCGCTCGGGGTTCAGCCCGGCGAACAGCTGAAGGAGCCCCGCGTCCTCGTCGCCCACCAGCGCGTCGGCCGGGAGGCGTACGTCGTCGAGCACCAGCTCGAACTGCTTCTCCGGGGCCTGGAGTTCCATCTCGATCCGGCGCCGCTGGAAGCCCTCCGTCTCGCGCGGCACGATGAAGAGGCAGGGCTTGAGGCTGCCCGTCCTGGCGTCCTCCGTACGGCCGACGATCAGCGTCGCGTCGGCGATGTCGACACCCGAGATGAACACCTTGCGGCCGGTGAGCAGCCAGTCGCCGGTCGCTTCGTCCTTGCGCGCGGTCGTGGTGATGCGGTGGGAGTTGGAGCCCGCGTCGGGCTCGGTGATGCCGAACGCCATGGTGCGGCTGCCGTCGGCCAGACCTGGCAGCCAGGCCCGCTTCTGCTCGTCGGTGCCGAAGCGGGCGATGACCGTTCCGCAGATCGCGGGCGATACGACCATCATGAGGAGGGGGCAGCCCGCCGCGCCCAACTCCTCCAGGACTATGGAGAGTTCGGCAATCCCTCCCCCTCCGCCGCCGTACTCCTCGGGCAGGTTCACGCCCAGGTAGCCGAGCTTGGCGGCGTCGGCCCACAGTTCGTCGGGGTGGCCTTCCGCCTGGACGACGCCGTTCATGTAGTCGCGGCCGTAGCGCTTGCCGAGGGCGGCGACTGCGGCGCGCAGATCCTTGTGCTCTTCGGTTTCGAGGACGGTGCTCATACGGATTGCTCCTCCTGTACGGCGGCAACGGCGGCTACGGCGCCTTCGACGTCTACGTCTACGACTGCGAGCAGCGCGCCGACCTCGACCTGGCGGCCGGGTTCGGCGTGCAGGCCGGTGAGCGTGCCGGAGGCGGGAGCGGTGATGCGGTGCTCCATCTTCATGGCCTCCAGCCAGATGAGGGGCTGCCCGGCGACCACCGTCGCCCCCTCGGTGAGCCCCTCCGCCAGGCGCACGACGGTGCCGGGCATCGGGGCGAGCAGCGAGCCGGGCTCCTGCCGTGCGGTGGGTTCGGGCAGCAGCGGCAGCGGCGTGAGGGCGACCCCGCCGACGTACACCCGGTCGTCGCCGTACCGCGCGACCGTGAACTGCCTTCGTACACCGTCCACTTCGAGTACGACGAGATCGCGGGCGACGGACACCACCCGCACCCCGTCGGCGGCGAGGCCCTGCCGCGTGTGCCGGTAGCGGACCTCGTGCTCGGTGCCGTCCGGCTCGCTGCGGAAGCGTTTGACCTGGGGCTGCGATGCGAGGTTGCGCCAGCCGCCGAACCGCGAGCGGCCGTGCGCGTCGGCGAGCGCGGCGGCCAGCGGGGCATGCAGTTCGGGTGCGGCCGCGGCGAGTTCGGTGGCGTACCGGTCGTAGAAGCCGGTGTCCATGCGGGCCTCGGTGAACTCCGGGTGCCGCAGGGACCGGACGAGCAACTCCCGGTTGGTGACGGGCCCGTGGACGGTGGCCCGCTCCAGGGCGCCGGCCAGCTTGCGCACGGCCTGGGCGCGTGTGGGCGCGTACGCGATGGCCTTGGCCAGCATCGGGTCGTAGTGCACGCCGATCGTGTCGCCGTCCGCGTACCCGGTGTCGAGACGCACGCCGGGCACGTCGATGCGGTGCAGGGTGCCGGTCTGTGGGGCCCATGCGGCGGCCGGGTCCTCGGCGTAGAGGCGGGCCTCGACGGCGTGCCCGCGTGCGCGCGGCGGTTCGCTCTCCAGCGCCTCGCCCTCCGCCACCCGGATCTGCAGCGCGACGAGATCGATCCCGAACACGGCCTCGGTCACGGGGTGTTCGACCTGAAGCCGCGTGTTCATCTCAAGGAAGTGCGCCTTGTCGCCGGCGACGAGGAACTCGACCGTGCCCGCCCCGCGATACCTCGTCACGCGCGCCGCGTGCACGGCCTGCGCATGCAGCGTCTCGACAAGACCGTCCCCGAGACCGGGCGCCGGCGACTCCTCGATGACCTTCTGGTGCCTGCGCTGAAGGGTGCAGTCCCGGGTGCCGAGCGCCCACACGGTGTCGTACGCGTCGGCCATGATCTGCACCTCGACGTGCCGCCCGCCCTCCACGTACGGCTCGACGAAGACCTCACCGTCCCCGAAGGCACTGGCGGCCTCCGCGCGAGCGGCCACCAACTCGCCTTCCAGCGCCTTAAGTTCGCGTACGACGCGCATGCCGCGGCCGCCGCCGCCCGCCGCCGCCTTCACGAGCACCGGAAGGTCGGCCTCGGTGACCGAGTCGAGCGACGCGATCCCCATCAGCTCCTTGGCCCGCGTCTTGGACGCCATGGCCTCGATGGACTCGGGGGGCGGACCGATCCACACGAGCCCCGCATCCAGCACGGCGCGCGCGAAGTCAGCGTTCTCGGAGAGGAAGCCGTAGCCGGGGTGGACGGCGTCGGCGCCCGCCAACTGCGCGGCCTTCACGATCAGTTCGCTGCGCAGATAGGTGTCGGCGGGCGCCGAGCCCGGCAGGCGTACGGCGGAGTCGGCCTCGCGGACGTGCAGGGCGTCCGCGTCGGCGTCGGAGTACACGGCCACGGTCGCGATGCCGAGGTCGCGGCAGGTGCGGAAGACGCGGCAGGCGATCTCGCCGCGATTGGCCACCAACAGGGAAGTAATCATGGTGAGTCCCTCACATCCGGAAGACGCCGAAGCCGCCACGCGCACCCTCGTAGGGGGCGGTGTGGATCGCGGACAGGCACAGGCCGAGGACCGTGCGGGTGTCGCGGGGGTCGATGACCCCGTCGTCGTAGAGCCGCCCCGAGAGGAACATCGGCAGGGACTCCGACTCGATCTGCTGCTCCACCATGGCGCGCAGCGCGGCGTCCGCGTCGTCGTCGTAGGGCTGGCCCTTCGCGGTGGCGGAGGCGCGGGCCACGATCGACAGGACGCCCGCGAGCTGCTGCGGCCCCATGACGGCGGACTTGGCGCTGGGCCAGGCGAAGAGGAAGCGCGGGTCGTAGGCGCGCCCGCACATGCCGTAGTGCCCGGCTCCGTAACTCGCCCCCATGAGGACGGAGAGATGCGGGACGCGCGAGTTCGACACGGCGTTGATCATCATGGCGCCGTGCTTGATGATGCCGCCCTGCTCGTACTCCTTGCCGACCATGTAGCCGGTGGTGTTGTGCAGGAAGAGCAGCGGAATGTCGCGCTGATTCGCCAACTGGATGAACTGGGCGGCCTTTTGGGACTCCTCGCTGAAAAGAACGCCCTGCGCGTTGGCGAGGATGCCGATGGGATAGCCGTGCAGGGTGGCCCACCCGGTGGTGAGACTGGCCCCGTACAGCGGCTTGAACTCGTCGAAATCGGAGCCGTCGACAATCCGGGCGATGACCTCGCGCGGATCGAAGGGCACCTTCAGATCGCCGGGCACGATGCCGAGCAGCTCGTCCTCGTCGTACTTGGGAGGCTCCGCGACGGTGACCGGATCGGCGTACGCCTTACGCCAGTTGAGCCGCTTGACGACCCGCCGGGCCTGCCGCAGCGCGTCCCGCTCGTCCTCGGCGAGATAGTCCGCGAGGCCGGAGGTGCGGGCGTGCATCTCGGCACCGCCGAGCGACTCGTCGTCGCTCTCCTCGCCGGTGGCCATCTTCACCAACGGCGGCCCACCCAGGAAGACCTTCGCCCGCTCCTTGACCATGATCACGTGATCGCTCATGCCGGGTACGTACGCGCCGCCCGCGGTCGAGTTGCCGAACACGAGGGCCACAGTGGGGATTCCGGCGGCGGACGACTGCGTGAGGTGCTTGAACAGCGCACCCCCCGGAATGAAGATCTCCTTCTGGGACGGAAGATCGGCACCCCCCGACTCGACGAGATGGATGGACGGCAGCCGGTTGGCGTGCCCGATCTCGTGCGCGCGGAACGCCTTCTTCAAGGTCCACGGATTGCTCGCCCCACCGCGCACGGTCGGGTCATTGGCGGTGATCAGACACTCCACGCCCTCGACGACACCGATGCCGGTGACCATCGAAGCGCCCACGGGACAGTCGCTCCCCCAGGCGGCGAGCGGCGACAGTTCGAGGAACGGCGTATCGGGGTCGAGGAGCAGCTCGATGCGCTCCCTGGCGAGCAACTTGCCGCGTCTGCGATGGCGTTGGACGTACTTCTCGCCACCACCCTCCAGGGCCTTGGCCTGTTCACTGCCGAGCTCGTCGAGCTTGGCGAGCATGGCCTCGCGGTGTTGGGCGTACTCGGGGCTCGCGGGGTCGAGCGCGGACGCGAGGACGGTCACAGCGTTGCCTCCGTGGATTCGAGGAGTGCGTCCGGTATGTCCAGGTGGCGGGAGCGCAGCCACTCGCCGAGGCCCTTGGCCTGCGGATCGAAGCGGGCCTGCGAGGCGACTCCCTCGCCGAGGATGCCGGTGACGACGAAGTTCAGCGCGCGCAGATTCGGCAGGACATGACGTACGACGGTCAAGTCGGCTGTTTCCGGGAGGAGTTCACGAAAACGCTCCTCGGTCAGTTCATGGGCGAGCCACCGCCACGCCTCGTCGGTGCGCACCCACACGCCGACGTTCGCGTCAGCGCCCTTGTCGCCGCTGCGGGCACCGGCGAGGAGGCCGAGGGGGGCGCGGCGGGTGGGGCCTTGCGGCAGGGGTTCGGGCAGGGCGGGTGCCTCGAGCCCCTCCAGTACGCGGGTCTCGGCGCCCTGCGGCACGGAGACCCGCTCCCCGTCCGGGAGCACCGCCACGTGCTCCACCTCGCCCCGCTCGACGTACGCGGCTTCGAAGACTCCGTAGGGGGCGCCCTTGCCCGGGGGTGCCGTCACATGGAAACCCGGGTAGCTGCCGAGGGCCAGTTCGATCGCGGCGCCGCTGAGGGTGCGGCCGACGGGCTCCTGCTGCGGGTCGCGCACGACGAGCCGCAGCAGGGCGCTCGCGGTCTCCTCGGTGGGGGCGTCGGCCCTGTCGGTACGCACAAGATCCCAACGCACGTCCGCAGGCGCCTTCTTGGCGCCCCCGAGCGCGTCCTCGATCTGCGCCCGCACGACGGCGGCCTTCTCCTCGATGCCGAGCCCGGTCAGGACGAAGACGACTTCGTTGCGGAAGCCGCCGAGCCGGTTCAGGCCGACCTTGAGGGCCGGGGGCGGCGCCTCGCCGCGCACACCGCCGACGCGGACGCGGTCCGGCCCCTCCTGCATGAGGCTGACCGTGTCGAGCCGGGCGGTGACATCGGGCCCGGCGTACCGGGCGCCGGACGTCTCGTACAGGAGCTGCGCGGTGACCGTGCCGACGTCGACGAAGCCGCCGGTGCCGTCGTGCTTGGTGATGACGCTCGACCCGTCCTCGTGGATCTCGGCGAGGGGAAATCCGGGCCTGCGCAGCAGCTCAGGACGCTCGCCGAAGAAGGCGTAGTTGCCGCCGGTGGCCTGGGTCCCGCATTCGAGTATGTGCCCGGCGACGACGGCTCCCGCGAGCCGGTCGTAGTCGTCCGGCGCCCATCCGAAGTGCGCGGCGGCGGGCCCCGTGACGAGCGCGGCATCGGTCACGCGCCCGGTGACGACGACATCGGCCCCTCGCCTCAGACACTCGGCGATGCCGGCGCCGCCGAGGTAGGCGTTGGCGGTGAGCGCGTCGGGGAAGCGGCTGCCGAGATCGTCGCCTTCGACGTACGCGACGCTCGTGTCGACCCCGAGCCGACCGGCCAACTCCCTCACGGCGTCGGCGAGTCCGGCCGGATTGAGCCCACCGGCATTGGCAACGACCTTGACGCCACGCTCCTTGGCGAGCCCCAGGCACTCCTCCAGCTGCCGCAGGAAGGTCTTCGCGTACCCCCGCGACGGGTCCTTGAGCCGGTCGCGCCCGAGGATCAGCATGGTCAGCTCGGCGAGATAGTCGCCGGTGAGGACGTCGAGCTGGCCGCCGGTGAGCATGTCGCGCATGGCGTCGAAGCGGTCGCCGTAGAACCCGGAGGCGTTCCCGACGCGCAGGACGCGGCTCACGGGGTGGCCCCCGTCGCCGGGCGTCCCGGTCCTGCGGGCCCCGCGAAGGCCTGCGCGACATCGAGCCACCGCTCGGCGTCGGCGCCTTCGGCGCGTACGGAGAGATCGTCCCGATGGGCGCGCTGGGTGACGAGCAGACAGAAGTCGAGAGCGGGCCCGGTGACGCGCTGCTCGGCATCTTCGGGCCCTTGAACCCACAACTCACCGGAGGGAAGCAGGAGTTCAACCCGGAAGGCCTCACCGGGCGCAATCAGCCCATGCACGCCGAAGGAGAAGTCACGAGCCCGCACTCCGATATGAGCCACATGCCGCAGCCGGTCGGTGGGGGTCCGCCGGACGCCGAGCGCGTCGGCGACGTCCTGCCCGTGGGCCCAGGTCTCCATCAGCCGCGCGGTGGCCATGGAGGTGGCGGACATGGGCGGCCCATACCAGGGAAAGCGGGTGCCGTGAGGGGCCGCGCGCAGGGCCGCAAGCAGCTCCTCACGCCCCTCCCGCCACCGCGCGAGCAGCTCGGCGGGTGGCAGCCCGGCGCCTTCTTCCGCCCCGTCGTCGACGAACGAGCCGGGAGCGGCGAGGGCCTCCTCGACGAGCTTCCCAAAGGCATCAGGATCGGTGACGGCGATGAGCGCGGCCTGGTCGGTCCAGGCGAGATGGGCGATCTGATGGGCGACGGTCCAGCCGGCGGCAGGCGTGGCGAGCGCCCAACGCTCCTCCCCCAACTCCCCTACCAGCTGGTCGAGTTCCTCACTCTCACTGCGCAGATCGTCGAGTACGGGCACAGCTTCGGACACGGAGCGCTCCCCTCGGGGCACGGCGGTGTGACCGGAGCATGGCAGCGTCCGAAGAAACAAGCAAGCGTGCTTGCATTACTTTCCGGACGACTCCGGGAGGGGTTCGGCGACGGCGCTCATGGCGGGCTCGGGGGTGGCTTCCGCCTCCGGGGCACCCCCCGCGACGACACCTCCGCCACGAGCCGACCTGCGCCCGACCTGAGTGCGGACGGCACCCATGCTGGCGGCGATGACCAGGGAGATCGCGAGGGCCTCGTTCACGGAGAGGGCCTGGTTCAGGATGAGGAATCCGGCGACGGCGGCGATGGCCGGCTCCAGACTCATCATGATCGCGAAGGTGGAAGCGGGAAGCCGCCGCAGGGCGAGCAGTTCCAGCGTGTAGGGAAGTACGGAGGACATGACAGCAACGGCGGCACCGAGCCCGAGCACTTCCGGCTGAATGAGCTTGTCCCCGGACTCGATGAGCCCGAGGGGCATAAAGAGGACGGCGGCAACGACCATGGCAAGCGCAAGCCCGTCGGCTTGCGGAAAGCGACGCCCGGTACGCGCGCTGAAGATGATGTACGTGGCCCACATGGCACCGGCCCCAAGGGCGTACGCAACACCAACGGGATCAAGCCCGCTGAAGCCACCGCCGCCGCCCAGCAGGAAGACCCCGCACAAGGCGAGCCCGGCCCAGACCAGATTCACCAGGCGCCGGGAGGCGAAGACGGACAGGGCCAGCGGCCCGAGCACCTCCAGCGTCACAGCGGGCCCCATCGGAATCCTGGCGACGGACTGATAGAAGAGCCCATTCATCCCGGCCATGGCCACACCGAAGGCGATGACGGTCCCCCAGTCGGCACGCGAGTGCCCGCGCAGCCGGGGCCGGCAGACGATGAGCAGCACCAGGGCGGCGAAGGCGAGCCGCAGGGTCACGATGCCGAGGGCTCCCGCCTTGGGCATCACGCTTACGGCGATGGCGCCGCCGAACTGGACGGAGACCCCGCCCGCCAGCACGAGCCCGACGGGCCCGAGGGCACCCCACCGCCCACCGACCGCTGCCTCCTGCCCACCGCGCGACGCATCCACAGCCAACCCTTCCGTCCTGCCCAGCTCCGGCAAGTCCACTTTCCTGAACTACCCCGTCCAAGCTAGTAGACCACGTCAGGATTGTGGAGCCCTTTTACTGCTGTACGCAAATGGCGTCCACATGGCGAGGTGGGGGCGCCGGGGCGGGGGCTTCGGTGGCCCGGTGCTTGATTGGCACCGGGGCCGCCCGGTTGCCCGGAGGATGGCGGTTCCGGTCCGGGAGTCAAGGGCGCCCTTCGGGCGTCGGCTTCGCCGATTGCGCTTCGCTTCACCCTTGACACCCAGCCCTGCACCGCGGGAAGCGAGATGACCGGGCGGCCCTGGAAGCGGGGCTCACGGGGACCACCCGTCGGCTCCTCCGGCTTCGCGGCCGGGTGCGGACTGGTTCGGAGCAGCGCGCCGCATCGCTGGAAGCGGTGCGCGGCCGGTCCGGAGATGGGTCCCGGTCTCGTCAAGCGTCTGCGGACCGGCCCCGGCGAGAGGATCGAGGGGGTGTGGGGGACCTACTTTGGGAAAGTTGCGTTTGCCCATCGCGCGCGCCCCCCTTGTGCCAGAACACTACTTTCCCAAAGTAGGTCC
>NZ_JBFBJK010000031.1:0-106262 GCF_040686095.1 Streptomyces sp. NPDC086554
GGGCGACAACGCGGAGCGTTGGCAACCGACGACAACGCGGCAGATGTGCGTGCCAGGGGTCGCGACCCCGGCAGGACCCATCGGACAGGCCCTAGTCCAGCAGGCGCTCGCGCAGCCGTGCACGGGTCTCCGGGGTCACCTTGAGGCCGTCGGTGAGGTAGGTCTCCGTGTCGCCCCAGGTCTGCTCGATGGTCTCGAAGGCGGCCGCCAGATACTCGGCGCGGGCCTCGAAGAGAGGGCTGAGCAGCGCCATGACCTCGGGGGACATCGCGTCGGGGGAGCTGTTGCTGCGGTGCACCTTGTAGCGGCGGTGGGTGGCGTTCGACTCCAGGTAGTCCGCCTCGATGGCGTCGCGCTCGACGCCGACGGCGAGCAGCGTGACGGCTATCGAGAGGCCCGCGCGGTCCTTGCCGGCGGCGCAGTGCATCAGCGCCGGTACGCTTTCGCCCGCGATGTCGTGCAGCACGCGGCTGTGCTCGGCGGTGCGGTCCTTGATGATCGTGCGGTACGAGGCGGACATGCGACCCGCGGCCTGCCCGTCGTCGAGCGCGGCGCGCAGCTGGTCCAGATCGCCGTCGCGGACCATCTGCCAGAACTCGGCGCCGTCGGCCGGGTCGGTCAGCGGCAGATTCACGTTGCGTACGCCGGGCAGCGCGACGTCAGGGCCTTCGAGCCGCTGGTCGGCCGCGTTGCGGAAGTCGAAGATCGTGTGCAGGCCCAGCGACGAGAGGAAGGCGGAGTCGGCCTCCGTGGCGTGCGCGAGGTGACCGCTGCGGAAGAGCCGGCCCTGCCGGACCCGGCGGCCGTCCACGGTCGGAAGTCCGCCCACGTCACGGAAATTGCGGACTCCGGTCAGCTCGGGCTCCGACAGCTCGGTCGGCGGGACTTGCTGCGTCACGGGGGCTCCTCCCGTCCGGCCGCCGGCGCTGCTCGCCGGTGGGGGTCGACTTCGACGATACGACATGGGTTCCTGAGGCAATCACTGCCGGTGCATGAGCGTTGCCTCACAGGTGATGCCGCGCCGATGATGTGCGTACACGCGCGTGGCTGTCGGAATCGGGTCGGATCTGTGGGGGACTGATGTTCGAGGTCGGCGAGAACGGTCGTACCTGGCTGCTTTCCGGGCCCACGAGCAGCTATGCGCTGCGGCTCACGGCCCACGACGAACTGCTGCATCTGCACTGGGGTCCCCGCATCGCCCTGGCCGACGCCGAGGCACTCGCGGCGGAGCCGCTGCCTGCGGAGTGGGCCTTCGAGTCGGGGCTCGACGGGCGGGAGGAGTATCCCGTCGAGGGCGGGCGGCGGTTCACGCGTCCCGCGCTTTCCGTGCGGGGTGGCGGGGTGCGCGGCACCGAGTGGCGGTTCTCCGGAGCCTCCGGAGCCTCCGGAGCCTCCGGAGCCGAGACCGGGCAGGACGAGCTGCGGCTTCAATTCTACGATTCCGCACACCAGTTGGCCGTGACGCTGGTCTACCGGATGCGCGGCGACATCATCGAGCGCCATGCGGTCCTGCGCCACCAGGGACCCGCGAGCGCCCCGGACCTTGAACTGCTCCGCGCCGACTCCGCCACCTGGACCCTGCCCACGCGCGAGCACTGGCGGCTCTCGCAGCTGCACGGCCGCTGGGCCGCCGAGTCGCAACTGGTGCGGTCACCGATCACGTACGGCGAGAAGGTCATCGGCAGCCGGCGCGGACACACCGGGCATCAGCATCTGCCCTGGGTGGCGCTGGACGCCGAGGGCGCGACCGAGGAGCGCGGCGAGGTGTACAGCTGCGCGCTCGGCTGGTCGGGGTCGTGGCGGATCGCGGTGGCGCAACTGCCGGACGGGGCGGTGCAGATCACCGGCGGCAGCGGGTACGACGACTCCGGGCAGCTGCTCCTTGCGCCCGGCGACGAGTGCGTGACGCCCGTCTTCGCGGGGCTGTGGAGCGAGGGCGGCTTCGGCGGTGCGAGCCGGGCCTGGCACGCCTATCAGCGGGAGCACGTGATCCCGGACGCCGGCGTGACGCGGCCCGTGCTCTACAACTCCTGGGAGGCCACCGGCTTCGACATCGCCGAGGAGCAGCAGCGGGCGCTCGCCGAGCGGGCCGCGGCGATGGGCGTGGAGCTGTTCGTGGTGGACGACGCGTGGTTCGGGCAGCGGGTCAGCGACCGTGCCGGGCTCGGCGACTGGTCCCCCAATCCGGACCGCTTCCCGGGCGGTCTGAAGCCGCTCGCCGACGAGGTGCACGCCCTCGGCATGAGCTTCGGCATCTGGGTCGAACCGGAGATGGTGAACCCCGACAGCGACCTCTACCGCGCCCATCCCGACTGGGTGCAGCACCAACCCGGCCGCGACCGCACCGAGTTCCGCAACCAGCTGGTCCTCAACCTCGCCCGCGATGACGTACAGGAGTACCTCTGGGAGCGTCTTGACGCGCTGCTCTCCAGCGCCCCGATCGACTATGTGAAGTGGGACTTCAACCGCTGCTTCAGCGATCCCGGCTGGCCGGGCGAGCGCTATCCGCAGCGGATCTGGCACGACCATGTGCACGCCCTGTACGCACTGGTCGACCGGCTGCGGGCCGCGCATCCCGCCGTGGCCTTCGAGTCCTGCTCGGGCGGCGGCGGCCGGATCGACCTCGGGATCCTCTCCCGTACCGACCAGGTGTGGACCTCCGACAACACCGACCCGCTCGACCGGCTCACCATCCAGCACGGCTTCAGCCAGCTGCACCCCGCGCGGGTCATGGCCGCCTGGGTCACCGACAGCCCGAACACCCAGCTCAACGGCCGGGTCAGCACACTGCGCTTCCGTTTCGTGAGCGCCATGGCGGGCGTGCTCGGCATCGGCGGCGACCTCACGCAGTGGACCGAGGGCGAGCTGGCCGAGGCGGGTGGATGGGTGAGCCTGTACAAGGAGATCCGGCCCGTGGTGCAGCTCGGCGACCTCTACCGGCTGCGCCCGCCCGAGGACGCGCTCAGCGCGGTGCAGTACGTCCACGGGGACGAGACCGTCGTCCTCGCGTGGCTGCGGGCGCAGACCTACGGGGAGCAGCCGCCCCGGGTGCGGCTGCGGGGACTCGACCCCACGGCGGCCTACGTCTGCCGGGGCACGGGCGTCGTCCACCGGGGTGCCGTGCTGCTGCACCACGGGCTGCGGACGGGGCTGCGCGGTGACCTGGACGCGGCGGTGTTCCGCTTCCGCAGGGTGTGAGCGGTGCGGGGGGCCGCCGCGTATTCCGGGTTGGAACAATCTTGACCGGTGGCTTATCTCACCCCCCGTCAACCCCTCCCTACGGTGGCGTAGGTCACTTGTCGAGGTGAAAGATGTGACGACGTGACAGCAGAGTCGACATCCTTCATCCGTGACACATTCACCTCCTACGCAGCGGTCGGCGACAGCTTCACCGAGGGAGTGGGGGACCCGGGGCCCGACGGGGCGTTCGTCGGCTGGGCCGACCGTCTAGCCGTCCTCCTCGACGACCGGGTGCCCGAACACACCTTCCGGTACGCCAATCTCGCCGTACGCGGCAAACTCCTCGACCAGATCGTGGCGGACCAGGTGCCGAAGGCCAGGGAGTTCGCCCCCGACCTGCTGTCGTTCTGCGCCGGCGGCAACGACATCATCCGTCCCGGCACCGACCCGGACGAGGTGGCCGAGCGGTTCGAGCGCGCGGTCGCCGACCTCACATCGGCGGTCGGCACGGTCATGGTGACCACCGGCTTCGACACCCGCGGCGTCGCCGTGCTCAAGCATCTGCGCGGCAAGATCGCCACGTACAACATGCATGTCCGCGCGATCGCCGACCGCTACGGCTGCCCCGTGCTCGACCTGTGGTCGCTCAAGACCGTCCAGGACCGGCGCGCCTGGGACGGCGACCGGCTGCACCTCTCCGCCGAGGGGCACACGCGCGTGGCGCTGCGCGCGGGGCAGGTGCTCGGCCTCGACGTGCCCGCGGACCCCGACCAGCCGTGGCCGCCGCTGCCGCCCCGGAACACCCTTGAAGTGCGGCGCGACGACATCCACTGGGCGCGCGAATATCTGGTGCCCTGGATCGGGCGGCGCCTGCGGGGCGAGTCGTCCGGGGACCATGTGGAGGCGAAGGGGGCCGTGGACCCGTACACCGTCAGGATGCACATCGAGTCGGCGTCCTGAGGCGGCCGAGTGCCGCGTGGCTCAGACTGTCGCGCGGTGGGCCAGACCCAGTTCGCGGTCGAGGGCCTCGTCGACCCAGGCGCGCATCCTGCCGCGCGGGACCGTGCCCTCGTACGCCGTCTGCTGGACCGCGAGACCGTCGAGGAGGGCGGTCAGGCGCAGGGCCGCGCCCTGGGGGTCGGCGCAGCGGAACTCGCCCGCGGCGACGCCTTCGGCGATGACCTCGGTGATGGCTGCCTTCCACTGCTGGTCGAGATCGCGGGTGACCGTGCGCAGGGTGGGCTCGCGCAGTGCGGCGGACCAGCCCTCGATCCACAGGCGCCAGCCCTTGGCCTGGCCGGTGGGCGCGTACCAGCGGACGGCCGCGCGCAGCCGGCGCTCCGCCGTGCCGCGGCGGCCCAGGAGGGCGCGCAGATGGGCCAGGTCGCCCTCTGCGGCGTGCGCGAAGGCGGCTGCTACCAGGTTCTCCTTGGTCGAGAAGTGGTAGAGCACCAGGGCATTGCTCACCCCCAGCGCGGCCGCCACGTCCGCGATGCGCACGGCGGCCACACCGCGCACCTCGATCTGTTCGACGGTGGCGGCCAGGAGCTCCGCACGCCGTTCCGCCACGCTCAACCGCACCCTTGCCACGTCGCGCAGCCTATCCACGGGGGCGGGGAGGCCGGGCACGGGGCGGCCGATTGGCTACGGGGCGGCTTGGTGCCTACGGGGCCGCGTACCAGCCGAAGCGGTCCGCGACCAGCGCGTGCGCGGCGGCGCGCGGTGTCGTGCCGTCCGCTTCCGCCCGACGTCGCGCAGCCTATCCACGGGGGGCGGGGGAGTCCGCCACGGGGCGGCCGATTGCGTGCGGGGCGGCTCGGTGCCTACGGGGCCGCGTACCACCCGAAGCGGTCCGCGATCTCCGGGAGGCGGTCCGCGACCAGCGCGTGCGCGGCGGCGCGCGGTGTCGTGCCGTCCGCTTCCGCCCGGCCCAGCGTCCACTCGACCAGGGTCCGCATCGAGCGGCGGATGTGCGCGAACGCCTCGTCCGGGTCGGCGCCGATGTCGCCGAACAGCGTCCACCACCACCAGGCGTTCGTGCCGGAGTTGACGACCACGTCCGGCAGCACGGTGACGCCGCGCGCCGCCAGGAGCCGCTCCGCCTCCGGCAGGACCGGCATGTTGGCCGCCTCCGCGATCCAACGGGCCGTGATCCGCTGCTGGTTCACCTCGTCGATCGCGTACGACACCGCGGCGGGGACGAGGATCTCCGCCTCCGTGGACAGCCAGGCCTCGCCCGGCAGTTCGCGGTCCCCGGGGCGGAGCGCCGCGCGGTCCACGGTGCCGTGCGCGTCGCGGGCGGCGAGCAGCGCCTCCACGTCGAGCCCCGCCGGGTTGGCGATCGTGCCCCTGACGTCGGCGACGGCCACGATCGGCAGCCCCGCGCGTGCGAGGAAGCGCGCGGTCGCGCCACCCATCGTGCCCAGGCCCTGCACGGCAACGCGCGCGCCCGCACGCGCGTGGCCCGCCCGGTCGAGCGCCACAAGGACCGCTTCGGCGACTCCGCAGCCCCCGGCGAGCTCGTCCAGACCGAGGCCGTCCACCTGCACGGCGAAGGCGTCCGCCAGACGGGCGCGTGCCTCGGTCTCGTCCTCCAGGAGCGGGTGGACGGCCTGGATCGAGGAGACGAGCCCCGCCTCCTGAGCCGCCTTGTCGACCAGGCCCTGCGTCAGGCCCAGATCCTCGCCCGTGGTCCAGCAGTGCTCCACGTAGGGGCGCATCGCCCGGAGGTAGCGCACCAGGACGTCGTACGCCTCCGGGGAGCGGGGGTCGCAGTCGATGCCGCCCTTGGCGCCGCCGAGCGGGACGTAGCGGGCGCTCGGGTCGTAGTGCAGGGCCTCCTTCATCGTCATGCCGCGGGCAAGACCGGTGACCTCGTCGAGCGTGCAGCCGGGGCGCATCCGCAGACCGCCGCTGCAGACGCCGCGGACGAGACGGTCGACGACGAGGAAGCCCTGGCGGCCGGTGACGTGGTCGGTCCAGGTGAGGGAGAGCAAGGGGGCGGGCGCGTGGGCGGGCATGGCGCACTCCTACTGCCTACTGAATGAAGGGTCAGTAGGAGTACATCACGCGTGCGGGGTGGTTGAAGACGATCCCGTGTGGGATGTGGCCGATGACGATCCCTCCGGACGGCCGCTGTCGGAGGCGGTGCACATAATGGATGCCTGATCTACCCCTTCCAGGAGGTGCTGTGTCCCGTTCGCTGAGCTCTGGGCTCCGCTCGCTCAGGACCGCCGCCTTCGGCGCGGATCCGGCCGGAGAGCGGCTCGCACGGATCCACAGATCGCCGAACTTCGCCGACGGTTCCTTCCAGAACCCCGTCGGGGCGCAGAGCCGCCCCTCCGGTTCGACGGCTGTGGAGTTCGCGAAGGTCTACTTCCGTAAGGAGGAGCGGCTGCGGCGCAGCCCCACGGGCACCGTCCCCGTGCATGCCACGACCCTCGCCGACCTCGCCAAGCCCCCGGCCGGCGGGCTGCGACTCACCTGGATGGGGCACTCCAGCGTGCTCGCCGAGATCGACGGGCGGCGCGTGCTCTTCGACCCGGTGTGGGGCGAGCGGTGCTCGCCGTTCTCCTGGGTCGGGCCCAAGCGGCTGCATCCCGTGCCGGTGCCGCTCGCGGCGCTCGGCCCGGTGGACGCCGTGGTCATCTCGCACGATCACTACGACCACCTCGACATGCCCACCATCAAGGCCCTGGCCGGCACGGACACGGTGTTCGCGGTCCCGCTCGGCGTCGGCGCCCATCTGGAGCGCTGGGGTGTTCCCGCCGACCGGCTGCGCGAGCTCGACTGGCACGACTCCACGAAGGTGGCGGGCCTGACCCTGACGGCGACGCCCGCGCGCCATTTCTGCGGCCGCGGCCTGCGCAACCAGCAGCACACGCTCTGGGCGTCCTGGGCCGTCACGGGCCCCGAGCACCGCATCTACCACAGCGGGGACACCGGCTACTTCCCCGGCTTCCAGGACATCGGCGCGCAGCAAGGGCCCTTCGACGCCACGATGATCCAGATCGGGGCCTATTCGGAGTGGTGGCCCGACATCCACATGACGCCCGAGGAGGGCATGCGCGCCCACCTCGACCTCCAGGGCGGCCGCCCGTCGGGCGTGATGCTGCCGATCCACTGGGGCACCTTCAACCTCGCCCCGCACCCGTGGTCGGAGCCGGGCGAGGGCACGGTCGATGCGGCCTCCCGCGCGGGGGCACGGATCGCGCTGCCGGTGCCCGGCCAGCCGTTCGAGCCCGCGACGGACTCCGTCCCGTCGGAGCCGTGGTGGCGCGGGGTCGCGGTCGAGCCGGACGCAGGGTGGCCCCGCGCGACGCAGGGCACCCCGGGCGCCGCTCACGCCGAGGACGCCGAGGACACCGGGGAGCCGGAGGCGGCGAGGGTCGGCTGAGGTAGGTCATGGGGGAGGGACATCGCGGGGGTTCGCGGTGTCCCGCGGGGGCCCGCGAGGGGTGCGGGTGTCCCGCTACGGGAGTTGGGGCGGCTGCGTGCGACGCGGTCGCCCCGATGTCGTGAGGGGGCGCCCTGACGCCGGGGCCGGTCGGCTCGGAGGCGTGAGCGCCGGCTGGGGTCTTGGCCGGTCGGCCCGGAGTGATGTGCGTTGGCCGGAGGTCTTGGCTGGTTGGTCCGAGGCGTGAGCGGTGGTCTGGAGCCTTGGCCGTCGGTCCGGAGGCCTGTGCGTTGGGCGGTGGTCTTGGCTGGTTGGCCCGGAGTGATGTGCGTTGGCCGGAGGTCTTGGCTGGTTGGTCCGAGGCGTGAGCGGTGGTCTGGAGCCATGGCCGGTCGGTCCGGAGGCCTGTGCGTTGGCAGACGGGTTTGGCCGATCGCCCCGGCGGCATGACCGTCGCCCCGGCATCATGGCCCGTCAGCCCGTCAGCCCGTCAGCCCGTCAGCCCGTCAGCCCGTCAGCCCGTCAGCCCGTCAGCCCGTCAGCCCGTCAGCCCGTCAGCCCGGCGTGGCGGCGTCACGGCCGGTTCGCGCGGTGTCAGGACCGCCCCGTCCCCCCGAAGGGAACCTCCTCCGCCGAGCCACGCGCCCCGGCTGGAACTGGCGTCCGAAGATGTAATCAGACTGCCGTGCGAGGTGTCATACCAGAGCGGGACCTTGGTCGTCGTACTTTGTCAACTGCCCCTCGCACATGATGCGTTGCCGACTACCGTGAGTTGCCGTCGGTCGACGCAGGGGATCATCAACGGCCCCTCCCGGCCGGCACGGCGATGCCGCGAAACACCCGTCGCGCGACCGTCGGAGCCCGCACCCTGACCGAGGACGTTGATGTCTCACCTTCGCGCACCGGCCGCCCGCGCAGACCGCCGTGAAGGCGGCCGGCACGGCAGACCCGGCAGCCGTCCCGTCGCGCCGCTGCCCGAGGCACGGATACGTCCGCAGCTGCTGCGCATCGCCGTACTGCCCCCCGTCGCCGTCGCGCTCTGCGCCGGCGCGGCCGTGCTGTTCGTCGTCCGGGAGACCGCCACCCCGCTCGCCCCCGCGCTGCTCGTCATCCTCGCCGCCGCAGGCGCCATCACCCTGGCGAGCGTCGTCATCGCGGCGGTCGCCGCCGACCGCGCCTCGGCCTCCGTACGCGACCGTGTCGGCTCGCTGCGCCGCAGCACCGCGCGCGGACAGGCCGAACTGCGGCGGGTCGTGGAGCAGTTGCGGCGTGGGGACGGACCGCCCGCCCGCACGGCGGTGCCGGCCCGGTCCGCCCAGGAAGGCGACGAGTTCGGGCTGCTCGCCGACGAGCTGAACCGCGCCCACGAGGTCGCCGTCAGCGCGGTCGTCCAGGCCTCGCAGCTCTCCAGCCACGCGGGCAGCGAACAGAAGGTCGAGGTCTTCGTCAATCTGGCCCGGCGGCTGCAGTCCCTCGTACACCGGGAGATCTCGCTGCTCGACGAGCTGGAGAACGACGTCGAGGACCCGGAGCTGCTCAAGGGCCTCTTCCACGTCGACCATCTCGCCACCCGCATCCGCCGCCACGCCGAGAACCTCGCCGTGCTCGGCGGTGCCATCTCCCGGCGTCAGTGGAGCAAGCCGGTCACCATGATGGAGGTGCTGCGCTCGGCCATCGCCGAGGTCGAGCAGTACTCGCGGGTGAAGCTCGTGCCGCCGATCGACGGGACGTTGCGCGGCCACGCCGTCGCCGACGTCATTCATCTCCTGGCCGAACTCGTCGAGAACGCAACGGTGTTCTCCGCACCGCACACCCAAGTCCTGCTGCGTGCCAACCTGGTGACGGCCGGGCTCGCCATCGAGGTCGAGGACCGCGGCCTCGGCATGCCCGTGACCGAGCAGAACAAGATGAACCACCTGCTCGCCGACCCCGACCAGGTCAATGTCGCGAGCCTCCTGCAAGACGGGCGAATTGGGCTCTACGTGGTCTCCGCGCTCGCCCGCAGGCATGGCGTCGGCGTCCGCCTCCAGACCAACATCTACGGCGGCGTGCAGGCCGTGGTCATCCTGCCGCAGGGGCTGCTAGGCGCCGAACCGCAGAACGAGCCCGTCGCCGCCCCGCGCACCCAGCAGGCCTCGCAGCCCGGCACCGGCCACGCACCGCGGACAGCACAGGCGCCCCCGCCGGGACCGCGCCCCGAACCGGTTGTCGTGCCGCGCCCGCCGCTGCGGGACGAAACGCCCGGCGTGCCTGGGGCGAACGGGAACGGGCAGGTCCCGCTGCCCGTACGCGACGCACGCGAGGACCGGCCGACGCCGGCCGAAGCCGTGCCGGGCATCAGGCCCGAGGACCGGCAGGCCGCGGCCGAGCATTCGGGGACCCCGCCGGTCCCCCTGGGCGGCGCCGTGCACGGCCGGATGGACAGGCCCCGGCTCCCCAAGCGGCGCGCCCAGGAACACATCGCGCCGCAACTGCGCGACACGCCGCCGTCGCCGCGCCAGGACCCCGACTACCACGTCGGCCACGACCCGGGCCTGATGGCCGCCTTCCAGCGCGGCATCGGCCTCGCCGCCGCACAGGAGACACGCGACCCGGCACCCGGACCGGACCTCGGCATCCCCCGCGACGGGGGCGGCCAGGGTGGCTGACCCGCACCACACCGCAAGCACCACGTCTGCCACGGCAGACCCGCGTACCTCTAGGAGTCGATCCACCATGGCGAGCGATGTGCAGACCGGCCAGGTATCCGACCTCGACTGGCTGATGAGCGGCCTCGTGCAGCGGGTGCCGCACACCCACAGCGCGGTCCTGCTCTCCTCCGACGGGCTCGTGAAGTCGGTCCACGGCCTCGACCCGGACAGCGCCGACCACATGGCGGCCCTCGCCTCCGGGCTCTACTCGCTGGGGCGCAGCGCGGGCGTCCGGTTCGGCGACGGCGGTGATGTACGCCAAGTGGTCGTGGAGCTCGACTCCACCCTGCTGTTCGTCTCGACGGCGGGATCGGGCACCTGTCTCGCGGTCCTCGCCGGGCGCGATGCGGACGCGGCGGTGCTCGGCTACGAGATGACGATGCTGGTCAAGAGCGTACGGCCGTACCTGATGACCGCACCCCGGCAGCCGGCCGGCGAACCCGCCCCGATGAGGCATTGAGCGTGGCGGCCCCGCACGACGGGCCATGGCTCGACGACGCGGCAGGACGACTCATCCGCCCCTACACGGTCAGCGGCGGGCGGACCCGGCCGACCGCCCAACTCGACCTGCTGACCCAGGTGTTGGCCACCGGCGGTCCGCCGCTCGGCTATCTGGGGCCCGAGCACACGGAGGCGCTCGGGCTCTGCGCGGCACCCACATCGGTCGCGGAGATCGCGGCGCAGCTGAAACTGCCCGCCGTCGTGACGAAGGTGCTGCTCTCCGATCTCGTCGACTGCGGGGCGCTCACCCTGAGAGCCCCGGACTTCTACCACAACCCAACTGACCGGTCCCTGTTGGAGGCAGTGCTCGATGGATTACGACGACAGCTCTGACCCCTTCCCCACCGCGCTGAAGATCCTGGTAGCGGGAGGTTTCGGGGTCGGCAAGACGACCTTCGTGGGCGCGGTGAGCGAGATCGCGCCGCTGAGCACGGAGGAGCTCCTCACGACCGTCAGCGAGGGCACCGACGATCTGTCGGGCGTCGAGAACAAGACCACGACCACCGTGGCCATGGACTTCGGCCGCATCACCCTCGACCCCGACCATGTGCTCTATCTCTTCGGCACGCCCGGCCAGGAACGCTTCTGGTTCATGTGGGACGAGCTCTCCGAAGGCGCGCTCGGCGCGGTGGTGCTCGCCGACACCCGCCGCCTTGAGGACTGCTTCGCGGCCGTGGACTTCTTCGAACAGCGCGGCATCGGATTCATCGTCGCCATCAACGAGTTCGACGGCGCCCACCGCTATGAACCCGAAGAAGTACGGTCCGCCATCGACCTCGACCCCCAGGTGCCCGTAGTGCGCTGCGACGCACGGATCTCCAGCTCCGGCATCGCCACGCTCCTCACGCTCGTCAAACACCTGCTCGCCCACGCCCCGGCCGCACCGAGCTACGGAGCCCACACCTGATGTACGACCCGACCGCGCATCTGCTGCTCACTCCCGTCGACAAGGAGGCGCCGACCCGGGTGCGGCGGCTGCGCAGGCTGGGCATCGGGCTGCATCCCGACCGCGCGTTCGACGCCTTCGCCGACCGGCTCGCCGAGGTCACGGCAGCGCCGTACTCCATGGTCAACTTCATCGACGAGAACCGGCAGTTCTTCGCCGGCCTGCACACCCCGGACAGCGTCGGCTCCGGCAGCGAACTCACCTCGGCGGCGGCCGCGGAGGGCGCGGCGTGCCGCTACATGGCCCGCGACCACGGCTACTGCCCGCATGTGGTCGTACGCCGCAAGGCACTTGTCCTTGAGGACGTCTGCGACTACCCGCGGTTCGCGGGCAATCCCGTGGTCGACGAGATCGGGATCCGCTCCTATCTGGGGGCACCGCTCATCGACCGCACCGGCGTGGCGCTCGGCACGGTCTGCGTCGTGGACGTCGAGCCGCGCCCCTGGGGCAGGTCGGGCCTGGAGACCATCAAGTCGATGGCGGCGGAGCTGATCGAGCAGATCCACCGGCGGGAGGACGGCGGGATCTGACGCTCACACCTCAAGCACCTCCCCGTCGGGGAAGCGGACGCGGACGGAGTCGCCGTCCACCGCACAGGAGACGGACTCCCGCAACGCCGAGGGCAGGACGGTGTCCTGGGAGAGTGCGACGAGTGTGACGTGGACGCTCGCGCCGCCCGCATGGCCGGCGCGGGTCAGATACGGAGTCGCCGAGTGCGGACCGAAGGCGTTCGCCGCCACCTCGCGGGCGCCGGGGCCTGGACCCGGTGGACGCGGATCTCCCACGGGCCGTGCAGCACGCTGGTCGTCTCGATGGAGAACTCGCCGTCGAAGCCGGGCAGTTGTGCGTCGTGGCGGGAGGAGGCGGTGCGTCCCGCGCAGCTCAGCGGGTGGATCCGGCGGCGGCGGAGGGGGTGCCGTCCGGGGCGAGCAGCGCGAGGTGGCCGTCCACCGTTCGGTCCCATGCGCGCGGTGCCGTCTCGGGGGCGGTCGCCGTGGAGTAGCCGAACTTGGCGTAGTGCGGGTCGTCGGCCGCGGGGCCTTCGAGCGGGTTGTGGTCGCTGCCGTGGTTGACCAGGCGGACGATGCCGTCGTGCCGGGTGCCGTGCAGCAGCCAGCCCGGCTCGGGGAGGGCCGTGTACTGGTCGGACTCCTCGACGGGGAGTGGCAGTTCGCGCTCCGTCCACACCGGGTGGTCGGCGGGAAGCAGCAGGCCGAGGAAGCCCTTGCTGGCCCAGTACGGCGACGCCGGACCCGAGTAGGCCTGCGTCGAGGGCAGGAACGTGCCATACCAGCCGAGCGGGAGCAGCCCGCGCTCGTCCGGGACGCCGCGCTCCACGAAGTGCCGTGCGGTGCCGGAGGCGAGCCGCCGGGTGAGGCCGGGGGAGAGGGGGGTGCAGTCCGCGAGGGCGCCCATCCAGACGGGGGTGGTCGCCGCGAAGCGGTAGGTGGGGGAGCGGCCCTGGTGGACGGGGGCGCCGTCGGCGCCGAAGAAGTGCGGGTACGCGGCGAGGAATTGGGTCAGCCGCTCGCGGTAGACCTTGCCCCTGCCACCGTCCTCCGCGCCCGCCATTCGCGCCCAGAGGAGCGGATACAGGTGCATCGCCCAGCCGATGTAGTAGTCGAAGTTGCGCCCGTCGCCGTCGCTGTACCAGCCGTTGCCCCGGTACCAGTCCTCGATGCGGTCCAGGCCGCCGCCGGTGTCCGACCGGCTGTGCGGGGCGCCGACGGAGGCCAGGAACTGCTCGGACACCACCTGGGGCCAGCTCGCGCTGCGGGTCGCCGCACATCGAGCTCGACCGGCTGCCCGCGGATGCGCTCACCGTCGCGGCCCGCGCGGGTGCGCACGGGGCGCGGGCCGAACAGCTCCGCCCGGATCTCGCACGGGCAGGCACGGCGTCCCAGTCCTGCACGGACGGCGCCGCCGATGCGGCGTACGCGACCGACGGTGACACCTCGACCGACACCCGCACGCTGTCCGAACCGGGCGCCTGGTGGCAGGTCGACCTGGGCGAGGCGCGGCGGGTGGGACAGGTCGAGGTCTGGAACAACACCTCCATGACCACCGCCGACTTCGACGTCAAGATCGCGAGGACCGCCGACTTCGCCGACGCCACGACGCTGCACGTCACCGGACGATCATTGCGGCCCACACTCCTCGACACGGACGCGGAAGCCAGATACATAAGGATCAAGCTCACCGGCACGGGACGCCTGGCACTCGCCCACGTACTCGTGCATCCTGCACGTACATAGCCAACACCCGCACCCGCACAGGTATTTGTACGGAAAGGCACACCATGACCGACCTCCGTCTAGGCGTCCTCGGCTACGGCTTGCGCGGTTCGCTCGCCCGCACCGCGCACCGGCCCGGCGCGGGCTCCCGCGTCACCGCGCTGGCCGACCACGACGTGACCGCGCGGACGGAGGCGGCCGTGGCCTTCCCCGGCGCCCTCATATCGACCGACCACCGCAAGGTCGTCGAGGACCCCGACGTCGACGCCGTCGTGATCCTCACCCCCGACCACACCCACGCACAGCTCGCCTGCGAGGCGCTGCGCGAGAAGAAGCCCGTCTTCGTGGAGAAGCCCCTCGAAATCGGCATCGAGGCCTGCGACGAGATCCTGCGGACCGCCTACGAGACCGGAACGCGCCTCTACGTAGGCCACAACATGCGCCACATGCCCGTCGTCAGGCTGATGCGCGACATCATCGAGCGCGGCGACATCGGCGAGGTCAAGACGGTCTGGGTACGTCACTTCGTCGCCTACGGAGGCGACTGGTACTTCAAGGACTGGCACGCCGAACGGCAGCACACCACCGGCCTGTTGCTCCAGAAGGCCGCCCACGACATCGACGTCCTGCACTGGCTCGCGAGCGGCTACACGCGCCACGTGCAGGCGCTCGGCGACCTCATGGTCTACGGCGACAACCCGCACCGCCGCGAGCCGGGCGAGCCGAAGTCCGACGACTGGTACACCAAGGACGGCCACTGGCCGCCGCACACCCAGCGCGACCTCAACCCCGTCATCGACGTCGAGGACGTCTCGCTGGTCAACATGCGCCTCGACAACGGGGTGTTGGCGTCCTACCAGCAGTGCCACTTCACCCCCGACTACTGGCGCAACTACACCGTCATCGGGGACGCGGGCCGCCTGGAGAACTTCGGCGACGGCCCCGGGGGAGTGGTGAAGGTCTGGAACCAGCGGCGCTCGTCCTACCGCCCCGAAGCAGACGCCGAGTACCCGGTGCCCGACGCCCAGGACGAGGGCGGGCACGGCGGCTCCGACCCGCTGCTCATCGACGAGTTCGTCCGCTTCGTACGCGAGGGCGGCCGCACCGACACCTCACCGGTGGCCGCCCGGATGGCGGTCGCGGCGGGCGTGCGCGCCACGCAGTCGCTGCGGGACGGGGGTACGCCGAGGGAGGTGCCTGCGCTGGACCCCGAGCTGATCGCGTACTACGAGCGAGGCCAGGAGAGGTAACGGCCCGGGCCTGAAGGAAAGCTGCGGCGGCGCTTAAGAAATCCTCGATGGACCGGGGCGCCGCCGTAGGGAAGATTCCTGTGTCGTCGGGGGAAGAAGCGACGTACGACGGGAGCCGTGGCGTTGAAGGCGCTGGTCAAGGAGAAGGCGGAACCGGGACTCCGGCTGATGGACGTGCCGGAGCCGGTCATCGGCCACGGCGACGTCCTGATCAAGGTGCTCCGCACCGGGATCTGCGGCACGGACCTGCACATCCGGGCCTGGGACGGCTGGGCCCAGCAGGCCATCGCCGCGCCGCTGGTCGTCGGGCACGAGTTCGTCGGCGAGGTAGTGGAGACCGGCCGTGACGTCACCGACATCAAGATCGGCGACCGGGTCAGCGGCGAGGGCCACCTGGTGTGCGGCAAGTGCCGCAACTGCCAGGCGGGGCGCCGCCATCTGTGCCGTGCGACGGTCGGGCTCGGCGTCGGCAGGGACGGGGCGTTCGCGGAGTACGTCGCGCTGCCCGCCGGCAATGTGTGGGTGCACCGCGTCCCGGTGGACCTCGACGTGGCCGCGATCTTCGACCCGTTCGGCAACGCGGTGCACACCGCCCTGTCCTTCCCGCTGGTCGGCGAGGACGTCCTGATCACCGGAGCGGGCCCGATCGGCCTGATGGCCGCCGCCGTGGCCCGGCACGCGGGGGCCCGCAACGTCGTCGTCACCGACGTGAGCGAGGAGCGCCTCGACCTGGCCCGCAAGGTCGGCGCGAGCCTGGCACTCAATGTGGCCGAGGCCTCCATCGCCGACGGCCAGCGCGAGCTCGGCCTGCGCGAGGGCTTCGACGTCGGCCTGGAGATGTCCGGCAACCCCGTCGCGACGCGCGACATGATCGCCAACATGACCCACGGCGGCAAGATCGCCATGCTCGGTCTGCCGTCCGACGAATTCGCCGTGGACTGGTCCCGGATCGTCACCTCCATGATCACGATCAAGGGCATCTACGGCCGCGAGATGTTCGAGACCTGGTACGCCATGTCCGTGCTGCTCGAAGGCGGCCTCGACCTGGCCCCCGTGATCACCGGCCGCTACGGCCACCGTGACTTCGAAGCGGCCTTCGACGACGCGGCGAGCGGCCGCGGCGGCAAGGTCATCCTCGACTGGACCTCCTGAACGTCTCCTGACCTGACCCCTTCTGACCTCCTGACCGACCTCTTCTTTAAAGGAAGTCACCATGTTCGACTCCGTACGCGACGATCTCCAGGCCACCCTCGACGAGATCGTCGCCGCGGGCCTGCACAAGCCCGAGCGCGTCATCGGCACTCCGCAGTCCGCCACGGTCGCCGTCACCGCGGGAGGCCGCCCCGGCGGCGTACTGAACTTCTGCGCGAACAACTACCTCGGCCTCGCCGACCACCCCGAGGTCGTCGCCGCCGCGCACGCGGCCCTGGACCGCTGGGGCTACGGCATGGCGTCCGTGCGCTTCATCTGCGGTACGCAGGAGGTGCACAAGGAGCTGGAGGGGCGCCTGTCCGCGTTCCTCGGCCAGGAGGACACGATCCTCTACTCGTCCTGCTTCGACGCCAACGGCGGTGTCTTCGAGACGCTGCTCGGCGCGGAGGACGCGGTCATCTCCGACGCCCTCAACCACGCCTCGATCATCGACGGCATCCGCCTGTCGAAGGCCCGCCGCTTCCGGTACGCCAACCGTGACATGGCGGACCTGGAGCAGCAGTTGAAGGAGGCATCCGAGGGCGGTGCGCGCCGCAAGCTGATCGTCACCGACGGCGTCTTCTCCATGGACGGCTACGTCGCCCCGCTCCAGGAGATCTGCGACCTCGCCGAGCGCTACGACGCGATGGTCATGGTCGACGACTCGCACGCCGTCGGCTTCGTCGGCCCCGGCGGCCGCGGCACCCCCGAGCTGCACGGCGTCAGGGACCGCGTCGACATCATCACCGGTACGTTGGGCAAGGCGCTCGGCGGTGCTTCGGGCGGCTATGTCGCGGCCCGCGCCGAGATCGTCGCGCTCCTTCGCCAGCGCTCGCGCCCATACCTCTTCTCGAACACGCTCGCCCCGGTGATCGCCGCGGCATCCCTGAAGGTCCTCGACCTCCTGGAGTCGGCGGGCGACCTGCGGGAGCACCTCGCCGCGAACACCGCGCTGTTCCGCTCGCGGATGACCGAGGAGGGTTTCGACATCCTGCCGGGCGACCACGCGATCGCGCCGGTCATGATCGGTGACGCGGCGGTGGCCGGACGGATGGCCGAGCTGCTCCTGGAGCGGGGCGTGTACGTGATCGGCTTCTCGTACCCGGTGGTGCCGCAGGGCGCCGCCCGCATCCGGGTCCAGCTGTCCGCGGCGCACTCCACGGAGGACGTGAACCGTGCGGTGGACGCGTTCGTCGCCGCCCGCGCGGAGCTGGACGCCGCGGGGGCGTGAGCCGCGGGTTCTCTCCGTGCCGCAGGTTCTCTCCGCGCCGCGGGTTCCGGGTGGGGCCCGTGGCGGGGGAGCGGCCGCCGGTTTGGGAGAATTGACCACATGATCGAAGCGCGGCGGCTGCACATCCTCCGTGCGGTGGCCGACCACCGCACCGTGACGGCGGCTGCCGCCGCGCTCTATCTCACGCCCTCCGCCGTCTCCCAGCAGCTGACCGCCCTGGAGCAGGAGACCGGCCACCGCCTGGTGGAGCGCGGCGCGAAGGGCGTACGGCTCACGCCGGCCGGGGAGATCCTCCTCTCCCACACGAACGCGGTCCTCGCCCAGCTCGAGCGGGCCGAGGCGGAACTGGCCGCGTACAGCTCGGGCGCGGCGGGCACGGTGACCGTCGCGTCGTTCGCCACGGGCATCGCCCTGGTCGTCGGTCCAGCCCTGGCCAGGCTTGCCTCGTCGGCACCCGGGATAAGGGTGCGGGTCCAGGACGCGGAGGGCGACGCGAGCCTGCCGATGGTGCTCGACCGGCAGGTGGATGTCGCGGTGGCGGTGGAGTACCGCGGCGCGCCGGGCGCGGACGACCCCCGGCTGACGCGCGTCCCGCTCTACGCGGAGCCCTTCGACGCGGTGCTCCCGGTGACGCACCGGCTCGCGGCGGCCGAGCGCGTGCCGCTCGCGGAGCTCGCCAAGGACGCGTGGATCGGGCCCTTCGCGGGAAACCCCTGCCACGACGTGGTGATCCTCGCCTGCGAGGCGGCCGGGTTCCAGCCGCTCCTTGAGCACTGGTCGGACGACTTCCGCGCGGTGGTCGCGCTGGCTTCGGCGGGCGTGGGGGTCGCCCTCGTCCCGCGGTCCGCGCTGAAGGGCATGGACGTGTCGGGGGTCGTGATCCGCCCGGTGGACGGCGTCGCCCCCACGCGCCGGGTGTTCGCGGCGGTGCGGTGCGGCGCGGAGGAGCATCCGCTGATCCGTCCGGTGCTCGACGCCTTGGGGGAGGCGGCGCAGTAGCGGTGGTCTCGGCCTTCAGCCGTAGCGGTGGCCGCGGCCTTCAGGCGAGAGCCGATGCCACGTACGCCGCAGCCTCCGCGATCAGGGCTTCCCTCGGTTCGGCGTCGTACCCGGAGCGGTCCGACATGATCGCGAGAACGATCGGCGCGGTACTCGGCGGCCACACCACGGCGATGTCGTTGGCGCGCCCGTAGTTGCCGGTGCCGGTCTTGTGGGCCAGCGTCCAGCCCCGGGGAAGACCGGCGCGGATGCGCTTCTCGCCGGTGGTGCTGCGCTCGAGCCAGTCCTTCAGTAGGGCGCGCTTCCGCGCGGGCAGCGCCTTGCCGATGACCAGCTCCTGGTAGTCGCGGGCGATGGCACGGGGCGTGGTGGTGTCGCGTGGATCGCCGGGGCGGTTGTCGTTCAGCTCGGGCTCGAACTGATCCATCCGGCTCACCGCGTCGCCGAGCCCCCGCAGATACGCCGTCAGCCGCCGGGTCCCGCCGAGGTCGCGCATCAGCAGATTCCCGGCCGTGCCGTCGCTGTATCGGACGGCGGCATCACAGAGCTGCCGGATGGTCATGCCGGTCGCGACATGGCCCTCGGTGACCGGCGAGATCGAATCGACATCGGCCTCGCTGTAGGTCACGACCTTGTCCAGGTGAGTCAACGGGTTCCGGTCCAGGACGGCCGCCGCGGCGAGCGCCTTGAAGGTGGAACAGAACGCGAAACGGTCGTCCGCGCGGTGGGTGAGCACGGCGCCGGTCCTTGTGGCCAGTGCGTACACCCCCAGACGCGCGTCGTGCTCGCGCTCGAGCGCGGCGAAGCGCGAGGCGGCCCGGGCCATGGCGGGGTGCTCACGGGACGGTTTCGCGGACGCCGCGGACGACCGTGTCGCGGCGGGCCGCTCGTCCGGCGCGCAGCCCGCCAGCGGCAGAACCATCCCCGCCCCCAACAGAGCACGACGCGTGAGACCGGACGGTCGAGACGAGCTCAAGATCCACCCTTTCCATGACGCAACCCTTGCCCGGCAAGTGAACACGAACGCGGCCCGCCGGGGAGGCGGGCCGCGACGCGGGGCGACAGATCAGGCCACGCGCGGGGGCGTGGGTGGTTGGGTGCACGCGCGGGGGTGTGGGTGGTGGGGGCATGTGGGGCGGGCGCCGACGGTGCGGATCTGACCGTGGGGGTCAGGGGTGGTGTTGGGTGGGCTGCTGGGGCTCCGTCCGGACCAGGCCGCCGGACACCGGTGTGGTGGTGAGGCTGCTGTCCCCGTTACCGTCCGCGTCCGCGTGGCGCAGTACCCAGTCGTCGAGGTCGCGTGCCGCCTCCAGCGGCGACCCGGTGGCGTACGCCCGCCACCAGCTCGCCTCGGCGCGGGCAGCGGCCGGGCCAGCTCCCTCGGGGTGGCGCAGCTCCTCGCGGACCTGGGCCTCGGCCATCGCGAAGCGAACGCGTGCGGCCCGGGCCTCCACGCCCAGGACGTCGCCGATGAGCTGCCAGCTCGCGCCGCCGAGCCGCTCGAAGACGGCGGCGGCTTCCAGGAACCGGCGTGCGGCCGCGAGCACTTGGGCGGCGTCGGCCAGCACGGAACCGGGGGAGCGGACGCCGCCGTCGGGCCGCAGCTCGTGCTCGCCGATCGGGACGGCTGCGCGCGCGAGGTCGGCAAGATCGCACGCCTCGAAGGCGGTCGCCAGACGTGCGCGGGCCGCGTCCGTGTACGCGGAGGCGCCGTCCATCATGTTCTCGGCGTTGCCGCCGGGGTTGCCTTCGGTCATGTCGATCGGCCTCAACTGCGCAGGAAATAAAGGACGGTCATGGTCGCGGCCGTGGTCAGAATGACGCCCCGCAGCAGTCGGGCGGAGAGCCGGCGTGCGAAGTGCGCGCCGGTGACGCCGCCGATCAGCGAGCCCGTCAGCATGCCGGCGATGACGAGCGGGGCCCGCAGCGCGTCCGAGGCGAGCACGAACAGCACGGTCGCGCTGAGATACATGGCCGCGATCTGGGTGACCCGCATCGGATTGCCGGCCGCAGTGTCGATGCCCAGGCCGATGCTCCACAGGGCCAGCATCAGGATGCCTACGGCACCGCCGAAGTATCCGCCGTACAGAGCCAGGAGGAACTGCCCGATCAGGATGGCTCGGGAGCTCATGCCGACCGGGCGGCCGAGGGCCGTGGTCAACGTACGGGACACGTGGCGTCCGAAGGCCAGGACCAGGGTCGCGAAGGCGAGCAGCCAGGGCACAGCCGCGTCGAACGACGCCGCGGGCAGGGCCAGCAGCAGACCGGCGCCGAGCGCGCCCCCGACCACGCTCACCCCTGTCAGCGCCCGCATGGACGCCGTACCGACCGGGGCGAGTTCACGTCGGTAGACCCAGCCGCCGGCCACGGCGCCCGGCACCAGGGCGATGGTCGCCGACGCGTTCGCCGTCACGGGGGACAGGCCGACCGCGACGAGAGCGGGCAGCGCCACGAACGTGCCTCCGCCGCCGACGGAGTTCAGTGCCCCGGCGGCGACACCGGCCAGCAGGACGAACAGGATCTCGGACACCGGGCGAGCATCACCCCGTGACCGCCAGGACCACAATGCGTAATCGGTGTACCCAGCCTAAGGCTGGGCCGTAGGCTCGGCCGGGTGCGTTATGACCTCGACGATCTGCGGCTCTTCCTCGACATCGTGGCGGAGGGCTCGATCACGGCGGGCGCCCGCCGGATGCATCTGAGCCTGCCGTCGGCCAGCGCCCGGGTGCGCTCGCTGGAGCACCAGGCGGGAGTGGAGCTGCTGATCCGCGGCCGCCGTGGCGTGCGCCCCACGCCGGCGGGGACGACGCTGGCCCGGCACGCGCGCGAGGTCATCGCGCAGACCGTGCGGCTCGAGAGCGCCGTGGCGGGCTACACCCGGTCCCCGGCCGCTCCGCTGACCCTGCTGAGCGGCGGCTCCGCGATGCACCGGCTCGTGCCGCGCGCCCTGGTCTCGTTCCTGCGGGCGCACCCCGACGTCGATGTCACCGTGTCCGAAAGCCGTACGCCGCAGACGGTGCGGAAACTCGCCGACGGCGAGGCGGACCTGGGGGTCGTCGTCGACGACGAGGCACGCGACTGCAGCCTGGAGACGGAACCGCTCGGCGACGACTCCCTCGTCGTGATCGGCCAGGCGGGCGGGGTGCTCGCCGGGCGCACCGCGCTGACGTACCGCGAGGCCGCCGAGCACCCGCTCGTCGGGCTCGACGCCGATTCCTCGCTGGGGCGCTGGATCGAGAAACACCTCCCCGCGCACGCACCGGTCGCACGCCACCGCACCAGCGTCGCCCACTTGAATGTCGTCGCCGCCCTGGTGGCCGCCGGAGTCGGCCTCGCGGTCGTGCCACGCCGCGCCATTGACCCCAGCCAGCCCCTCGACGTATGCGAACTCCAGGACCCCTGGGCCCGCCGCCAACTCCTGCTGGCCTGGGGCGTCAAGGACGGCCCCGCGTCGCTGGCGGCCAAGGCACTGGCCGAACATCTGCGAGTTGCGACAAGGCCGGAGACGACGCTGCCAGGGCGGATGGTGGGGGAGCGGGGGTGACGGGATGGCGGTGCGGGCGGGTTTTGTGCATGATGCGGCGGGACGCGGGCTCGTCTTGATCGGCGATCAGTGACGCGTGCGGTGCGGGTAGGGAGCGAGCTCGGACTCCAACGACCGTTCCCACGCGGGGTCCTGGAAGCCGGAGCCGATCAGCAGGATCGCGCGGGCCCGCTGCGCCAGCAGCATCGATACGTACGCGATCTCCTGGGCCGGGCACGGAACGTACTGGCGAGCATGACCAGGATCCCCCGCTCGGCCGCCGCTTCCATCACGCCGCTCGCGATCGCCGCGAACTAGGGGTCCGCCCACGTCGTGGCAGATGACGCCGACGGTGTTGCTGGAGGCGCTGGCGAGCGCCTGTGCATGGGCGTTGGGGATTTGACTTGTACCTCGGGCTGAAGCCCGGGGATTCTGGCCGTCCCGCTCGTTGCTGTGTCGCTACGCGGCGCAGGTCTCGGGCGGGATTCCGTGACTTCCTGCTTCTTCGCGCTGTGCCAGGACGGGTCCTGGTCTTACCGGCGCTCCGCAGGCCGATGCCGCCAGTCCGGCGGCCGCTTTCACATTCTTCGCGGCATTGTGGTCCCGGTCGTGCCGGATGCCGCAGGCGGGACACGTCCACTCCCGCACGTCCAGGGGTTTGGGCCCGTCCCGGTGCCCGCAGGCGGAGCAGATCTGGCTGGTCGGCTCGAACCGGTCCACCTTCACGAAGGTGCGCCCGTACCGCTCGGCTTTGTAGGCGAGCATGGCCACGAACTGGGACCAGCCCGCATCGTGCACGCTCTTGGCCAGCCTCGTGCGCGCCAGTCCCGACACCGCCAAGTCCTCCATCGCGACCGCTTGGTTCTCGCGGATCAACTGCGTGGAGAGCTGGGATGGGGTCTCCCCTGCTCGAGCGAAGCCGAGAGCTTGGGGAAGGAACTCCTTGCGCGCGTCCGCCACCGCCGCGTGGGCGCGGGCGACCTTGAGACGGGCCTTGGCCCGGTTCTTCGACCCCTTCTGCTTGCGCGACAGCTCCCGCTGGGTCTTCTTCAGCTTCTTCTCCGCCCGGCGCAGAAACCGCGGCGAGTCGATCTTCGTGCCGTCCGAAAGGACCGCGGATGGGGTCTCCCCTGCTCTTTAAGAGCTTGGGGAAGAGTGAGGCCGAGGTCGATACCGATGGCGCTGTCCGGCTCCGGCTAGGCCCAGCGCTCCCGGTCGGTTGCGGGGTCGGTGTCGATGACGAAGCTGGCGAAGTACCGTCCGGCCGCATCCTTGATCACCGTCACACTCGACGGCATCACCGGCAGGCTGCGGGACCACTTCACCCTGACCTCGCCGATCTTCGGCAGCAGCAACCGCCCGTTGCTCGTGATCTTCCAGCGGGCGTTTGCGGTGAACCGGATCGACTGCCGCGCATCCTTGCGGGACTTGAACTGCGGCGCGCCCACCTTCCCCTTGCGTGCGCCCTTGAGGGACGCGAAGAAGTTCTTGTACGCGGACTCGGCATCGCGCAGGGACTGCTGCAGGACAACCGCAGAGACCTCGCCCAGCCAGGAACGTTCCGGGGTGCGCTTGGCCTGGGTGATCAACTGCTGGGACAGGGCGGCCGCCGTCGGGAAGGACTCCTTGGCCAGGCGCGCCTGTTCGCGGGCACGCACCGCATCGTTGAACACGACCCGGGCACACCCGAACGCCTGGGCCAGCGCGGTGCGTTGACCGGGCTCCGGGCACAACCTGAAGGCGTACCGAAGCTGCATGCGACGATCGTACGAACAGGCCACATCCGCTGTCGCCGGGAACACCCGTTCCCCATCTCACCGTTGCGGCCTGCATGGTCCGGCTCCGCCGGAACGACGCTGCAGTGCTCCGCTCCGCAGCGTGTCGTGCCGTTCGGGGCCCGTGACGCGGTTGCCGGTGAGACGCCGGCGGTGTGGGCGCCGCGTGCAGGGTGATGTGCGGCCCGTGCTCCCGCCTCCGGCCCAGTCCCGGCTCTTGCTGTCGCCCGGTTCCTGCTGCCGCCCCCGCCCCAACTTCCGTTCCCATTTCCGCATCGCGCCCCCTTCGTCTCGCGCCGCGAAACTTCGAGCCCACCCCTTGACCCTGCGATCAGCCAGTCATTAGCGTGGCTGACACCTTGCCAGAAAGCGCTTTCTGGAAGCGGTTTCCCGGTTTCTGTAAATACTTCTCCCACCGAACCCGCATCAGCTCTCCGTAAACGCCATGCCTCCCAAGTTCGCCGAATGCCAGGGGAGTTCACCGTGAGCCAGAGCGCACTGCCGGCAACTCCCGCCAAGACGGCGGGCGTTGCCGACCGCAGCCGCCCCACTCTGCGTCAACGTACGGTCGAAGCGGCCGAGAAGAGCTGGCGCCCGCTCGCCCTGCTGTTCGTCTGCTTCGGCGCCTGGTGGCTGATCGCCGCCACCGAGATGGTCGAGGCCTATCTCGTCCCCTCGCCCGGCGCGACCCTCGACGTGCTGCTCGACAAGTCCGACTACCTCTGGCAGCACAGCTGGGTCACCACCTACGAGACCCTGCTCGGCTTCGTCATCGCCGTGGGCGTCGGCATTCTCTCCGCCGTCCTCATGGTCTACTCGACGACCGTCGAGAAGACGCTCTATCCCATCCTCCTCTTCGCCCAGGTCGTGCCGAAGATCGCGATCGCGCCGCTGTTCGTCGTCTGGCTCGGCTTCGGCATCGCTCCCAAGATCCTGATCGCCGTGCTCATCGCCTTCTTCCCCGTCGTCATCTCGATGGTGACCGGGCTCAAGGCCGTCGATCCGGAGATGCTCCAGCTCTCCGCCACCATGGGCGCACGCCCCTGGCAGACCTTCCTCAAGATCCGCTTCCCGGCGTCGCTGCCGCATCTGTTCTCGGGGCTGAAGGTGGCCGTCACGCTCGCGGTGACCGGCGCCGTCGTCGGCGAGTTCGTCGGTGCGAACGAAGGCCTCGGCTATGTGATCCTCCAGGCCAACGGCAATCTCGACACCCCGATGCTCTTCGCCGGCCTGCTCGTGATGTCGCTGATCGGTGTGGTCCTTTTCGTGCTCGTCGAGATCGCCGAGAAGCTGCTGCTCCCGTGGCACGCGAGCCGCAGGGACGTGGCCGCCACCACCACGTACTGAGACGTACGTCCAAGCTCCCCCCAGCCAGCCATGTCCCCCGTACGCGAGAAGGGCCGTCCCATGCACGCGCGCAGACTGCTCACCGGCCTCGTCCCCCTGGCTCTCGTCGCGGTGACCGCGACGGCCTGCGGCGACGACGACAAGACGAGCACCAGCGACTCCGGCAAGGAGCTCGACAAGGTGACGCTGACGCTCAACTGGTATCCGTACGGCGAACACGCGCCGTTCTACTACGGCGAGAAGCAGAAGATCTTCGAGAAGCACGGCATCGACCTGGAGATCAGGGCGGGCCAGGGCTCTCAGAAGACCGTGCAGGCCACCGGCGCTGGGCAGACCGACTTCGGATGGGCGGACACGCCCGCGGTGCTCGCCGGCGTCGACCAGGGAGTGAAGGTCAAGAGCCTCGGCGTCTTCCTGCAGACGACGCCCGCCTCCGTGCAGTCCTTCGCGGCGCAGGACATCAAGTCGCCCGCCGATCTCAAGGGCAAGACGATCGCGGGCACGGCGGGCGACGCGCTCACCAAGACCTTCCCGATCTTCCTGCAGAAGAATGGCATGGGGCTGTCCGACGTGAAGGTCCAGAACACCGACCCTGCGGGCAAGATCGCCGCGGTGATCTCCGGCAAGACGGACGCGCTGCTCGGCTATGCGAGCGACCAGGGGCCCACCATGCAGAACAAGGCCAAGAAGGACGTCTCGTATCTGCGCTTCTCCGAGAACGGCCTGAACTTCTACTCCAACGGCCTCATCGCCGGGCCCAAGACCCTTCAGGGCAAGGGCGATCTGGCCCAGCGCATGACCAAGGCGGTGAGCGAGTCGTGGGCGGCCGCCGAGAAGAACCCGGAGCCCGCGGTCGCCGCCATGGAGGGCGCGTCCGAGCAACTGCCCCCGGAATCCGTCCTTTCGGAGCAGTTCAAGACCACGCTGACCCTCCTGCACACCGACGCCACGCAGGGGAAGGCGCCGGGCGCCAACACCGAGGCGGACTGGCAGCAGACCATCGACATCTTCGCGGAGGCCGGGATGGTCAATCAGGCCAAGCCCGTCGCGGAGTACTGGGACGCGGCCAAGGGGATCAAGGGCTGAGGGGCGGCAGGGGAATGGCGAAGGATGCGACGCTCAGGATGGTGAGTGACGAGGCGCGCGCGCCGGCGGCGGGAGCGGCGCCCGCCGTGCGCCTGGATGACGTGGCCGTCCGCTTCCGCACGAAGAAGAAGGACGTCACCGCGCTGCGCGAGGTCTCCCTCGACGTCGGGGCGGGCGAGTTCGTGGCGATCGTCGGGCCGTCGGGCTGCGGCAAGTCCACCCTCCTGAAGCTGGTCGCCGGGCTGCTCGCGCCCTCCTCGGGGGACGTGCTCCTGGGCGGTGAGCGGGTGCGCGGACCGCGGCGCGACATCGGTTACGTCTTCCAGCGGGCCGCGCTGCTCGACTGGCGCTCGGCCCGGCGCAACATCCTGCTCCAGGCGGAGATGCGCAGGATCCCCGCGGCGCAGGCACGCGCGCGTGCCGACGATCTGATCCGGATGACCGGACTCGGCGGCTTCGAGGACGCCTATCCGCACGAACTGTCCGGCGGCATGCAGCAGCGCGTCGCGCTCTGCCGGGCCCTGCTGCACGAGCCGCCGGTGCTGCTGATGGACGAGCCCTTCGGGGCGCTCGACGCGCTCACCCGCGAGCAGATGAACGTGGAGCTGAACCGGATCTGGCGCGAGACCGGCACGACGGTGCTCCTGGTCACCCACTCGATCGCGGAGGCCGTCTATCTCGCGGACCGCGTCGTCGTGATGAGCCCCCGCCCCGGGACGGTCACGGAGATCATCGACGTCGGTCTGCCGGCGGAGCGCTCGTACGCGACGACGCTGGCGACGACCGAGTTCCGCGAGGCCACGGGGCGCATCCGCGGTCTGCTGGGGGCGGCGTCGGCGCACGAGTGAGGCAGGGGCCACAGCGGGCGAGCATTGCTGTCCGTCTCATATTCGGGATAGCGTGCCGAATATGGAACAGGATGAGGTCGATGAGCGGCTCGCCGCGCGCCTCGCCGAGCTGCGTGCCGAACACGGCTGGTCGCTCGGCGAGTTGGCGGACCGCAGCGGAGTGAGCCGCTCCACCCTGTCGCGGGCCGAGCGCGCGGAGATCAGCCCCACCGCGTCCCTCCTCAACCGGCTCTGCGCCGTCTATGGACGCACCATGTCGCAGCTCCTGAGCGAGGTGGAGGCCGAGCCCGCGCAGCTGGTGCGCGCAGCCGAGCAGAGCGTGTGGACGGACGGCGCGTCCGGCTTCGTACGGCGGTCGGTGTCGCCGCCGCACACGGGCCTGCGCGGCGAACTCGTCGAGGGGCGCCTCGAACCGGGCGCGGACGTCGCCTACGACCGGCCTCCCGTGCCCGGCATCGAGCAGCACATCTGGGTGCTCGACGGGGCGCTCGAGATCACCGTCCAGGGCGAGGAGCACCACCTGGAGGCGGGTGACTGCTTGCGCTTCCGACTCTGGGGGCCGACGCGGTTCCGCTGTCCGGGTCGCAAGGCCGTGCGGTACGCGCTGGTGGTGGTCGCACGATGACGGCACCGACCCGCTCGGCCGTGACGCGCCCGGCGCCCCTGGCGCCCCTGGCGCGCCTGTCCGCCGACGAACTCCTCGCGGCCGCCGACGAGTTGGCCGCCCTGCTCGCCGACGTCGTGGACGGCGGCTCCTCCCTCGGCTTCCTCGCGCCGCTCGACCGGAAGGACGCCGCCGACTGGTGGCGGGGCCTGGCCCCGGCGGTAGCGCAGGGGCGGCTCGCCGTCTGGGCCGCGCGCGACGCGGACCGGATCACCGGGACGGTGAGCCTCGGCTTCACGGACAAGCCCAACGGCAGGCACCGCGCCGAGATCCGCAAACTGATGGTCCACCGTTCCGCACGCGGCCAGGGCCTGGCCCGCACGCTCCTGGCCACCGCGGAACGCACGGCGGCCGAAGCGGGCGTGACCCTCCTGATCCTCGACACCGAGACGGGCAGCCCCGCCGAGTCCCTGTACCGGTCAGGGGGTTGGACGGCGGCCGGGGTCATTCCGGACTACGCGGCCGATCCGGCCGGGGTGCTCCACCCGACGACCCTCTTCTTCAAGAAGGTGGTCGGTTCCGGCGCACCCCGCCCGGACCCGGCACTTCAGTACCGCAGAGCCGCCAGATACACGTAACTGTTGCGTGCCGTGGCGAACGGATCGGTGGGGCTGTCGTGTTCCACGAGCCACTGGTGGACGCCGCCCACGTGCGCGTGCTCGAACATCGCGGCGAAGTCCAGCGTCCCCGAGCCGACATCGGCGAAGCCGCCGTCCGCCGCCATGTCCTTCACATGGAGCGCGGGGAACCTTCCCGGGTGGCGTACGAAGTACTTCGCAGGATCGGCGCCTCCCTTGGCCGCCCAGTACACATCCAGCTCGAAGCCGACGAGCTCCGGGTCGGTCTCGGACACGAGGATGTCGTACAGGCTCGTGCCGTCGACCACCGCATGATCCGTGCCGTGGTTGTGGAACAGCAGCCGCCCCAGACCCGCGTCGCGCGACGCCTGCCCGATCCGGTTGAACTCCCGTGCCGCTTCCCGGAATCCGTCCGGTGTGTGCAGCGCGCCGGGCAGGCTCGGCACCACGGGCCACTTCGCGCCGAGCGTGTGCAGATCCGCGAGCGCCTGGGGCAGCCCGGCGCCCTTGAGCGTGTCGTAGGAGACATGCTCGAGGACCGCCCGCAGCTCCACCGCGTCGAGCATCCGCCGGATGTCGGCCGCGCCGTACCCGTGCCGGCCGCTCACGCCGACCGTCGCGTACCCGATCTCCGCGAGCTGCTCCAGAGTGCCCGCGAAGTCCTGCGCGAGGGCGGTGCGCATCGTGTAGAGGTGCATGCCGATGCCGCCGCGCGGGATGCACCGGCGCCGGGAGGTGTCATCCGCGCGGGCGGGCAGTGCGGTACCGACCGCTGCTGCGAGCCCCAGTGACGTACCGAGAAACGCTCTTCTGGTTCCGTTCAGACCTGAACTCTTCATGCCCACCCCTCACTTCACCGTGATCCGGACCGCGCCGGTCGTCGTGTCGCCCTTGTCGTCCGTGGCGGTCAGATGCGCCGTGTACGTCCCCACGCGCGCGTACGTGTGCTCGGCGCTGCCGCTCTCGGCGCCGCCGGGCTTGGAGTTGTCGCCGAAGTCCCAGTGGTACGCGGCGGCCGTGCGGCCCTCGGGGAGCTTCACCTCGCTCGTGAGCTTGACGGCGAGGGGCGCCGTGCCGCTCTCCGGGGCTGCCTTGACCGACACCTTCGCGCCGGTGTTCTTCTCGACTCCGGGGCCGTTGAAGTGCAGCCAGTCGAGCGTCAGGAGATCTGCCTTGTCGGACGACCACTCGGGGTTGGTGAACACGGCGTACAGCTTCGTCGTGCCGTCGTGGTCGGCCAGTTCGGTGGTCGGCGAGATGAAGTTGCCCCAGCCGCCGGTGTTCGGCACGCTCACCTTGCCGAGCAACTCACCCGTGGGCGACCCGGCACGGAACTCGATGTCGCCGCCGAGCCCGCCCGAAGCGGCTCCCACGGTCACGGAGTCGACGCCCTTGAGGTGCACCGGGTCGAAGGCGACCCAGTCGCCGTCCTCGATCTCGATGAGCCGCTTGCCGCCGGACGCGTCCGCGCGGTCACCGGTCACGGCACCTTCGTGCGCGCCGCCGGTGCTCGTGCGGTGCTCCGCCTCGCGGAAGGACGTCCGCAGCGTCAGCGAGGAGGACCCCGTCAGCGCGGGCACCCCGTCCGCGCCCTTGTCCTCGTACCGGGCCGTGATCCCGTAGTAGAGGTTCTGTCCGGGGCCGTGGCTGTCCCCGGCGTCCGTCACGATCTCGCCCGCGCAGCCGGTGTAGTTGTCCAGCGGATGCAGATGCGTGTCGTGCCCGAGCTGGGACTGGACGACGACCTTCTTGCAGTCGATCGGGCCGTCCTCCTTGTCGGTCACCTTGATCTTGAACGGGATCGTGTCCCCGAAGCTGAACGTCCCGCCGTTCGGCGGCTGTTGGATCGTCACCACGGGCCGGGTGTTCCCGACGGTGATCTCCTGCACGGCAAGACCGCTCAGATCGCCCGGGCCTGTCACCTTGAGCCGGGCGCTGAACTGGCCCTTCTTGGTGTACGTGTACGTGGGGTCCGCCTCGGTCGAGTCGGTCGTGCCGTCGCCGTCGAAGTCCCAGGCATACGTGACGGGCTTGCCGTCCGGCAGCCCCGAACCCTTGCTGGAGAACTTCACCGTCAGCGGGACCGTGCCGTTGTCCGGAGTGGCGCTCACACGGGCGTCCGGGAGCCGTTTGTCGGCGACGTAGTCGATGCGGTAGATGCCCGCGCCCTCGTTGCTTCCGCCGCGGCCGGTGCCGCTGCCGAGCCCGAAATCGATGACGTACATGGCACCGTCAGGACCGAAGTCGGCGTCGAAGGGCTGGTTCCATTTCATGTCCGGGAAAATGGAGTTGATCGAGTTCAGATCGCCCGCCTTGGCAGGCTCGAAGCGCGGATCGGTGAACGTCTGGTCCTTCTCCTGCATCGAGAAGACCTTGAACCACTGCCGCGTCAGCTCGTAGTTGAACCACTTCCCCTCGAAGTACTCGGGGAACTTCGTCCTGTACGTGTTGTCCGCGTCGTAGTCGTAGACGGGACCGCTCATCGGGCCGCCGCCACCCGTGCCGAGCTCGGGAAACTCCTTGGAGGCCGAATACGCGTACCAGACATGCGCGGGCTGAGCAGGCGGCAGGTCGCGCAGCCCCGTGTTGTTGGGCGAATCGTTCACGAGCTTCGCGCAGTCGAATTTCGCGCCCGACGTCTTCGTCGCGAAGTCGTAGTCGTTGAACGGGGTGTTGTCGCCGACGCAGTAGGGCCAGCCGTAATTGCCCGCCTTGGTGATGCGGTTGTACTCGACCGTCCCCTCGGGGCCGCGGTCGGCTACGGCCGCCTTCGCGTCGGGCCCGTAGTCGGCCATCAGCAGGGCGCCGCTCAGCGGGTCCGTGGTGATGCGGAAGGGATTGCGCAGGCCCATCGCGTAGACCTCGGGCCGTGTCCTGTCCGTGCCCGGCGCGAAGAGATTCCCTTCGGGGACGGAGTACGTCCCGTCGTCCTTCGGCGTGATCCGCAGGACCTTTCCACGCAGGTCGTTCGTATTGCCCGAGGTGCCCTGCGCGTCCCAGGCGCGGCGGCCTTCGCGCTCGTCGATCGGGCTGAATCCGTCCGACGCGAACGGATCGGTGTTGTCACCCGTCGCGATGTACAGGTCGCCCTTCTTGTCGAAGGCGATCGAGCCCGCCATGTGCGAGTTCGCCCGGCCCTCGCCGCGCCAGGTCGGAATGGTCAACAGGCGTTTCTCTGTGGCCGGATCGACCTTGCCGCCCGATTCGGTGAAGCGGGACAGATTGATGCGTTTCTCGGTCTTGTCGGAGTTCAGGAGATAGAGCCAGTGGTTGTCCTTGAACTTCGGGTCGAGCGCGAGGCCGAGCAGCCCGTCCGACTGGCTCGTCATCTCGGGGGTGTAGTCGAAGTCGAGCGCCGTGGTGACCTTCAGCGTCTCCTGGTCGATGATCTTGAGCTTCCCGGTGCGCTGGACGAAGAACACCCGGCGGTCGGGGGCGACGGCCAGCTCGAAGGGGTCCGCCAGATCGTTCGTGGCGAGCGGCGTGCGCTGGAAGGCACCGGTCTTGGTGGCGGTGCAGTCGCCGGGCTTGTTGCCCGCGGCCCACTCGATGCCGCCGAGGATGTGCCGGAGGAAACCCTCCTCCTGGAACGCCGACTTGGCATGGCCGCCGGCCGTGTACCAGGAGCGGCCGCCGTCATAGTTCTGGCACCAGGACCACGGCTGGTCGACGCCCTCGTCGAGCCCGGTGACGCCGTCGCGCACCTTGACCTGGGCGAGCGTGTGCACCTTCCCCGTCGGATTGGCGCGCCAGTTGTACCACTCCTCCGTGCGCTCCCAGAGCTCCGGGAGGCCCTTGGTGGAGGGGTGCGCGTGGTCGAGCACCTTGATCCGGCCGGTCTGCACCTCGGGGTGCTTGTCGAAGATCGCGCCGACCAGGCCCTCGTACCAGCTCCAGTCCCGCTCGCTGGCCGACGCCGCGTGCAGGCCGACCCAGCCGCCGCCCCCGCGGACGTACTTCTGGAAGGCCGCGCGCTGCTCGGCGTTCAGCAGATCGCCCTTCTCCGGGGTGGAGTTGGTGTTGTTGAAGACGATGGCCTGAAAGCGGGCGAGATTCGCGTCGGTGAAGGCCGCCGCGTCGTCGGTGGCCTCGACCTCGAAGCCGTTCTCGCTGCCGAGCTTCTTGATGGCCTCGATACCCGCGGGGATCGAGTCATGGGGGAAGTTCGTGACCTTGGAGAAGACCAGGACACGGAACGGGGCCGCCGCGGCCTGAGGGTCCCCTTGCGCCACCGCGCGGGGCGGCGCGGTGAGGCCGAGGCCGATGACGAGGGCGAGCAGGGCGACGATCGCGAGCAGGGGTCTGAGTGCGGTGTTACCCGTGCCCGTTCTCGGCACGGCGGGACTCGTGGAACTCATGGCGCTCCCTGGGCTGGGCGGGTGGACGGCTGCCGGTAGCCGGGTGTGCGGTGAGTGTGCGAGTTGAGCTAGAAAGCGCTTTCTCAAGCGCGTTGCTCAGCGTAGGAGCCGCTCTGACGGAGGGTCAATGGGTCGGAAGGGTCATCTGGTGTGAGGAGGGAGTCGCCGCGGGAGCCGGTGGCCGGGCACTGGTATGAGGCCCCGCGCGCGGGGGAGGGTTGACCACCAGGAAGCCACATCGCTCACGTCGCTCACGTCGCTCACGTCGCTCACGTCGTACAGGGAGTCGTCCCATGCCAGACCACGCCGCCACGCCCGCACCCGCCGCGTACACCGTCGGAGTCGTGAACGCGGCCGATGGCGTACCGATCGCCACCTACACCTGGCTGCCGGACGGCAGGCCGCGCGCCTTCGTGCAGATCGCGCACGGCGCGGGCGAACACGCCCTGCGCTACGACCGGTTCGCCCGCCACCTGACGGCGAACGGCTACGGAGTCATCGCATCCGACCACCGCGGCCACGGCGCCACGGCGCAGTCGACCGGCGGCTACGGAGTGACGGGTTCAGGTCCCGCCGACAGCGCCGACAGCTGGCGCGCCATCGTCGACGACCTCAAGGCGATCGGCGACCAGGTGCGCGCGCTGCACCCCGACACCCCGTTCTTCCTGCTCGGCCACAGCCTCGGCTCGCACCTCGCCAGGGACTACGCCCAGGAGTACGCCGACGGGCTCGCGGGCCTGATCCTCTCCGGAACCTTCCGCTCCCTGCCCGGAGTCGAGACCGAGGAGTCGATCGCCCGCCTGGAGCGCGAGATCGCCGACAGCGGCCGGACGGCGCTCTCCTCGTACATCCCCGAACTCTTCGCCTCCTTCAACGACCCGTACACCCACCGCACCGGCTTCGAGTGGCTCTCGCGCGACGAGGCCGAGGTCGATGCGTACGTCGCCGACGAGCGCTGCGGATTCCCGTTCTCCGCGGGGCTCTGCCTGGACTGGGTGCGCGCCGTACGGAAGATCAACGACCCGCGGAACCTGGCCAGGATCCCGGCCGACCTGCCCGTCCACATTGCGGTCGGCACGGACGACCCCTGCAACCAGGGGATGACGCTGGTCCATGAACTCCTGGAGGACTTCCGGTACGTGGGCGTGGGCGACCTCACGTGGAAGGGGTACGAGCAGGCGCGCCACGAGATCCTCAACGAGACGAACAGGGACGAGGTGCAGGAGGACCTGACGGCCTGGCTGGACAAGCGCGTGCTGTGAGGGGCGCTTCGGGGGGCCGCTGTCAGTGGCGTTGGTTAACGTTCATGGCATGTCTCGAGCTCATGCCAAAGCCGCCCATGTCACGGGCGACGACGTACGCCGTATCGCCCTGGCCCTGCCGGATACGACGGAGAAGATCGCCTGGAGCATGCCCACCTTCCGGGTGGCCGGGAAGATGTTCGCCACGCTGCCGGAGGACGAGACGTCCATCGCCGTGCGCTGCCCGAAGGAGGAGCGGGACGAGCTGGTCCTGGCGGAGCCGGAGAAGTTCTGGATCGCCGATCACGAGGCGATGTTCGCCTGGGTGCGGGCCCGCCTCTCGGCGCTCGACACGGCGGAGCTGACCGACATCCTCGCCGACTCCTGGCGCCAGGCGGCCCCCACTCGACTCCTGGACGCCTACCCGGAGTTGGGTGTCCCGCCGACGGACTGAAATGGGGAGGGGGCCGTCAGGGGGGGCGGGGACGTGGGGCGCGACGCTCGAGGTGTCGAGGGGGTGGGTGGCCGGTGTCGGTCGGTCCGTTGGACCCTCGCCCGCGGAGCGGAAGAGCATCTGGTCGCGGGACTTCGGGTTGTTCTTCGGGGCGCAAGCCGTGGCCAAGCTCGGGGTCACCATGCTGCCGGTCGCGCTAGCCCCGGGGCTGCTGCAGCACGGGCACGGCGCGGGCGCCGTCGGCCTCGCGATGTCCGCCACCCTCGTCGTCCAGGAGCACGGCTCCGGCGCGTACGGCCCGGTGAACTCGGCCCTCGGCGCGGGCACCGTGCTCGGCGGCCTGATCGCCCTGCGCCTTCGCCCTCGCCGCATGCTCCGCGCCGGCGCCATCGCGCTGATCGGCTACTGCGCCTTCCCGGCGGCCGTCGGCGTCCGGCTCGGCGTCCCGCTGATGGCGGCGGGCGCCGCGGTCGCGGGCGCCGGCCTCTCCTTCTGGGGTGTGATTCTGGGGCGTGATTCTGGGGCGTGATTCTGGGGCGTGATGTGGGCGACGAGCGTCCAGACCCAGGTGCCGCCCGACGTCCTCAACCGCATCCACGCGTACGACGTCGCGGGCTCCATCGCGCTGCTGCCGGTCGGCCAGACACTCGCGGGGCCCGCCGCGAGCGCGTTCGGCGCGGAGCAGGTGCTGATCACGGGCGGTGTGACCACGGTCGCCGCCTGCCTGGCCATGCCGGCGGTGCCCGCGATACGCGGACTGGTGCGCGCGGACGCGGCCCCGGTGACGGGCGGTCCTGGCCGGCTGCCCGCGCCGGCGGCTATCCGCGAGCCTGCGCCCCCAGAAACCCGGTGATCCGCTCCCGCAGGGACCGCGCGTCGAGGCCGTGCGCGGCCATGTGCTCGTCGATCTGCCCGTAGCGACGCAGCTCGGCGCGGCCGACGCCGAGCCCGACGACCCGGTGCGGGAGGTCGGCCAGCGCGTCGTTCGCGGCGGCGGTGGAGGTCCCGGCCAGATAGGGCTCGACGATCACAACGTCGGCGGCATGCGCCGTCCCCACGGCCCGGCGCAGAGCCTCCGAGTCGAAGGGGCGCACCGTGGTCGCGTACAGCACGCCGACATCGATCCCCTCGGTCGCGGCGAGGACGTTGTCCAGCATCGGGCCGACGGCGATCACCACCCCGTCACGGCCCTCGCGCACGGTGCGGAAGTGTGCCCCGTCGACCGCCAGGGCCTGAACGTTCGACTGCACCGAAAGCCGGACATAGACCTTGTCGTCGCCCGCGGCGACCGCGTGCCGCAGCAGGGTCTCGGCCTCGTCCGGGTGCCCCGGCACATGCACGGTCCAGCCGTCCAGGGTGTCGAGCAGCGCCACGTCGCCCGGTGACATATGGGTGAAGCCACCGGCGGGCCAGTCGAACGAGGCGGCCGCGCTGACGAGCACCCCGCCCACACCCTGGTGCCCGAAGTCCAGCTTGAGCTGCTCGAACGGCCGCTCCACGAGAAAGCTCGCGAAGGTGTGCACGATGGGCCGCAGTCCGGCAAGGGCGAGCCCGGCGCCGGCGCCGACGAGCAGCTGCTCCCGGATCCCGACGTTGATCACCCGCTCCGGGTGCCTGCGCTGGGCGTCCTTGAATCCGTCCGCCCCGATCTCGGCGAGGACGACGGCGACGCGGGGGTCTTCGTCGAGCAGCCGCGAGACGACGGGGGCGAAGCGATCACGCATGGTGTCCATGAGAGAGGTACCTCCGGAGAGAAGCTGATGTGGGAGCGGGGGGAGAGGAATGAACGGGGCGAGCCCGTGGGCGGCGGTCGGGAGGACCTGGACAGGCCCTAGCCCTTCGGCTCGACCCGTGCCACGACCACGCGCGGCCGCCCCGGATGCGGCGCGGTGAACGCCGCGTACAGCGCGTCGTGATCACGGCCGTCGACGGTCTGGGCCGACCACCCGGCGGCCTCGAAGCGCGCGGCGATGCCGCCGGGCCTGGCATGGCGTGCGGAGGCGTTGTCGATCACGACGGTGTGCAGCCGTTCGAGGCCGGAAGGACCCGCGAAGGCGATGGCCTCGTGATTGCTGCCCTCGTCGAGCTCCGCGTCCCCGACGAGCACCCACACCCGCGGCTCGGCGAGCCCGCGTGCCCCGAGCCCCAGCGCCGTGCCCACCGCGAGCGGCAGCCCGTGCCCGAGCGATCCGCTCCCGATCTCCACCCCCGGCACGAGCACCCGGTCCGGGTGGTGCCCCAGCGGAGAGTCGTACGCCCCGAAGCCTTCGAGCCAGTCGACCGGTATGAAGCCCTTGGCGGCGAGGACGGCGTAGTACGCCATGGGCCCGTGCCCCTTGGAGAGCAGGAACCGGTCGCGCTCCGGGTCGTCCGCGCGCTCGGGTGTGACCCTGAGCACTCGGTCGTAGAGCACCCAGAGAGCGTCGAGGGTCGACGTCGCCGCGGGCCCGTGCTTCTCGTCCCCGGTCATCAGCGCCATGAGGCCCGGCAGATCGGCGTATCCGTACTCGTGTCCGCGTTCCGTTGTCGTCGTCATGCCACCGAGCGTGCAACCTCAAGCTTGCTTGAGGTCAAGAGGGCGGAAAAGGCGTGAGCGATCACCGGCTGGAGTGCGGTATTGTTTCGGTGCGCGTTCGGCCAGGGGAAACCCCAGGTCATACGGGCAACGGGACGTGGCGCAGCTTGGTAGCGCACTTGACTGGGGGTCAAGGGGTCGCAGGTTCAAATCCTGTCGTCCCGACGGTTCGAACTTTCGAACGTCGCAGGTAAGAGGCCGTTTTCGAACGGCCTCTTTCTGTTGCCCGGGTGCTCCCGGGTGGGAGCGTGGGAGCGGGAGCGCGCTCCCATGTGTCCCCTTGTCTGTTTGCTCCCACTCGGGCGACTGTCCGCATATTCGGTTTCTTGCGCGCGCGTTCACATCGGTGTCCGTTTTGTTACCTGCGGCTCCCCGTCGATCGGGTGGCTTCGGGGGTATGTGCTTGCGCTCTTGCCGCTGGTCGGCCGTGCTCCCACTGGGAGTGGGGTCGGGAGCGGTGGCCCCATATCCGGAAGTCGAGGTATGGGGCCATGCGAATGCTTGACCCCATGTCCGATTCCGGTTGGGTGGTATGCCGGTTTTCGTCGGTGGCGGTTGCTGGGTGCATGGAGATGTTGAACGCAGTTGCCGGATGGCGGGGAGGGGCGGGCGGCCGGGATGGGCTGTGTGCGGTGTGGAGGGTCCTGCGACGGTTCCCGTTACCGCCCAGCGGGTCGAGCCGGAGATTGCCGGGCAGCGCTCGTCGCGGTCCTCTTTGGGCCACGCGAGATGCGACCTCGCAGCCTCACTTGGCGTTCCATGTGCTCGCATCGAGCGAAGCGGCTGCCGACGAGTGCGGCGTGGTCCGGGAGTTGGCCAGCCGACACGGCAGATTCGGGCTCGGGCGCAGGATTGGCGCCGGGTACCATCAGCGTGTCCACCTCCGCGATCGCCGCGCCCATCGACATCGTGGCCAACTCCGTGCAGTCCACCCTCACCCTCACCAAGAACGGCTCGGACACGGCCACCTTCACCTGCAAGTCGAACCCGGCCATCCCCGCCGGCGGCGAAGTGTCCACCGGGCCGCTCAACGGGACCGTCGCCACCGGCGACAGCCTTGAGGGCAAGCCCCTCAACGTCGTCGTCCTCGGGATCAGCGTGACCTGCAACGACACCTCCGCACAGGCTCCGGGGCCCTTCGTCTTCTGACGGGCCCACGGATCCAGCACATGGGACGGCATCGCTCAGCGGTCGGCGGTGTCGTCCCCAGGCATTTCCCTCGCTCAGACCCCTTCCCCTTCCTGTGTCAGGGGCGCCAGTACTGATTCTTGTTCTCGTCCCTGATCAGCACTCCCAGGCCCTGCAGCGTCTCCCTCAAGTCCCTCGCGTCCGTCCCCGCCTTCCGCTTCAGCGCCGCCTCCCTTGCCGCAAGCACCGCGTGGACCTCCGCCGGCAGTTCGGGGACACCCGGGATCCAGCGGTGGAACCGCGCCGCGTGCGGGTCCGCCTCCGCCACGGATAGCCGTGCTCGCGGAACGCCTTCGCTAGCTTCGCCGACGGTGCGGTGCGCGGGCCCCGTGCGAACTCGCGTGATGCTCCGTCCAGGACCACCAGGTCCTTGCCATCCAGGAACACCGCCGAGACGTCGGATCGTTCGATCGTCCGTACCCGGTCGTGCTGGTCCGTCTCCAGCCGGCCGTCCGTCAGCTTCAGCTCCTGCGTGATTTCCGTTACGGCGATCAGGAGTCCCGCCACCAGGCCCACCGCCGTCACGACGGTCGCCACGGCTTATCCAGCGAGCCGACGAACGTGATGCCGTCCCGCCACGGCAGCACCGCGCCTCCGACACCCAACGGGCCAGCGGCGGCAGGGCGATGCCAAGGAGCAGGCCGAGGACGAGCATGCCGATGAGTACGACGAGCAGGTCGCCGCGCGGGTACCCCAGTACCGTCGTCCGGGTCTTGGCGAGGGGGAGGGGGCGGTGCAGGGCCTTCTCGCCAGGCGCGGGCGTTGCGCGCTCTTCGCGGGTCATGGTCGTGACGCTAGGCGCGCGCGGGGGCCGCCGGAGCTGCGGCCTAACGTCGATGGGCCGCAGACTTCGTAGGTATCTCCTTCTGGAAGGCGCGTACGGGAACGGATGGCGGTACGTTCTACGGAGGTTCTGCTCACGGCACTGGGCTACACGACGGCGCCCCTGATCGACGTCCGTCACCTGAAGTCGGTCCCCACTCCAGCTGATCGCGCCGTGCCTGACCCGTTGGCGGCACGGATGCAGTCAACGCGGCCGCAGCTTAGGAGCCGCTTTGTTCGGCGGGGACATCGAACGGCCCGGCGCGCCGAAGGCGGGCAGAGTGCCGGGGACGCGGGGACAGCTCATCGTTGAGGGCTGAAACCGGCAGCGTCCAGGACCCGTTCGATCAGTCGGGGTATTCGCTGAGGTACGGGGTGAAGGTGTTCGAAGACGAGGCTGTGTAGGTCGATGTGGCGGGGGACTCCGTCTTGGCTGACTGCGGCGATCAGGTAGCGGTGCGAGGGTGTCAAGGAAGCGTCGGTGAGGCGTGCCCATCTTCCTCCGTAGTTGCGGATGAGGATGTCCGCGGTGTACGCGACGAGTTGGCTGTGGAGCCAGATCCAGTCGTCCTCTTCGAACTCTTTGAAGGGCAGGCGGGTGACGAAGTCGTCCAGTGTGGTCTGGAAGGTGAGCGGGTCGTGGTCGAAGACGGCCACGTCTCCGCCGACGGAGTCGACCATTGCGCGGATGGCGTTGTGCGCGCCGAGTGCCCATTCCTCCAGGGGCGGGGGTGGTGTGTCCGTCATGCCTGCTTCAGGTGTTGGTTGAGTTGTTGGAGTGTGGTCCAGGCTTGAGGGTCGGTGCCGTCGCCGAGTGGGTAGTGCAGGGCAGGTCTGGTCGTGGGGCCGAGTTGGGTGGGGGTGATGTCGCGGGGTGGACGTTGGGCGTGACTGAGGCCGATGTCGTTCACGGCGGCTGCGCCCAAGGTGAAGGACAGGGGGACTGGCGGGGCTTCGAAGCGGGGTGGGACGGTGAGGTCTCGGCGGGCGGTGCGGAGTGTGGTGAGCATGGACGTCAGGTTGTGGTCCGTGGCCAGGGTCTCGGCCAGTGGGGTGATGGCGTCCAGGGGTGGGGCTTCGTCGGTGGCGTAGCCGAGGGCGAGGGTGGTGTGTTCTTCGATGCCTGCCGGGGTGTGGGTGATGTGGGTGGTGGCGATGGCCGGTTGGTCGGGGGTGCCGACGGCGGTCAGCCACGTGGGGGCGTTCTTCTGGGCGCGGGTGCGCGCCAGTTCGGTCAGCTGACGGGGGGACCAGGGCAGGGCGACGGGTTCGGCCGTGGACCATCCGGCCGGTGGGGCGCCGGTGAGGGTCTGCCACGCTGCTTCCAGGGCGCCGCCGAGTTGGAGGTGTTCGTCGGCGGCGTGGGTGGCGTGGAGCGAGAGGAGTAGTTGGCGTTCGCCCGAAGTATCAGAGGCGGGATCGGGTTTGAAGGCTTCCGCGATCCGGGGGCTCCCCTCTGCGGATTTCACGGGGGTGAAGGCGCCGTCCTGCCAGTGGAGTTGGGCTCCGGAGAGGCCGTCGTAGTAGCCGCAGTCGGGGTGTGGGTGCCCGAAATTCGGCCGACCTATGCGACCTGCGTGTATTCGTGAATGACGCCGCCGAGTAGATCACGGCGGATGACTTTGGCGTCCGAGTGGACGGGGTCGGGGAGTGGTCTCAGGGGTGCTGCTTGGCGGAGGGCGCGGTGTGGGCGGTGGGTGTTGAAGTGTGTCTCGTATGCGGCCAGGACGCTTCGCAGGTGCCGTTCGTTGATGATCAGTGTGCGGTCGAGGAGTTCTCGGCGGCATCCGCCGATCCAGCGTTCGATGTACGCGTTCGCCCGCGGGGCCCGGACCGGAGTGAGCAGTACCTGGATGGCCTCGGATGTGAAGACGGCGTCGAAGGCGTCAGTGAACTTCGCATCTCGGTCCCGGATCAGGAACCTAAATCGGTCAACGCGGTCGTCCAGTGCCATGAGCAGGTCACGCGCCTGCTGGACTGCCCAGTTGCCGGTCGGGTGGGCGGTGACGCCCATCAGGTGCACCCGACGGGTAGAGATCTCCATGGCCACCATGCAGTACAGGCGCCGCAGCAGCACGGTGTCGACGTGAAAGAAGTCCACCGCGAGGATCCCGGAAGCCTGGCTGCGCAGGAACTGGGGCCAGGTCGGGCCCGAGCGGCGTGGTGCCGGATCGATCCCGGCCTTCTTCAGGATGGCCCAGACCGTGGAGGCGCCAACTGGGCGGCCCAGGCCGGTGAGTTCGCCGGCGATCCTGCGGTATCCCCAGTGCGGGTTTTCCGCGGCCATCCGCAGCACGAGCTCTCGCATGGTGGGTCGGGTTGGTGGACGGCCGGGGCTTCGGCGTTTGTAGGTCCAGCGGCGCTTGACCAGGGCGGTGTGCCAGCGCAGCAATGTGCCCGGGGTGACGAACAGGTGCCCTCGAAGCTTCTTGGGCAGTAACCGGGCCAGTGCCGCGATCACTGCCCGGTCTGCGCATGAGGGGTGTGGCCGGGCGACTTGACGGCGGAGGACGGCGAGCTGGTGGCGGAGAACGAGTAGCTCCGTGTTCTTGGAAGCCTCCGATCGCGCCAGTAGCGCCATCCATCCCAAGATCTTCAGGAGTGCCAGGTACAGCAGTCTCAGAGCCATGCCTCAGGATCTCGCCCTGCCCGGCCTCGATCGCAAGGCCGAGGTCAGCAGCGGTGGCCGAGTGTCGGGCACCCACAGGCATCGTTTCCGTGATCGGCGGCCGCATTGCCTTCCTCGGCTGTGAGGTTGCGGCCAATGCCTGACGCTCGCCCGGCCCCCGCGCAGTTTTGCGCGGGGGCCGCAGCCTTGTTCAAGGCCCGTGCGGCTCAGGGGTGTTCCGGGTTGCAGATTTTGCACAGCCGGTACTGCTTCCCGCCCTTGGGCCCAGTGTGTTCGGCCGTCCAGGATGCGGCCTCGTGCCGGGCCATGGGCCAGTAGTGCGCGGCCCACGACGACGTCATAGCCCCTTCATGGGTGAAGTGGCGCAGCGCCGACTCGACGGTCCAGAAGCTGTTGGGGAACTGCTTGATGGCGCCGAGCGACCTGGTGACCTCGGGGCAGGTGGTGAGGTGCACCGAGGACCGGCTGACGGTGTACGGGTACACGCCGGGCTGGTCGAACTTCGCCTTCTGCTCCAGGGCTTCTTGGTGCAGCCGGTCGAACTCGGGCCGTTTGGCCTGGCATCGGTCGCAGTCCCCGGCGCAGCGATTCGTTTCTCGCTGGATGGGGTCGGCTTCGCGTGGGTCGTAGTCGACCGCGATCTCGTTGGCCTGCGTGGCGAGGAAGGACCGGAGGTCTTCGATGCTGAGCGTGCCGGCCTGCACGCGGGCGAGGAGTTCTATGACTGCGGGCACTTCGATCGAGACGCCCCAACCATCTGTCCATCTGCGCTCTTTGGGGTAGTCCATGCCGACGGTTAGTCGGATGTTCTTCATCTCGTGGCCGTCGGGGAAGACGGCGTCCATGGTGTTACTGGCGGGCAACAGGTTCTCCTTGCTTGACTGTACGGCCGCCTGTCGCCCGCGCAGCGCGATGGCGGACGGCGGGGGCTCCAAGGTTCTGCGCGGGCGACAGGGCTGATTGTGGCGGCGTTGACGGGGCGGCTATCCGTCAGTCTTGGGTGGATGCGCTACAGGGAAGCCGTCGTCCCCAAAGACCACCCACGCATCATGCGGTTCGATGTACTGCCGATCTGTAGCGAGGTTGAAAGGGCGTATCTCTGGCCCTGTGACGACCTCACCGCCCTGGCCATAGTGATCGATGCAGAGTTGCACGAGCAGCGCATTGACCTCATTGCGGAACACAGAAACTGAGGTGTGTGCAGAGAGCTGCCCCAGCCCTCCCAGGGGGATCGCCTGCTGAAGGGGTCCGACAGACGCGTCCCTCCACACCTTCTTTCGGCAGCGCCGCCCGTCCACGTCGGCCGCCACGCACCGAAGGTTGTGGAGGTACTTGGTGGGGCTGATCCACAGCTCGTGAGTCTCCATGCACAGCAAGAAGTCCACCTCCGGCGGCTTCGGCGCTGGCGGTGCGTAGCCCCGCACGGCAGAGTCGATCAACGCAAGACAGTCTTCGCCCTCGAAGTCGAACCATTCCCCGTTCGTTCGCCGGTCCGCGAATGTGTGGTGCAAGTGGTTCTCAAGTTTCTTGGTTCCTGGGTGGGTTGCGCGAAGAGAGAGCGCGACTGGAGATCCAGTTGCAAGGCCCTTGAGGCGCTGTTCGGGGACCTTGCTGTAACCGATCTTCACGAGATCCGGTCGGTCTTCGGTGGCTATGACGTAGACATATCCGGCGCTGGACACGGTGATGCTCCTCCTGGAAGTGGCGATCATGGCGGGGAACGTAGTCTGCGGTGACTCATGCCGCCTTGCGGGGGCGGCCGTGCTGGGTCTGCCACTGCTGCACGTGACGGGTGATGAAGTGCTGGAGAGTGAGGCCGTCCTGGACGCCTGCCGCCATCTGTTCACTGCGGTACCGGGCGGCTTCGGCCAGGACGTCGGGGTCGTCGATCCTCAGCTGCTCCGCGAGTCGGCGCCGCACGTGGCGGAATCGAACTCGTGGCGGCGCTAGCGGTGTTGCGATCCTCGCCGTGCAGGACGGCGGAGTGTGCGATGGGACCGGTTTCGGTCCAGGCGGTTGCGATCCTCGCTCAGGGACGGGGCGTTGAGTCAGCCTACGAGACGGGTGAGGGTGACCCTTTCGGGGATGGCGGCCTGGTCGATGGTGACGCCGTCCGCGTAGTCCGCGTACGACCGGGCGGACGGATCGCCGAGCTGCTTGACCTGGACCAGGTCAAGCAGCGTGTGCGCCGGGGCGCGGCCGAAGGCGTCGTCGTGGCTGAACACCCACAGGCCGCGCAGGGTCATCTCGCCCCGGGCCGAGGCCCGGTCGTGATCCAGCATGATCGTGAACGCCTGCCAGAACGCGGCGAGGTCGTCGGAGGTCACGCCCGCCTTGGCAGCCAGCGGCGCGCTGAAGTACCCCGACCCCCGGTACAAGGCATACGGGACGATGGACTTGCTGCCCATCTCCGTTTCCTTGCCTCGGTTGGTGGGGGTCGGATTCTTGAACGCTTCGACGTCTTCGATGCGGGTCGGGGTGACGCGGGTGATGCCGATCTCGAACGGGGTGACCGGGTCGACCGAGCGGCAGAACGTGAGCTGCATCGGCCCCCTTACCCGGCCGGCCTTCCGTTCGTTCTTGCCGGTAGTCATGACGGCACCGAACATGCGGACGTCGTAGAACGTCGAGCACATCCAGTCACGGGCGTCGGCTTCGCCGGTGACGCCGCCTTCGTCGTAGGCGCGTTCGTGCTGCGCATTGAGCGCGACGCCGTTCTCCACGTAGATGTCGTATCCGGGCTTGCCTTGCCGGGTCAGGGCGATGGTGCTGCGGATCTTCCGCTTCAGGGCGACGTCGGTGATCAGGCCCTGTCCGGTGACCGGATCGGTGCGCGGCGCACCGCCGTTGTCGGGGTCACCGTTGGGGTTGCCGTCCCGGACGTCGAGCAGGAACACGAAGTCGTGCTTGCGTGCCGGGTCCAGGTGGGCGGCCGTCGTGGTCATGGGGTTGGTTCTCCTGTGGGTGTCGTGCGGGCAGAGGGTCAGGCGACGGCGTCGGTGTCGTCCTGGAGCTGGGTGTCGGCGGCCTCGGCGGCATTCTTCGCGGCGATGCGCTCCGCCATGGCCGCCCGGTCGGCGGCGCGTTGGTGTTCGTAGCCCAGGACGAATCGGCCCTGCTGCACGGGCAGCATGTACGCGGGCAAGTCGCCGGTGATCAGCGCGAACATGCTGTTCATGCGGGACTCAAGGGCTGCGGCTGCCGCGCCTTTGTCCCGGCGCAGGCGCCGCAGGTGGTTTCCGGCGTTGATGCGCAGGCCGGGAAGGACGGTGCCCGGCGATGTCGCCGCCGTCCCCAAGTACTTGTCCGCGATGGTGGAGTTGACCTTGGGCATGGCTGTGCGCTGGATCGCTTCGAGCGTGGCGAAGATCCTGCCGCACACATAGGCGGGGTCGTTCTCGACCGGGTTGAGCTGGGGCATCGGGGCGTCGTCCTTGCTGGAGTGGCGGGTCAGGATCAGGCGGATCAGTGCGGCCCGGGGGCCGTCGATGCGGTGATCGGCGCGGATGCGGTGCAACAGCCCAAGCAAGATCCGCATGTCCGGAGCCGTGCCGTGCAACGCGGCATGAAGGAGGTCGGCCGGCACTCCGTGCGGAACGCTTCCCTTCACGTACGAGTCGCGGCCGTTTTCGTCTTCGGTCCAGCGGCCGGTGCACTGCGTCAGCCGCCACAGCGGGTAGCAGGCCAGCGCCCCGGTCCACGGATCGGCGATCCGGACGTCGGAGAACCACGTCCCCAACGCACGGCGAACCTCGGGCAGCGGGACGTCGATCCAGCCCCGCACCACGACCCTGGACGAGTTGAGCCCCAGCGTCACCGCGTGGAACAGGTTGCCGTCGAATTGCGGCGCGGCCAGGTTCGGCTTGTGCACCAGGTCCAGCAGGGCGGAGACGTCGCCGGGCTGCGGGTCATCGAGCGCGTCCAGCAGGCAGTCGGTGGTCGGCTCGCGCGTCCACCACACCATGACCGACGGGGCCACGGGCCTGCGGTGCCGGTCATCTGCCAAAAGCGCATTCAGCACGGCGACCGCCCGAGACCCGCACCCCGCACACACGGGTGTGTGAGCCAGCTGCTCGCCCTCGGCCCGCGCGAACGCAGGCGCGTTGACCGACATCAGCTGAGCCTTCGCCTTCTTGTCGATGCCGTCGACCTTGGGAAACGTGGCCGTCACTACGGCATCAGGCAACGAGTCCACCAGCGGGCCCGGCTCACCGCACACCAGGCACACTCCGAAGCCGCCGCTGCGCGCCTTCTTCTCCTGCACGTGCCCGGCCCAGAACGCGGCCACGGACGGGTGCTCGTGCAGCCACTCGCCGCCGACCATCACGGCGACCGTGTGCGCCGACGACAGCTCCTGCGGCTGCCGCTCCCGGGGAACGCCCTGGGACAGCAGGCCGACGACAGCCTGCACGGCAGGATCGTCCGGGGCTGTTGCCGCCCATCCGCCCAGCAGATCCACGTACAGACTGCGCCGCAGCTCAGCCTTCTTCCGGTCCTTCTCGCCCGGGACATCCGCGCCCTTGCCGACCCTTGCCACCCCCAGCACGTACTCCGCCGAGTCGACCAGCAGGAACGGCAAGGGCATGCTGGTGCGCAGCGTGTCCGGAGCAGCGATCCGCCGGGGACTCTCGCCCTTCGCCGGGCGCAAGTCCACGAACTCGTAGGCCGGCGCCTCCCCGGAAAGGTCGACGTCGAGCACCCAGTGCACGGACTTCACCCGGTGATACGGCGGCGGCAGATCATCCCGCCGCCCGGCGTGCTCGACCAGACGTTGCAGCAGCACCCCCGATCACCCGGCCTGCGCCGCGTCAGCACGGCGCGCACTGACCGGCATCGCCACCGCGTCCGACGGCAACGGCCCGGATGGCACCAGCAGGACACCGCGCTCCAGCCGCGCACGGAACCAGCCGTACTCTTCGCCCTGATCGGTGTACGTGATGGAGTGCAGCATCACCCCCAGCTCTTCCGTCCGGTCCACCGCGACCGCCGGACCATCCGCCCCAGGCCACGACCCCACCGGCCCGAACCCCGCGGAGAACTCCCTGCACCCCAAGAACGGCTGCGCAAAGCACGCCCCCCGCCGCACCCGCCGCATGAACTGATCCGCGTACTTGGACGCCGTCAGCGGCTCCACCTTCCCGTCGGCCCCGGCGCGCGGCCTGGCCGACGCCGACAGCGACACCTCGCCATGCACCCGGTAGGCCACATCGCGCAACGCCATCGTGGCCCGCTGTACCCGGTCCTCCGCCGTGTCGTACCGGCGCCCCGTCCCCGCCCGCAGATCCCGGACGGTCTGCGGGCCGATCGTGGACTTCACCTCGTTGCGGCGGACCGACGTCCACGCCATCGGCGACAACACCTCGACCGCCGTCACGTCGTACCGCATCTCCGGCTTCCAGAAGACCGCCTCCAGGACACCGCGCGCGGCGCTTGGCGTCATCACCGGGTAGCTCACCCGCTCGACCTTCAACTCCGGTCGGGTGAAGCAGGCCAACGGCCCCCACACCTCCACCTGCACCGGAAGCCCCCCACGCCGCTCAGGCACCGGAAGACTGGCCAACACTGTGGACACACAACCCCCTTGCTCAGATCCTCGCCCGCGCACGCAGGCGCATCGGGAGGACCCTAGAGGTGGGGTCTGACAATCACGCCAGGAACAAGACGGTGGCTGTCACCCCGTCACGGGGTGACAGCCACCGGACAACGACCAAGCAGTCAGATCCTTCGGTCGTCAGATTGTTGCGATCCTCGCCCCCGCAAGGGGGGACGGGCAGTACGCCGCTGCAGAACACGTTGATGCGGTTGTATCAGTTGCGATCCTCGCCCGCCGCAAGGGGCGGGTGTCATGTGTGCAGACCAGAACCCTGATGTTCAGGGCGGCGGCGTTGCGATCCTCGCCCATCCCGCAAGATGAGCGGATCCCGAAAGATCCAGGGGTTGCCTGCGACGTTGCGATCCTCGCCCGTGAGGAGCGTATGCCTAGGCGGGGTTCGTCGCCAGAGTCCAGCAAGATCAAATCATTGCGATCCTCGTCTCCCCCGAGGGGCAGACGCACCGGATGGTGGCGGGGCGGTAGGCACTGCATTCCATGTTGCGATCCTCGCCCGCCCACTGGGGGCGGGCGCAGTGGACAGTTTCGGGGCGGTAGCTCGCGAGCTCGATGTTGCGATCCTCAGTCGCCTTGTGAGCGTCTGTCGGCATCCATCATGCCGTAGGTGGTTCGACGCCGCGTTGGGGGTGGTAGGGGCCGACCCATTCGTGCAGGTCGCCGCAGATCAGCGCCGCCGTGCCCTGGTTGATTGCGGTGTCCAGTTCTTTGCGGGGGATGCTGGCGGTGTGCGGCTGGAGCGCTCGGAGTGTGTCCGGGCCGGTCGGCGTGCCATCGCGCAGGGTGGCGATGGCGGAGCGTGCCGTCTGCTGCTCGTCGGCGGGGAGGCAGGAGCGGATGGCGACGACCGACCCGGATGCGTCGTCGATCATCTGGAACGCGTCCGCAACGGCCGGGTAGTTGAGGTCCGTGCGTAGCCGTTCGATGGTCTCGCCTGTGGTGCCGGTGACGTCGGTGGAGGCCTTGCTGGTCTGGATGTTGAACCGGGCCCGGTAGTACGCGCCGAGCGCGTCCAGGTCGTCGGGGTCAGCGCGGCCGGGGCCGAAGATGCGGTTGGCGATGGACATGGACAGCCGGTAGGTGCGGTCGAAGGGCTGGCCGCCGTCGGCCGGGTCGAAGACCACCACGGTGCCCAGGTCGTCGAGGCGGCCGTCGCGGTTGCAGCGGCCTGCGGCCTGGAGCATGGACTCGGGCAGGGTGATGGAGCGGTAGAGCCTGGGGAAGTCGAGGTCGACGCCGGCCTCGATGAGCGAGGTCGACACAGCCGCGACGGGAGCACCTTGGGCGAGCTGGTGCCGGATGTGGTCGATGGTCTCGCGGCGGTGGCCGCCGGTCATCCGGGTGGACAGGTGGACGACTTCGTTCGGGGTGGCGGTGGGGCGCAGCGCGGTGAGGGTGCGGTGGACGGCGTTGGCGTCCTTGGTGGTGTTGACCACCGTGAGGGTCTGCCGGTGGGTGGAGGCTTCGGCGGCGATGCTGGCGAGCGTCACGCCGGGGCCGGTGCGCCATTCGTAACGGACCCGGCACAGCTTCTCGTTGAGGGTGTGGGTCATGTCGTCGGGCAGGAGGCTGTGAGCGGTGCGTCCGTGGATCGGCTGGGTGGCGGGGATGACGGACAGCTCGGGCTGGGTGGCAGACGACAGCACGACGGTCGCACCGAAGCGTTCGACCAGGCCGCGCAGCACGGACAGGATCGGGGTGAGCAGCCGGTCGGGCAGCGCCTGCACTTCGTCCAGGACGATGACCGATCCGGCCAGCCGGTGCAGCTTCCGCATCGCCGACGGGGAGCGGGAGAACAGTGAGTGGAACAGCTGGACGGTGGTGGTCACCACGAACGGCGCGTCCCAGTTCTCCGCCGCCAGCCGCGTCCAGTGGCCGCCCGGCGCGTCCAGGTCGACGCTGCTGTGATGCTCCAGAACCACCCGGCCATTGCCACTGTCCGGGGCAGGATCGAGCAGCGACCGGTACACGGCGGCGTTCTGCTCCGTGATCGAGATGAACGGCACGGCGACGATGACCCGGCGCATGCCGTGCGCGGCAGCGTGGTGCAGGGCGTAGCCGCCGCCCGTCAGGGTCTTGCCGCCACCCGTGGGCACGTGCAGCCGGTAGATCCCGCGCGGCCCGCTGGCCGCCGTCACGGCCTGGTCGTAGGCGTCGCTGCGCAGGGCGTCGATCGGTGACGGGGCACGCCCGGCGATCAGATTTTGGCGGCGTTTCTCGTACCGGTCACGCAGGTGCGCCATGCCCGGCGTCGGTGATGCGCGCCGCGCCCGCCCCCGGAAGTGGTCGCTGGTGTCGAGGTAGTCGGCATCCACCACGGACGAGAACAGCATCCGTATCAGCAGGTCGACATCCGCGCGGGCCGTGTCCGTGCGTGCCCCGGTCAGCCACGGCGGAAGCTGCGGGCGGAGGGTGGGGCGGATCTGTGGCAGCAGGTCGACGACGCGGTTGACCGGCTCGGCCAGGTGCGCGCCGTCGTTGCGGAGTTCCTTCATCAGGACCTTCAGGTCGGTGATGGAGGGCAGGCCGCCGTGGTGGCCGTGGACGACGGCACCGAACTGCCACGGCAGATGCTGGGAAGCGAGCAGCGTCCCGGCCTGCTTGTGGTCCAGCCCGACCCGTCCGCCTTCGCTCTCCGCGCGGATCAGCCCGTCCTGCCACGCGCACGCGGCTTTGCCGACGTCGTGGACCAGGCCCAGGTACTCGGCTGCTTCCGCTCCGCCGAAGGGTTCGGCGTGCTGGCGGGCCCGTGCGGCGGTTCCGCGCAGGTGGTCGTCAAGCTGGTGTCGCTCGCCCTGCCAGTTCGCGCTATGCGCCCACGGACGACGGTGGTTGATGGTCACGTGCTGGAAGGTAGACGCACCCACTGACACACCCAGTCCGTATGCTGGGTCATCGGCCGCGCTCCGGCCCTTGGCACAGCCGAGGACCGGCCTGGCCGAGGATCGCAACCCCGCGTGCCGTGAAGAAAGCACCAGACCACGGAAGCAGCACCCGCCGTCAGGGCGGGTGAGGATCGCAACGCCGATGATCTCTGGTGTGTCATGCACCGATGCAGTTACGCCCCATCTCCGGACGGGGCGAGGATCTTGCGAGGAAAGACAGGTCCAGCCGCCACGTCAGGTGATCCAGGTCCTCGGCATCCTGTACCGCGTGCCGGGCCAGGCGTTCCGCGTGGAGGCGGGTCCATCCGTTGACGGCCACCAGCTGCCCGATCACCTGGTCCCAGCCGCCGACCTTCTGCGCGCGGCGAACGTTGTAGGTGCCAAGAATTGCGTCCGCGCGGGTCCTGCTGCGTGTTGGTACTCGTGCAGGATGCCGCTGAGGCGATCGCGTCAGCGGACGTCGAGGTCGGTGAGCCGGTTGGGTTCGGTGATCGGTTCTGGCCGGGGGCGGAGTGGCGCGGCGCTTGCGAGGGTGCGGTGGGGCCTGTGCTGGTTGTAGAACTGCTCGTACTCGCGCAGTGCGTGGAGTAGGTGAGCCTGGTTCCAGATGAGGGTGCGGTCGAGGAGCTCGGTCCGGCAGGTGCGCACCCAACGCTCCATGATTGCGTTCATGCGCGGCATGCGGACACCGCTCTGGAGGACCTCGATGCCTTCCGCCTGCAAGACGGCATCGAAGGCTGCCGGGTAGCGCGCGTCCCGGTCCCGGATCAAGAACGTGACTCTGGTGCCAGCGTCTTGAAGGTCCATGACCATGTTTCGGGCGAGTTGGGTGACCCAGGCCGCGGACGGGCGCGCGGTCGCGCCGAGGACCCGCACGCGGCGGGTGGCGTGCTCGATCACCGCGAGGACGTACAGGGTCGCCCCGGTCAGGGTCTTGGTCTCGAAGAAGTCGGCCGCGAGGATGGCCTGGGCCTGGGAATGCAGGAACTCCGGCCAGGTGGTGTGGTTGCGCTCAGGCGCGGGGTCGATGCCGTGTTCCTTGAGGATGTTCCACACGGTGGAGGCGGCGACCTTGATGCCGAGGGTGACGAGCTCGCCGTGGATGCGCCTGTAGCCCCAACTGGCGTTCTCTTGTGCGAGCCGGAGCACCAGGGCGCGGACGGAGCGCACGGTGCGCGGTCGGCCGGGACGCTTGGGGCGTGAGGCCTTGGCGTGTCGGCGGCGCAGCAGGTCGCGGTGCCAACGCAGCAGGGTGTCGGGGTAGACGCGGTGCACCGCTTGATCGCGGAGGGGACGATCGAGGACCGCATCGCCGAGATGCTGCTGCGGAAACGGGAGTTGGCGGACGCGGTGCTCGGCTCCGGAGAGGCCGCACTGACGGAACTCACCGATGCCGAGCTGTCGGATCTGGTGGAGCTGCGAGGGGGGACCCGATGAGCGACACGTACGACGAGGCGTTTGGCGACGCGCACGAGGAATCCGGCCACGGTCAGGGCGCTCAGCACCAGGAGAGCATCTTCGCCGCCCTGCCGCCCGCGCACGGGCGGGGGTTCGCGCAGAGCTGGTGGGGCCAGGCCTGGCTGAAGGCGCTGGAGGACACGGCGCCACCGGGCTGAGTCCGCGCCAGTTCGGGAAGTTGGTGACAGCTCTGCGGCGCGAGGGTGCGGACGCAGTCCGCAGGGGTCGGCCGTGGAGCCTGTGGCTGGAGGACCGGGCGCTGCTGGTCGCGGCCTACTGGCGGACGAACCTGACCATGCGCCAACTGGCCCCATTGTTCGGGGTTTCCAAGTCGGTGGCGGACCGGATCACCGATCACCTCGGGCCGATGCTCGCCCTCCAGCCCCGCAAGCGGTTCGCGAGGCACACCGTGCTCATTGTCGACGGCACCTTGGTGCCGTGGTCGGTGCGTATCCAGACGGCCGGACCGCGGACGGGTGGTTTAAAAGGGGACTGACAGATGGCCTTCGGTGTGGTTACGATGCCCGCGATGAACACCTTCTTCTCATTGGGATCGGAGGAATCGTCCGAGCAAGGTGAGTGCTGATGGCACATCACTTCACGCAGGAGATTCCCGCCCACCTGTTGATGTGGCAGCGCGTACGCGAGTACGCCGTGCCACCGTCCATGATCGAGACCGCGACCGCGCGCCGTGCGACCGGTGACTGGGCGGGGGCCTGTGCTGCTGCCCGGATCGACGTAGACCTCGATCTGCGCGCCGTGCGCGACCGCCACGGCACCGATATCGCCACTCACATCCGTGCGGACCTGCGCAGGCTCGCGCCCGATCTGCTCCGCTGGCACATGCCCAGGATCGCCCCCGACGGACGGCTCCGGCCCGGCCTCACCATCTCCTTGGCCCGTTACGGTAGTTGCGGCGGAACGCCGTTGCACCTCGTGGTGCGGACACCGCCCGCCCAGGCGGACGCCGGACAGCGGATGTCACTGGACGTGTGGGAGGGCTCGGCGAACGACCGTCCCACGAACCGTCTGTACCTCCATCCGCATCCGCATCCCGACCGGCGTTTCCGGCTCGATCTGCACCGGCATCTCTGGGATTCGAGACGGAGCGGCGAACTGGCACGGCGGGGAGGTGCGCCGCCCGGCCGGCCCGTCCTTCACGACTCCCCATGGGCGGTGGCCAGCTGGGCCGCCGAGGCGGAGTTGCTGTTGAGGGCCGAGGAGCGCCCTCGCGGGGCCTTCACCGTACGGCTTGGTGCGCGCAGCCGTGCCGTGCTCGAACTCGTCGCCCCCGACGACAGCCACGCGCCGACGTTCCGGCCGCTGCGGGAGACACTGCCCCCGCAGGAAGTCGCGGTGCTGCCCGTGCTGCCTGAGGCGGCAGCCCGGGTTCTTCCGGATCTGGAACTGCTACGGGCCGGGCTGATCGCGGTCGGGCGGCTGCATCCGCTCGTGGCCCCGGCGGTGCAGGGAGACGGTCCGAAGCCCGTGGCCGGCCGCGCCCCCGAGCCCAGCGACCCGCACCGGGTGAAGTGCCGGGGCGAGGTCCATCGCATCGCGCTGCGCGACGGGGTGCTGAGCGCGGTCGATCACGACCCGGACCAACTCCGCCGCGAGGAGCTGCTGGTGGCGCTCGGGGGTACGGCGCTGCCCTGCCTGCGGGCGGTCGACGCGGTGCACCGCAGCCCTGAGGCGCTTCCCGCGGTACGGGAACGGCTCCGCCACGGTGACGTCATCGGTGCGCTCGCCGTGGTCGAGGGGTTGCTCGGTCCCGGTGCGGTGCTGCGCGACGGGCCGCTCAGGGAGGAACTGGAGTCGGCCGCGGTCCGCCGGGTCGACCACGGGCTCTTCCGCGCGGGGCTGGCCGACGTACCCGCCGGCCCCGGCGAACCACGGGGCGGGCACGCTTCGGGCGCGCGGCACACGGAAGCGGGCCACCGGCCCCGACTCGGCCGTGCTACGCCCCTCGAGTCGCGCCGCAAGCGCGGTAGCAGGGGCCGGCCTCGTACCGGTCAGATCTGATCCGCCCTCACCCACTAATCGGCTGACTCGCCGAAGTTCCCTTCACACACGGCACGTTGCGCGCCGCAGGCCCTCACGCCCTCAGGAACGGCACGCCCTGTTCCCCTCTCCCACTCCAGGTGATGCCCATGACTTCCAGCACTGTCCTGCCCGACCTTGCCCTCGCCTCCGCCATCTCCGAGACCGATACGGACCTGGCCCTCGCCGACCATCTCCTCTCCCTCCTACGGGCGACCACCACCGAGCCGCGCCCCGACGAACAGCTCGAAGCGCTCACCCTGGCCGTCGCCGCAGACCTGCCCGTGCTGCTCTGGGGCGAGCCTGGCATCGGCAAGACCGCCGCCCTGACGCAGCTCGCCTCCTCGCTCGACCTGCCGCTCACGACGGTGATCGCCAGCGTCCACGAGCCGTCCGACTTCTCCGGGCTGCCCATCGTCGGCGATGACCCGGCCGTGCAGGGCGTGCCGATGGCGCCGCCGCAGTGGGCCGTCGAACTCGTACGCGCCGGTCGGGGGTTGCTCTTCCTGGACGAACTCTCCACCGCCACCCCAGCCGTCCAGGCCGCACTGCTGCGTGTAGTCCTGGAACGGCGGGTCGGAGCGCTCCAACTCCCGCCAGATGTACGGATCGTGGCCGCCGCCAACCCGCGCGCCTCGGCAGCGGACGGTTGGGAGCTGAGCCCGCCGCTCGCCAACCGCTTCGTACACCTGCACTGGGTGCACGACCGCGACGTCGTGGTACGCGGCCTCGGCGGGGTCTGGCCCAGGGCGGAGCTGCCCCAGCTTGCCCCGGAGCGGCTGGCAGAAGCGGTGACGTTCGCCCGGCACGCGGTCTGCGGATTCCTGAAGGCCCGGCCGACGCTGATCCACCGGCTGCCGACCTCCGAGACGCGGCGCGGCGGTGCGTGGCCGTCGCCCCGGAGCTGGGAGGCCGCGCTGACCCTGCTCGCCTTCGGTACGGCGGCCTCCGTCTCCCGGGACGTTCTCGCCCTGCTGGTACGGGGTGCGGTGGGGGACGGACCGGGGCTCGAACTCCTCGCCCACCTCGACCGGATGGACCTGCCGGACCCGGAGTCGCTGCTCGCCGACCCGGCCGCCGCCGAGCTGCCGGAGCGGGGCGATCTGCGGCAGGCGGCGCTGGAGGCGGTGGTGGCCGCCGTCGGGGCACGGCCGGAGCGGCACCGGTGGGAGGCGGGCTGGGCCGTGCTGGGCAGGGCCCTGGAGACCGGAGCCCCGGACCTCCTGGTTGCCCCGGCGACGGCGCTGGCCGGGCTGCGACGAGACGACTGGGAGGTACCGGTGGCGGTGGAACGGCTGGCCGGGGTTGTCGGGCTCGCCCGGACTGCGGACCGGTCGGTGGAACGGGTCGCGGCAGCGGCCGACGCCCGTCGCGTGACGGGGGTGCGCCGATGACGGCAGCCGCAAACCACCCCGGACCGCGCCCGCTACCGCGATCGACGACGGCTGCCGCGCCGCGCCCGGGACCACGCCCGCTGCCGCGCCCCATGTCCCCGCCCGCGCCCCCGCGCCCGGTGCGGGCGACACCGCCGGAGCGACCGGACCGCTCCGCAGGGCCCGGCGACCGGCCCGGACTCCCGCTGAACCGGGAGAAGTTGCTAGCCGCCCGGCTGCACGCGGTGAAGGTCCGCCCCTACATGGCCGACGCGCTCTTCGCGCTGCACCTGGTGGAGGACCGTGCGGTGCCGACGATGGCGGTCGACGCGCACTGGCGCTGCTACGTGTCGCCCGGATTCGTGGCCCGCACACCGCTGGAGGAACTGGCGGGCGTCTGGGTGCACGAGGTCTCCCATCTGCTCCGTGACCACCACGGACGAGGCGAGCGTCATGCGCGGGAACACGAGGAGTCCGGGCCGGGCGAACGGCTGCGCCGGAACATCGCCGCCGACTTCGAGATCAACGACGACATCTACGGCGACGGACTGCCCCGGCCCTTCGGAGCGGTCGTGCCGTCGCTGTTGCGACTGCCCGACGGTCTGCTGATGGAGGAGTATCTGCGGACTGCCTCGATGTCTGGGCTCGGCGCGGAACTGGCCTGGCTGGACTGCGGCAGTGGTGCCGACGGGCACGACCGGTCGTGGGAGCTGGGGCCCGGCGGGGCGAACGGACTCACCCGGCAGCAGCGAGACGCGGTTCGCTTCCGGGTCGCGGAGGGCATCAAGGGCCGGCCCGGCGACGCGCCGGAAGGGTGGCGGCGGTGGGCTGACGAGGCGTTCCAATCGCCGCAGCCGTGGCGGCAGTTGTTGGGCGCGGCAGTCCGCTCGGCGGCGAGTGCGCCCGGAGTGGGGGAGAACCACACCTACCGGCGTCCGTCCCGCCGCTCGTCGAGCGTCCCTGGAGTGGTTCTGCCGAGCCTTCGCCGTACGCCGCCCCGCGTCTGCGTCGTCATCGACACTTCCGGGTCGGTGAGCGACGCCGAACTGGGCAGCGCGCTCCTTGAGGTCGCGGCGATCTCGCGGGCCGCCGGCGGGCGGCGCGACCTGGTCTCGGTGATCTCCTGCGACGCGGCGGCCGGCGTGGCCGTCCCGCTCTGCCGTGCCGAGAGCCTCGAGCTGCTCGGCGGCGGCGGAACCGACCTGCGCTCCGGTTTCGCCCGGGCGCTCCGTTCCCGTCCCCGCCCCGACGTGATCGTCGCCCTGACCGACGGGCAGACGCCGTGGCCCTCCGGACAGCCGCCCTGCCGCACCGTCGTCGGCCTGTTCCCGCGACCCGCCCGCGCCACGGACGAGGACGACCCCGACTACGTACCGGACACTCCGCCGTCCTGGGCACGCGTCGTCACCATCGGTTGAGGAAGGCAGCAGGCGCCCGTCGCTCAGTGGCGAGGAATTGCCAGCGGTGATCGTCCCGTCCGGCCTGGAAAGAGGGCTTGAGACCTGCCAGTTTCTCGATCGGCACGGACGACGAGGTCGTCGTAAAACCCCTCGTCCCAGGCCCTGGCAGGACACCCTGGCCGAGCGGATCCGCGCGGCCGGTAGCGGCGACTGGCCAGACGCCTCGGCGTGACGTGTTCTTTCGTATGACGAGTTGGCGGGCCCCACCGCGCGCGGCAGCGTTGATATTCTCCTGGTGCGCTCAACGGCACATCTGGGCGCGGGGGTTCGTAGCTGGGGGAGGTTCGATGAGGCCGCGTCTGGTCTTCGTGCACGGCGTAGGCAAGCCACGCGACGCCGAGGGGGTGCTGGAGGAGTCGCTGCGGCACGTGGCCTGGTGGGTGGGTGTGGTCAGGGGAAAACCGTCTGAGGGCTCAGGGGTGCTCTACTGGTGGCCGCGTCACGCAACATCGCCCGGTGTGGGGCAACGGCGTGTAGTAAGCAGGATATTGGCCGACAGCCCATGGCGCCTCGGAATGAGAAGAGAATTGACGGCGCGATAAAGGCGCGTACCGTAGGAATTAGCTAGCAATTTCTGTCGGAAGCGCTGAACTGTGAACCTTGGGCGTGTAGTTCCGCGAACCGCTGTGCAGTCGCCGCGAGCAGCTCTCGACGGCGCACTGGAGACTTCAAGGGTTTATGCGGGAGCGACCGCAGCGCTGGGGGTCAAGGGGTCGCAGGTTCAAATCCTGTCGTCCCGACGGTTCGATCTTTCGAACGTCGCAGGTAAGAGGCCGTTTTCGAACGGCCTCTTTCTGTTGCCCGGGTGCTCCCGGGTGGGAGCGTGGGAGCGGGAGTGCGCTCCCACGTGTCCCCTTGCCTGTTTGCTCCCACTGGGGCGACTGTCCGCATATTCGGTTTCCTGTGCGCGCGTTCACATCGGTGTCCGTTTTGTGACCTGTGGCTCCCCGTCGTTCGGGTGGCTCCGGGGGTATGTGCTTGCGCTCTTGCCGCTGGTCGGGCGTGCTCCCACTGGGAGTGGGGTCGGGAGCGGTGGCCCCATATCCGGAAGTCGGGGTATGGGGCCATGCGAATGCTTGACCCCATGTCCGATTCCGGTTGGGTGGTATGCCGGTTTTCGTCGGTGGCCGCTGCTGGATGCATGGAGATGTTGAACGCAGTTGCCAGACGGTGGGGAGCCGACAGTTCCTGAGCGAGGTGCTGGTCGTGCCGGGGGAGTGCCGTTCGCCTTGCTTCTGGGTGTGAAAGATCTAGTGGCTCATCTCAGAACGTTGAACGGCTATGGACACGGCGCTCGGTGTCTGCTCAGTGCGGCAGCCTTGTTCCGTAGATCCAGTCGAAGCCGTCGTACCCGGCTCCGTCGAGGTGCTCTGCCCGAGTCAGTCCAGCGCGCACAGCCACTCGTTGAGAGGCGATGTTGGTCGGCCGGACACGGGCGATCAGTGGGATGTCGGGAACGTGGCGGGACGCCCAGGCGGTGACCGCCGCTGCGGCCTCGCTGGCGTAGCCCTGGCCCCAGGCCGAGGTGGCGAAGCGGTAGAAGAGATTGAGGACCTTCATGCTTTGCAGTTCCATGGGCTTGATCCCGGAAAAGCCCAGCTGCAGGGCGGAGCCGTGGCGTCGGACGACCCAGTACCCGTATCCGCACCGCTGCCACTGGTCGTTCCAGCGGCGATACAGTTCCCCGGCCTCATCGAGCTGGGTGAGAGCGTCGGAGGGGTTGTGCAGGCAGGTTTCAGGGTCACGGTGGATGGCCAAGATCGCGTCGATGTCGGCTTCGGTCGGACGCCGCAACGACAGTCGGGGGGGTGTGCAGCTGTTCGCCCGCCGGGCTCCGGTCACTCATGCGAAGATCGTAGGGGTGCGTCAGGCGGCCCTTGTGAGGTACCCGGTCCAGGTACGGATCGGTGAGTCTGGCGCGAAGTTCGTCTTCGGCTCGGCTCGGGCATTGCGCCATCGGACATAGGCGGCGATGGCGGCGTTCTGCTCGCCGTGGCTGCGATGGTCGGTGCCGTTCAGGGCGAAGTAGCGCAGGGCTGCGAACTCCGATTCGATCCAGTTCAGCCAGGACCCGTAGGTCGGCAGGAAGACCAACTCGACGTCGTTGTCGGCGGTCCAGGCGCGCACCTCGGTGTGCTTGTGTGGGGAGAAGTTGTCCAGCACCACATACAGTTTCTGGCCGGGCCAGCGTGCACGCAGGGTTTTGAGCAGGCCAAGAAACTCGCGCCAGCGGTTGCGCTTGCGGATGCGGTAGGGCAGCTTACCGGTGGCCAGATCGAGGGCAGCGAGCATGTGCATCACGCCGCCGTAGCGGTTGTAGGTGGCCCGCAGCCTGCGCGGGCGTCGCACCGGACCCCATGCCTTGCCCTTTCGGGGCATCAGGTTCAGCGGTCCGAACTCATCGACGCATATGACCCGCCCGTCGGCAGGCGGGGTGTCATACAGCGCCAGGACACGGCGCATCTTGGCGATGAACTCCGGGTCGGTGGACGCCTTCCACGTGGTGGTGGTCTTCCAGGTGACCTTGCCGGCACGCAGGATCCGGCGCAGGGTCTCCCGGCTGATGGCCGCGGTCACCTTCTGCTTGAGCAGGTGCTCAGCGAGCTTGCTCAGGCTCCAGGTGGAGAACGCGGTGATCTTCCAGTCGGCGGGGGATGTCCGGGCGATCAGGCAGATGTGCTCACGCACCTCGTCACTGATCGTCTAGGGGCGTCCCCCGCTCCATTTTGGGTCCAGCGCGGCGAACCCCCGCTCGTTGAAGGCGTGGATGACATCGCGGACGTAGTCCTCGCCCACCTGCATCAACGTGGTGATGTCCTTGACCGTCTGGCCCTGGGCGGACATCAGCACCACGATCGCCCGGCGGAGCTTCACCGGGTCCCTCGCGGTCCGGCTGATCCGCTGCAGCTTCCGGCCCTCGTCCATCGTGACCGGCCGGACGAACACACCCGGTCGACGTCCCACGACCACCTCCAAGATCAGTTCTTGAAGACAGTCTGCTGGCCGAGGAGCAGTAGGTCGACTACCCGGCCGACGATGCGTGACGCGGCACTAGTTGCGCCGTGGCTTCTGCGGGCGCGGACGACTTCGGTACGTCCGGTGATGAGCCTCGCAGACCGCCGAGCTCTAGAAGCATCATCAGCGCGGCGGCCTCCGCCGCCACAACAAAACCGCCGTGTGCAGCGCCTGCGTCCACCCGCGACCGCAGTGGCGTCCGCTGATCCTGCCGTGGTTGCGGAGTTGCCCCAGGTGAATGCCTGGGTGAGGACGGCTCGCGGGGCTGAGGGCTCTGTGAGGGCGGAGGTAAGGGGGTGCGGCGCTTCTGGCGCTCCTCTGCAGGTAATGGCCTTCCTGTCAGGGGAGTTGTTCCTGTCAGCCGGCCATCGCCTGCGGCTTCCGCCGCCGACCAGGCAGGTGCACCACGCCGTGAGGTGGGCGTGTGCCCCAACGCCTGGCTGCCACCGAGCGGACGGAGGGCTCGAAGTGGTGGCACGCGCAGGGGCACGGCTTGAGTGGGCGTAGATACTCCCCAGCTGGTACAGAACCCGGCGTACAGCCCGACTCGTCTGCCATTACGACCCTGACCTGGGATTATTCCCGGAGTGGGGCCGTTTGGCGTTGGGTGGGGTGTGCCCGGCTGACCTGGGGTGTTCCCGGGAGTTCCCGCGGGGTTGTGCACGGGGTGTGCACGCGGGGTGGTGCTCAACCTCGGGATGGAGGGGCGTTCCACCTGAACATCCGTCCCTGGACCTTCAAGCTCCCTTGCCGGGGTGTCCGCTCCAAAGGATCAGCCTCAGCCGCCGTGCTGAGCGTGGCCGCGGCCACCGGGGTGGGGACGTCCGGCGGTGCCATTTGCCGTAGGCACAGTGCGTATGTGAAGTGCCGAATGCTCCCGGGCTTCTTGCCTTGCATGTGGATCGATTCGCCAGGATGCGCGCCTACAGCGGTTTGGCCGAGGCGAGGAGGCGGGGCGGCAGGTAGGGGGTGGAGACGTGGATGCTCCAGCCTCGGCGCCGTGCATGGCAGGTCAGGGCGAGGATGTCGAGGTTGAGCGCGGAATCGACATCGCTCGCCCGGTCGGCGACGCTGTAGTGGTCACGGTGAGCTTCGAGGGCGTCCAGCAGGGCGAGGTTGAAGCTCTCCTCATCGCCTTCCACGAGCTGGGACAGCAGTCGCACCGGTGGCCAGAGCACCGTGCTCGGCCCGTACCTGACCTGTTCGGCGAGGGCACGTTCGATGGCCGGCTCGGGGTCCGTACCGCGGAAATAGCTGTGCAGGGCTCGGCAGTACCACGCGAAGGGGCCTTCGTCCCCGAGCAGCGCGGTGTCGGTGAGGACCAGCGGCGCGAGGTCGTCACGGTTGCCGGTGATCAGAGCGAAGTCGAGCGCCATGTGCCAGCGCGAGGCGCCGGTGTCGTAGCTGTCCCACGTACCGTCATCGCGCACGGCACGGAAGGCGGCCGCCCCGAACTGCGAAGCCAGCGCGAGGTTGCGCAGCGCCTCGTCAGTGACATCCGGCGCCGCTGCGGAACGGAAGCGGAACAGATGCTGCTGATCATCCATCGCCTCCGACCAGTCCGCGGCCCTGGCCGGCTTCTCACGGTTCGGATCGAGGAGTTCCTCGGTTTCCTGCTCGAAGTGCGCCACGGTCTTGTCCAGGAGCGGCGACCAGGTGCCTTCCGGACGTGCGAACTCCACGGGACCGGAGGCCAGTTGTGCCACCGCGTCGGCGCGCCGATCACGACCGTAGGCGCCCACCCGTGGCCCCGCGGTCTCCCACCCGGTCACCAGCGCATGCGGCAGATACCCCGACTCGACCGGCACCTGCCAGCCCTCACGCCGATACGCGAGCGCGGCCAGCGCCAGCGGAACCAGCGGCAGCAGATGGGCAGGCGTATTACTGCTCGCCACGGCAGTGCAGTGGGCGGTGAGCAGGTCCGCCAGCTCGACGGCGAACGCATCCTGATCACCCGCGGCCAGCGCCCGCAGTCCGCGCAGTGCCCCACGCCGCGACCGCCCCCGCGAGGCTTCATCAGGCCGGACGCGGGCGAGAGCCGCATCCAGGGCAGCCAACTTCTCCGCCCGCGTGGGCGGATAGCTCGTTTCCTCATCGTTAGCACCGGTGTCCCCGATGACGTACGCCATCAGACCAGCGATCAGTTCGACGGCCGGATCCCCGGCGTCCTGCCGCACCTGCGCACGGGCGAAGTGGAACGCCTCGCCGTGATCGGAGACCTGGTCTGTGAGAACTGCCAGGCAGAAGGCATCAATCCAGTCGTGAGCCGAGATCGTCTCGGTCTCGCCCGAATCGCCGCGGTCGTAGGACATCCCGAAGTTCACGTAGGTCAAGAAGACCTGGAAGGAGGCAACCGGATAGTACGCGGCGAACGCCACCTTGCCCGCCGCTGCCTCGCAGGCATCCCGCAGCACAATCTTGGCCTCGGCCGTGTGCAGGCCACAAGGTGCAGCGGACAGCGCACCCAGGTAGTCGAGGAACTCCTCGGCGAGCATCCCCCACTCGAACCCGTGGATCGGCCCGGCCTTCGACATCGAACGGACCTGCCGGCCGATTCCGTTGGTGAAGTCGTCGACCGTCTTCGCGACGACGCTCTCGTCGATGTGGTGTCGTTCTATGCGCACTGAAACCTGCTCCCCCGTACGTAAAGTCCAGTCTCCACCCTAAGGCGCGGTGCGCAGCAAACGGTGGGCAGGGGAGAGGTGTCAGGGGGAGCCCCGGTCCCCCGATCCGCAGCGGAATTGAGTGAGCGCGGGATTGCCGGGAAGCAACTTCGGAGATGGTCTGGATCTCCCGGATCCGTCCTGGTTCACCGGGGCGATCTGGCAGTTTCCGGGGCGGCTTTGAGGTGCTGGGTGAGCTGCTGGAGTGTGGTCCAGGTTTCGCCGCTCGTGCCGTCGCCCAGGGGGTAATGGACTGCGGGCCTGGCCGCGGGCCAAGGTCGAACGGGGCGCAGGCTCAAGGGCGGACGGCAGGCATGTGTGAGGCCGATGTCGCGTACGGCGTCCGGGCCGAGGGTGAAGGTGAGGGGAATGGGAGGGGCCTCGAAGCGGGGCGGGACGGTGAGGTCTCGGCCGGCGGAGCGAAGTGTGGTGAGCATAGAGGTCAGGCCGTGCTCGGTGGCGAGGGCCTCGGCGAGTGGGGCGATGGCGTCCAGGGGTGGGATCTCGTCGGCGGCGTAGCCGAGGGAGAGGGTGATGTGTTCCTCGATGCCTCTGGGGAGTGGGTGATGCGGGTGGTGGCGATGGCCGGACGGTCGGGGGTTCCGATGGTGGTCAGCCAGGTGGGGGCGCTTTTCTGGGCGCGGGTGCGAGCCAGCTCGGTCAGCTGGCGGGGGGGACCAGGGCAGAGCGATGGGTTCGGCTGTGGACCATCCGGCCGGTGGGGCGCCGGTGAGGGACTGCCAGGCCGCTTCCAGGGCGCCGCCGAGCAGGAGGTGTTCGTCGGCGGGGTGGGTGGTGTGGAGGGAGAGGAGCAGTTGGCGTTCGCCCGAAGAGTCCGAGGCGGGCTCGGGTTTGAAGGCTTTCGCGATCCGAGGGTCCCCCTCCGCAGACTTCACGGGCGTGAAGTGGCCCTGGTGCCAGTGGAGTTCAGCCCCGGACAGGCCGTCGTAGTAACCCCCGTCGGCGTCCTGGACGACCCAGCGGTTGGGGTGACCGCGCAGCGCGTTGCGGGTGGGGAGGGTGAGGCTGACGTGGGATGGGGTGACGATCTGCAGGGCCAGGTCACCGTCGGCGGCAGTTCGCAGGGCGTCGGCCAGCCAGCTGGACATCGCGACGACCGGGCGGTCTTGGATGACGACCGCGGCCTTGTCCGTGAGGACGTCGACCGCGGGTGGTGCCGAGTCCGACGCCGGAGTGGCGGTGGCGGTTTCAGGGGTGAGCGGTACGACGTCGGTGTGGGCGGCCTCGGGCGGCCAGACCGTGCCGCCGAGCACGGCGGCAAGGCGTCCGGCGAACGAACCGGCGAGCCGTTCGCCTTCCGCGACGGCGGTGGAGGCGCGGGCTTCGGTCCACCAGAACGGCCCGTCGGGGGAGGTGACTTCGGATCCGAGCAGACGCTGGGCCTCGCCGGGGACCGGGAGTGTCTTTTCCTTTGTGTAGGCCTGGTGTTGACGCTTCTTCTGGGTCGTGTGTGGGTGCTACTGGTTGTCGGTGACGCGGTCGCCGTAGAAGCCGGCGAGGGTGTTGATGGCCGTCTTCCAGTTGCGGGTCTGGCCGGTCACGTTCGGCTGGTTGGGCCGTCGGTCTCTGGTCACGAGGTAGAGCACGTGCGGCCGAGGTGTCTGGCAGGGCGATACGACGCCACATCTCGACCGCCCAGATCCCCGGGCCGCGTCTGAATCACCCCAGGATGACGGGGAGCGGGGCGAGGTGGCACATCTGACCCACGAACTGCCCTTGAGCCAGGTCCCACCATGCCTGCGGCGCCTCGTCGCGCCGCACCGCGTCGGTCAACAACTGCACGGCCGCAGTGATGGGTTTGGTCGGCACCAGGAACCAGAGCATCCCCTCGGTCACGAACCGAAGAACCTTGGCCTCCCACGAATCCTGTTGTGCCAGCATGGCAGAGGCCGCTTGGAGGGCGGCATCCTCGTACTCGCCACGGATCGCCGAGATCGTGGGCGTGGCAGCTGCCGCCGTCCACCGGGAAAGGTCACCGGGTCGTGTTGGAAAGACCTCGAGCCTCGGCGGCAGGGCGTCAACCTTCAAGGACAGTTCTTCGGACGGTTCGCCCTCCTTGAGGGGGCAGCCGAGAATGGTGACGGTCTCGGGGAGGCGGTCGGAGGGCCCGAACTCGTGAATCACGATCGCGAGGTCTCGGGTAGCCGCCCTGGCCTCCTCCAGGCTGGTGACACCGCGAAGCCTCCGGGTCACCTTGTCCATCACCTTGGTCTCGTTCGCGTACCAGGCAATGTGATAGCGGCGAGGCCGATACTCACGAACCAGCTTGTCGAGTGCACGGTCGGTCAGCCCTTCAAAGGCCCCGTTGAACGTCTCCGGAGAACCCTGATCGGTCTCCGTCACTGGCCATAGGCGCCGCTCGACCCCGGCACGCCTGGCCTGGTACAGCTTCGACTCGACCGGCTCAATCCTGATCCGTTTGAGCGCATTCCGTTTCGGTTCGAGGGGAGTCCCCTCTGTAGATTCCTCCCGTTCCAAGATCTCCTTCGGCTGCCCAAGCCCCTGAGACACCTCGGAACTGAACTCGATACCCATCCGCACCACCCCCTGCCCAACGGGCCGGCATACCCCTCTATAGGACGCACCGACCCTCGCCCTGGTTCCTCAAACAGAGCAGCTCAGAGACATCGGCCGACACGAGTTCCCTCCAGATCTCACCTACCGCATTCGACAAACTGCGGCACTTCCGTGGTCAGGTCCGATCGCCACAGCTCGAGTGATTGCCGACGGCGCGCTCCAGCATCACATCCTCGGTCCGCACGGCAAGCAATTGGCCACTGACGGCGTCCCACAGCCATGCCTGGTCAGTGGAGGTACCAAAGGTGAGCAAGGGGCGGTCTGAGGGGATGGGGCCGTTGAAGACGGGAATCCGTTGCTGAAGAGACCGTACGCACACCAGCCTGCCCTGTAGGCCGAAGTACGGCTTCGGCGTACGGTTTGACCGAGCTGCCGCACGAGCGTCTTTCGCTGCGACATCAGCCGCACGAATGCCGACGGCCATGGCCAGAGCGATTGCGGTCACGATGCCGACGAGCAGAAAGACCCGCTGGGCAGCCAGCGCCAAGCGGCCCCGCCCCAAGGAAACGTAGTTGTAGCGGTTCCAGCCAACGACGCCTGCCACGATGACGAAGGTCGCCAAGGGGGCGGGCAGCGCGGCCGCCGCGCTGGCCATGGTCTTCAAGCTCGCCGAGTCCGCACAGCAGCGATGGCGGGCCGTGAACGTGCCCCACCTCGTCGCCCTTGTCCGCGCCGGAGCCCGTTTCGGACGCGGCCAACTCATCGAACGCCCCGAGGCTCACGCAGCCTGAACTACCCCGAAGATCCACAGGTATTGACTATTCCTCCTCGGGGATGGAGCTGGAGGTCCAGCGGCGCGTCGACCGTGAGACCGTCGCCCAGCAGTCGACCAAGGACCTTGAAGAGAGGATCAGGCAAGTGCAGGAACTCCTCCTGGCCGTCCACGTCGTGGCTGGATGGCGCGGCGCAGACGGTGACGAACTCACTGAGGGGCGGCGCGGAACAACACATGCGTTGTTCCGCGCCGCCCCTCGGCGTCGGTCCTGCCTCAGCCCGTGTAGCCGCAGGCGCTGCTGACGCCGCAGACGTTGCCGCCGCTCCAGCCGCAGGTCACCCAGCAGCCTTCCAGGGAGACGGGGTCGTCTCCGGTGAGCGTCTGGAGAGTGCTGATGTCGAGCTCCATGGATATGTCCTTTTCATGGGTACGTTTCGTCGGGGTGTGTTGGTGGAGGGAGAGGGGGTCAGGCCTTGGACCAGCCGCAGGCGTTGCTGATTCCGCAGACGTTGCCGCTGCTCCAGCCGCAGGACCACCAGCAGCCTTCCAGGGAGACGGGGTCGTTGCCGGCGAGGGTCTGGAGGGTGTTGATGTCGAGTTCCATGAGTGTTTCCTTTTCTGAGGGGGGAGAGAGTCGCGGGCTGGCAGCCGCGTCAGCTGCCGGTGACGTAGCAGCCGTTGGTGACGACGCAGACCGATCCGGAGCTCCAGGCGCAGGTGCCCCAGCAGTCGTCCAGGGAGACGGGGTCGTCTCCGGTGAGGGTCTGGAGGGTGTTGATGTCGAGTTCCATGGTTGTGACCTTTCGAGATGTGTGTGCCGGGGGGCGAGAGTGAGATCTGGGAGCTCAGGCCTTGGACCAGCCGCAGGCGTTGCTGATTCCGCAGACGTTGCCGCTGCTCCAGCCGCAGGTGCCCCAGCAGCTGTCAGCTGCGACGGGGTCGTTGCCGGTGAGGGTCTGGAGGTTGTTGATGTCGAGTTCCATGAGGGTTTCCTTTTCTGAGAGGGGGGAGAGTTGCGGGTTGGCAGCCGCGTCAGCTGCCGGTGCGGGTCTGGAGGGTGCTGATGTCGGGTTCGGTCATAGACCCCTTCCTGTTGTGGTGACGGGCATCGCGCCGACCATGAACTGGCCTATGGTGGCTGCGACTTCGGTACCTGCTGCTTCGTCGAGCAGACTGTGTCGGCCCTCGGGGACTTCTACGTAGGAGAAGCCCTCGCCCTCGCGTCGGCCCCCGCGCAACAAGTGCTGATGCAGGGCCCTGGCGTGAGCCACGGGGACGATCTGGTCTTGGGTTCCGTGCATGACGAGCAGAGGAGTCTGGATGCGGCCGGCGAAGAGGAGCGCGTCGCGGGGCCCCAGAGCGTCATCGGTTTCCGTGAGGCCACCGAGGCGCTTCAACATCGCTCGCACCGGTGGGGACGCTTGGGAGTTCAGGCGGGGTCCGGACAGGAACGGCGCCGCCACGGCGCAGCGCGACCACAGGTGGGGATCGGCTCCCGCGGCCAGCAGGGCCAGAAACGCGCCGTAGCTGATGCCGTACAGGGCCGGGGGCTCGGCCCCGATGCGCCGCCGGTGTTCGCCCAGCGCGCGTCCGAGGTGCCGTACGTCTTCGAGGTCCGGTACGCCCCAGGCGTGGTGCAGCGCCTCCTGGTGCTCGCGGCCGTAGCCGGTGCTGCCCCGCTGATTGGGCGCCACGACCGCGATGCCGATGTCGGCGAGGTGCTGGAAGAACGGCGAGAAGTCGAACCTCCAGGCAGAGGCGGGACCACCGTGCAGAGCGACCATCAGGCGCGGGCTGTCGCGCCAGTCCGGACCGCCGTACACGACGGCTTCAATCGGCCCGGCCGGTCCGTCGAGGGTCTCCAGGTGCGCGTGAGCCCAGGGACGCCGGTCGGAGCAGGGCCGCGACACCGGCTCGGGGAGCGTGAGCGAACCTGAGTCGGTGAGGGTGGCGATGCCCGTCGGCCGATGGGGTGCGGCGAACAGGAAGCGCAGACCCGACACGGTCCAGGAGCCCGCGCCCTTGATCACCCCGTCCGGCAGCGGGTGGCGGGTCACGGTGTCGGCACTCGCGTCGAACACCAGCAGAGTGGAGCGGGCTCCCTGCTCGGCGACGAGGGCGAAGCGCTGCCCCGACGGATCCACGGCCAGGGGCGCGACGCTCCCGATGGCGGGGGCGTCCAGGACGGAGGGGAAGCGCGCGGGCCGGGCGCCGGACAGATCGGCCACTCCCAGCCGGATGCGGCCATCCTTCGCCGCGGCGATCAGCGCCAGCTGCGAAGGGGGGCCGATCAGGAGCGGCTGCTCGCCTGTGGGCAGGAGCGGGCCGACGGTGCCGCGGGTGAGGTCGGCCGCCGCTGTCGCGATACGGCCGTTCACCGCGTGGCTGAAGGCCAGCCGGTGACCGTGCTCGTCCAGCCACAGGCCCCCGCCGAGCACACCGTCGTGCTCAAGCACGGTCTCCAGGCGCAGGTCACGGGTCAGCCGTCGCACGGTGGTGCCGCCCGTTTCGTCGGACGTGACGACCAGGGCCAGGGTGGCCGGGTCGGGGCTGGCCAGCAGCCGCGCCCCCGTCTGGTGCAGGCGGGCGACGGGCCGCTTGTGCACTCCGGCACCGGACGGCTCGATCAGCGCCAGTTCGAACGGGGCGGAGCCACCGCGAAGTGCGACCACGCGTCCGTCGTGGGCAGACACCAGCTGGGTCGCCAGGCTTTCACGAGCCGATACGGGGAGCAGACGGGTGCGTGTGCCGTCGGCGCCGAAGGTCCACGCTTCGATACGCAGGGCGCCATCGGCCCCGGCCGCCAGACAGGCAGCGTGCTGTCCGGATCCGTCGAAGCGGAAGTTGAACCTGTTCAGGACCGTGTCGGCAGCGCTGGGAGCGCCGGCAGTGGTGATGGTGTTGAGCTTCATCGGGAGACCCCGTTCTCGGGCACGGTCGTGGAGACGGCGGGCATCCACAGGCGGTCACCGCCGTGGCGCAGCCGCAGGAGGAAGGCGGCCACCCCGGCAAGGCCGGTGCTGTAGTCGGCCGTCACGTCGCGCATCGACTCGTCGGCGACCACCATCCGGCCGTCGCGCAGGGCGTGCCGGGCGGTGATCCGGGAGGCCAGATCGGCGGCGTCGATCCTGTGGACGGGCGCGTGGAGATGGTCGGCGAGGTCGAGCAGTAGCTCGCCGCTGCCGGCCAGTCCGTGGCAGTGCACCGATGACTGGTGCCAGGGCCCCGCCTGCACGGCGCGGCCTGCCTGTTCGGCCAGGTCGCGGTGGCGCTGCTCGCCCTCGGCCTGCCACATGCGTGCCAGAAAGGCACCGATACCGGCGACGCCCGAGCACCAGGACAGCGGCAACGGGGAGGGCTCGGGGCTGCCGAGCCTGGCGGGCCAGCGCAGCCGGTCGCCGTCCTGGACGGCGGAGTCCGCGAGGGTGGTGGCGGCGGCCCGTGCCGCGCTCAGGTACGTGTCGCTGCCCGTGGCAAGGCCGGCGGCCAGCAAGAAGCTGCCGATGCCCGCGACGCCGTGACCGAACCCGTAGTAGGCGGACCCGGAGAGCTGGGAGGCGAAGTCCTCGGGGACGGGCCAGAAGACACCCTCCGGCGTGTACTCGGCGGCAGAGAGCAGAGCATCCGCGCAGGCACGCACCCGGGCGCCGATCGCCACGTCACCGGTGGACTGCCACAGGTGCAGTTGCGCCATGCCGGCACCGGCCACGCCGTGGCACACGTCCGGATTGGGCCAGCTGGTGGGAATGCGGGCCGCCAGGTCCAAGGCCGTACCGGTCAGGGTGGGATCGTCAAGGAGTTGACCCGCGTCGTACAGGGCCCATGCGGTGCCCGAGCGGCCGAAGTACAGGCCGGGCAGCGCACGCTGGTCGGTCGACAGCCGCCGGTTGATCCACTGAGCTATCTGGGCCACGGTCTCCGTCAGGGCTGCGTCGTTCAGTTGACGAGCGGCCTGGGTGAACACCTGGAGCACGCCGGCGGCGCCGTGCTGAACGCTGTACGGGTCGGTCATCGAACCGAAGTTTCCGGAAGGCCAGAGGCGTTCAGGGTGATCGAGGTCCATCGTGGCGCGTATGTGGGAGAGCGAGTCGGACAGGAGCTGGTTCGGTCCTCCCTGCCCGTCGGCGGTGAGCGGGGTCTGCCCGGAGGTGGACACCGGAGCCGGGGCCGGGGCGATGGCACCCTCCAGGTAGCTGCGGACTCGGCTCAGACCCCAGCGCCGGGACGGATCCTCGGCCATCAGCGGCAGAATCACCGGGGCGAAGGCACGAACCGTCGGGCTGTGCGCAGTCATGTGGGACAGCAGCGTCGCGATGCGCTGCCGCGCGGGGCGGGGCAGGGGCCGGTCCTCGGGCAGCACGGGATCGCTGCCCGAGGCCAGGTAGAACAAGGTCGTGCCGAGTGCGTACAGGTCCGAGGCCAGGCCGGGAGCGGGCCCCAGGGCCGGGGCACTCTCCTGCTCAGGCGCGGCGTAGGCCAGGGTCATGACGCGGCCCACGATGGCGCCGGGCTCGGTGGCGTACTCAAGGTCGATCAAACGCAGGTCGCCACTGGGCGTGACCATGATGTTGTTGGGTGTCAGGTCACGCAGCAGCAGTCCCCGCTCGTGCACGGCGGACACGATGTCGACGAGCTGAAGCGCCATCCGCCTGGCCAGGGAGAGCGGAACGTGCCGACCGTTGGTCTCGGTGTGCTTCTTCATCCACTGGCGCAGCGACAGGCCGGTGATCTGCTCCTCGGCGAGGAACAGGCTGCCCTGCTGCTCGAAGAACGCAATCTTGCGCGGGGTGATCCCCAGCGGTTCGAACTGGTCAAGCACCTGGGCTTCGTTGCGCAGCGCGTCGCGGGCGTCGGCGCCGCTCAGCAGGGAGCCGACGTGGGGTCGGGCCTGCTTGACGACGACCTCGGCGCCGGTGCGCTGGTCGACCGCACGGAACACGCCGCCCTTGTTTGAATGCTGGATCGCCTCCCGTACGACGAAGCGGTCGTTGAGGAGCACGGCGGCCGGCGCGCCTCGGGGAGTCTTGCGCTCGGGCTGCTCGACGCTGTCCGACAGCGGTGAGCGGGCCCACGGCGGCGGGCTGAACCACGCGTTGCGCTCGTCGTTGACGAGTTCCCCCTGCGGCCCGACGAGCATCGACTCGTATGAGCCGTCATTGGACAGCACCGTCGTGCCGCGGAAGGCGCCGTAGCGGTAGTGGACCAGGCTCTCGGGCCGGTAGGGGAGGTCCGAGAGGATGGCGGGGCCGGGCAGACCCAGGGTCGCCTCGTGCAGCTGTGCGGCCAGCTGACGGAAGCTGTCGTCGTCGACCGGGTAGGCCGTGATGAACTTTCCGCCGCTCCCGCGCGGGCAGTACGTCGAGACGAGGTCGTTCACGCGGTCCATCGACTCGGCGAACTTGAAGGCGCATCCGGCACGCAGCAGCACGACTGCCGCCCGCTCCAGCACGAAGGGCGCCGACAGAGGCGTTGCGGACACGTGGAGCTTCCACCCCTGCGCGGGCCATTCGTGGTCCGTCGGCTGAACGCGGCACCAGAAGGAGTCGGTCGTGAACGTCCAGTCGTCGCGTCCTTCGCGCTGCGCGACGAGCCGGGCGAGCCCCTGGAGGGGGAAGGAGCTGTTCTCCACGGTTCTTCCTTCGGGTCGGGTGGTGGGTGAGCCGGTGGCGGCCGCTCGTAGGCAGCGCCGTCCTTGTGCTCACTACTTTCGCCCGCGGCCCATACCTGGTGGACCGGACCGGCGGCCGTAACCGACCCCGCCGATCGGCGGGGAAGGCGGCCGCCACCTGGAGAAACCGCCTGAGGCGATCAAGAGGGCGCGCGTGCATTGACCTACCGAACGCAACGAGGCCGGGGCCGTCCCCGAAAGGACGAGCCCCGGCCGTCAGGCAGGTGCCTGGCTCAAACGGTCGCCGCGAAGAACGCTGCCACTTCTGGACGTCTCACCCGGCCAGTCGACGGTCGACCACAGTGCGCAGTTTCCCGCTTGCCGCACTGCGTTCGAAGTCCGAGGAGCTGACGGTCTCGACCACCAGGTCGAGCAGCCTCTCGCGGGTCACCGCCTCGCGCAGTTCGGGGCTATGGGTGAGCAGGACCTGGGTCACTGTCTCGGGGTCGCGCACCGCTCGATCGTCGACTCTGACCGTGATGCGTTCCCGGTCCGCAGCCGATTCCACGACCATCTGCAACTCACCGCAGTACCCGAGGTGTTCGGCGACGATACGGGCGAGGACCCGGTAGTTGATGAAGTACGTGCCGGCGCGGACCACGTCTCCGGTGCGGCCGAGCAGTTCGAAGCGCGGAGTGGTGCGGCCGCAGTCGCACGCGCCCGCGACCCAGCGTCCCAAGTCCCCTTGTTCATAGCGGGAGATGCGCGGCGCGCTGCGGGTGTGGGGGGTGAAGACCAGCCGGCCCGTGGCGCCGTCCTCGACCGGCAGGTCGGAGTCGACTTCGAGGATCTCCAGGGTGAACAGGTCGTCGAAGAGGTGGTGGACTCCGGCTTCGGCGCTCGCGCACTGGTGGCCCATGCTCCCCAGGTCCGTGCCGCCGTACACAAAGGATCGGACCAGCTCGACGCCGAAGCGCTCCTGGAGGTACGCGCGCTGCTCGGCGCTGAAGTGCTCGCCGCCGTAGAAGATCTTCTTGACTCCCCGGTACTCGCCCAGCACGTCACCGGCGTTCTGGAACAGCTGCCAGACGTACGAGGGCATGGCCATCAGGGTGTTCGCGCGGTGCCGGACGATCAGCTGGGCGTCCCGCGTGTAGTCCGTGCCGGCGCAGACGGGGAGCTGGGCCGCGCCGATCTGCTCCAGCAGACCGTGCCCGTACAGGAAGCTGGCGTACATGTCACCGGCGTAGAAGTGGTTCGCCACGCGGTCGCTCCGCACGTCGAGCCCGGCAGCCACCAGGCCCTCGCCGGCGCGCCGCAACTGGGTGCGGAAGTCGGCGTAGGTGTAGATCGACACCGCGGGGGTTCCGCTGCTGCCGCCGCTGGAGAGATGGAGTTGGGCCTTCTCGGACGGGATGCCGGCGTTGAGCCGCTGGACATCGGCCTTGGTCAGTACGGGACGCGTGGCGTCGGGCCGTTGCCAGAGCGGGGGCACGGGCTCGCCGGGGGCGGGGCGGCGAAGGTCGTCCAGGCGGGTGTCGTGGGCGAAGCGGTCGTCGAGCCGGACACTGACGCGGCGGCTGTAGCGCTGCAGCGGGTAGAGGCCGTCGTGGGGTTCGCCCGGGTAGCTGTCCAGCATCGAGCCGACGGGGGTGACGCGCAGCGCTCCGGCCGTGAACAGCCGGGACGCGAGCTCGGGAACGTCGCCCCGGGCGGCGGCGAGTCCCGCAGTCTGCAGGAAGCGGCGCATGGGGCGCAGTGTCGTGACGATCCGCTCGCGGGGGAGGGGCTTCACCCACACGGTGCGGTACAGGGGAGAGGCACGCAGCACGCCGCGGTGGTCGACGAGGATGCGCCAGGCTGCGGCCGGGCTCTCGTGGACCTGTGTGAGGCCCAGGTGTTCCTCCGACCGTGCCACCAGCACGGTCGTGGTGATCTCGGCCTGTTCCTGGAGCGCGGGACGGGGAGGCGGCAGGGCGCTTCCCCGCCGGTCCAAAGCGTCTGCGAGGCGGTCGGCGAAGGCGGACAGCTCCGTACGGTCGTCGGTGTCCAGATAGACGACCTGGGGGCTGGAGCATGCCTGCTGGTCCAGGCGGCAGATGCTGTCGGCGATGCCATGCAGGGTCTGCTTGTCGTCCCACAGGGCGGGGGTCACGTAGGCGAAGGAGATCTTGTGGCCGAATGCGATCAGGCGGCAGCCCGTCGGCACATGGGCGGCCACTCCGGCGATCGCCTCCTCACCGCCCCAGGCGGCCACCGCGTCGGCCGTCGCGCAGACGCGCTTCAGCCAGTCGGTGCGGGACGAGGGGAATCTCAGGACGATCAGCCGGGCGGCTATGCGGCCGTCCGGGTCGAGCGTGGCCAGCGCCTCGAGCAGGAGGTGCGTGAACAACGAGTCACCGCCGCTGACCTTGACGATGTTCATGTTGCCGGCGAGCAGGCCCTCCACGGCGCTGAAGATACCCACGATCGGGTCGTTGCTGGCCGTGATGTGGGTCAGCAGGCCCACGGGCTGCCAGGACTCGAAGACCGGGGTGCGGAAGTCGGTCCGTGTCAAGCTCTGCGGGGCGGTACCGCCGAGTTCCACGGAGACCTTCTGTTCCAGCGCGTCGCGGCTCAGGAAGTCGGCGATCTCGCCCAGGCTCTGCTCGGCCGAGGCCGGGTCGTGGCCGTGGGCCATGAGGTGTTCGGCCAGTCGCGTACGGGTGATGTGGTCCGGCGCGGTCAAGGTGCCGCTCAACCGGTCGCAGGCAGCGATGACTTGGCGCACGGGCAGAGGGCGGGCCAGTTCGTCGGCGACCAGGGCAGGAAGCCCCGCGAGGCGCTTGTCGGCTTCCGCGTCGTCGATCCAGGCGCCTTGCCAGAGGTGGTCCTGCGCGATGACGGTCATGAGGCGTCCTTGAGAAGTTCCGCCGCGGCGACGGCGCAGCTGCGGTTGGTGCTGGTGCCGGCGCGGCCGTGGATCTCGAACCACGGTGTCCGTAGTCCGCAGCCGCACTCCGAGCCAGGGTGGATCGACACCAGGTCGCCCATCAGGACGCTGTGCACCGGCACCGATGTCATGAAAGGCGCCACGCAGTGGAGATAGCCCTTCTCGCCGTACCGAAGGGGGTGCAGTGTCGCGACGTCGCGCGCGAAGATCCGTGACCAGACCGGGGCGTGCAGGTTGTGCCGGGCGCACTCGGCGTAGGTGACGCCGTGCTCCACCGCTCCGTAGCTGTCGCGGACGCGTTCCTGCGGGATGCCGAGCTGTTCCTCGACGCGGTCGTACAGCTCGTGCTTGCTGATCTGGCGGCCGGTGTGGCCCTTCCAGCCGCCCCCGAGGTAGACGAAGGAGTCCGGGCGCAGCTTCAGCGGCGGGATGCCCATGGCGCGCATGCGCTCCAGGGTGAACCACAGGAACGAGGGGAACCCCAACAGCCTTACCGGCAGGGCCTGTTCCGCGTAGCGCAGCAGTGTGCTCACGCAGCCGAACGCGTCGAAGATGTGCTCGTCGCCGACCGCGCGCAGTGCGTAGGCACGCTGGTTGACAGGGGCCAGGTCGCACAGGAAGTCGTCGGTGAAGGCGGTGCCGAGGTTGAGCCGATCGGTCGGTTCGTAGCTGTAGAGCAGGTAGTTGTTGGGCTGCTCGGGGGTGACGAACCCGTAGTGGTCCAGGACGAAGGCGGCCATACGCATGACCGAGCCGATCGACCAACGGTCAAAGAACATCTGTGACTTCTGGCCGGAAGTGCCGGACGAGGTCAGGTGCATGGCCACCTGTTCGGGGGCGATGGACACCACTTCGTGGGCCTTGAAGAAGTTGGCGTGGATCAGCGGGAGCCGTGTCGCGTCGTCCGGCGTTCGCAGGGGTGCCTCGTCCCGGCTCAGACGTTCGTTCCACGCGCTCCGATAGAACGCCGACCTCTCCGCGTGCCAGCGGCAGATCTCATCGAGGGCCGAGGTGAACAGCTCGTCGACATCGGTCCCCGTCGCGTATGGGTCCCGTACATCTCCCAACTGCTGTACGTGAGCCAGCCGTTCGGGATCGGGTACCGACAGGGGGTCGAAGTACTTCTGGTGGGCGGGCCGTGCGGTCGGCGCGGAGGACCGGGCCATAGTGCGCCCTCGCTTTGCGCTAGGGGGAGGAGACGGCTGTACCCCCCGGCTCAGCTGCGGCCGTGCTGCTCCAAGTATGGAGCGAACCGGTCGTCGACGCACAGCGAGCGAACGTCGGGGCGGTCGGTCGTGCGGCTGAGCACGACATAGTCGTGCCATACCCCGTCCTTGAGGCGCATCGCCGGGTAGACGGCGCTGGGGACGAAGCCGTGCGCGAGGTGCTGCTCGATCTGCTCCTTGTCGTGCAGCGGCAGCACAGCCTCGATGTACGTCGCGCCGCGTTCGGTCATCGCCCGGATGACGTCGCCGAGCATGCCTTCCGGCGCGTCAGGGGACGTAGAGCCGCCCAGGAGCAGGCCACTGCCCGCGGTGGGGTCGATGACAGCGAACGTCTCGGACCCGCCGTCCGGCGAGGCGAGCAAGGTGTTCGGCTGGTGCAGTGGCAGCACACCGGCTCCATCGGCGTGCACCTGCGCGTAGCGCTGACGGACCGATGCCGCGTCCTGGTTCACCTCGAGGCCGGCGCCCGTTCGCGAGGGGGCGCACGCAGGAGACGGCTGCGGGTGTACGTCCGTGAAGTCGAAGCCGGACTCGTGGCTGCGGGCGGCTTCGAGCAGGGCGGCCACTTCCTTGGGGACCCGGTCGAGCGCCTTGCGGTTGGCGGGAAGCCCGTCCCGGTAGCGGACCAGCAGGGCGAGCGTCTCCGTCTCGCGCAGCCTGATCGCGCCGGGCAGCAGGCCCATCGGCTGAAATCCGTGCCGCATCAGCATGCGCTGCGGAGCCGGTGAGACACAGCGGGCGGTGGCGTACACCGATTCCAGCTGACCTTCCGGACCGAAGGCCGAGGCGACCAGGGCCTCCAGGAGCAGGCCCGCGATGCCCTCGCCCGTGCGGTCGGGATGGACGACGATGCCCTCGACCTTGCCGATGCGGGTCACGGGGTCGGTGCGCAGCAGCCCGGATCCGACCACGTCACCGGTTGCCACGTCGCGGGCGACCCACCACTGGACGGCGGCGTCGGTCAGGGCGGCAGCCATCGCCTTCGGATCTGTACCGAGGCGCAGCGGGTACGCATCGCCGTACACCGTACGGTACAGACGCAGCAGGGCACCCACGTCATCGAGCGCCGCGGAGTCGATCAGGACGCTGGTGTGTGCGGTGGGGCGAGCGGGGCGCGTGTGATCCACGGTGGCAGGCATGGCGTTTCCCTTCGGCGCGAGGAGTGGGGGTGGGGCTTCAGAGGGCGGCACGGAGGCGGGCGTCGCGGCGACTGCGGAGCGCGAGGGCGGCGGCGATCGGCAGCAGTCCGGCGGACTGGACCAGGAAGAGGCTCTGGGGGGAGAGCCGGTCGGCGGCCAGCCCGAAGGCGAAGGCGGCCACGGGGAAGCCGGCTCCGAGGAGCGCCAGCATCGCGGAGAAGAACACTGGCTTCGCGGCGGTGGGCACAGCGCGTTGGAAGGCGGCGACGAAGACCACGTTCACCGCGCCCACGGCCCACCCGGCCACCGCCAGGCACACCAGAAGTGCGGTCTGGTCAGGCACGACGCCGGGGACGACGGTGACCGCTCCGAAGAGCGCCACACACCCCCCGCCGACGAGGCCGGGGTGCCCGGGCAGCCGCTTGCCGGTGAAGACACCGATGAGCATGCCGAGCCACAGCGCTCCCTCCAGCAGGCCCAGCGTCAGGGCCGGCGCGTGGAGCACGTTCTTCGTGTACAGGGGAAGGATGACGAACGTGGCGGTGATGAAGAAGTTGGCCGCCGTGAAGCAGATCAAGGCCAGTTTGATGAAGGGGAGCCCGGCAAGGAGCTGCCAGGCCCGGCCGATACCGGACCCCGATCCCTCCTGCGCCTCACCGCCGTGCGGCTGGAAGCGGACGGTGCCCAGAAACGCGGCCGCGCCCAGGTAGGCGAGCGCGCTGACCATCACTACGCCGGTCAGACCGATCCGGTCGACCAGGATCGCGCCGAACAGGGCACCGGCCATGCCCACCAGAGAGAAGCTCGACTGCTCGAACGCGGTGGCGTCCTCGATGTCGCCGTCCTGGACCAGTTCCGGTATCGCCTTGGCCAGACACGGGTCGAACAGCGCCTGGCAGGCGGCCAGGCCGAACATCACGGGATAGACGGCCAGTGCGGGCATACCGGCCGGCGCGGCGAAGCCCGCAAGCGCCACCGTGAGAATCACTCCGCCCAGCACGGCGCCGCTCAGCACACGCCGGCTGCGATGCCGGGAGATCGCCCGCGCGATCAGCGGTGCGAGCACCACCGGCGGAAGCGCCGCGGACATCAGGAAGAGCCCGGACGCCAGGCCGCGGTCGCCCGAGGCCACCTGTCCCAGGAGCCACCACAGAGCACCCATCTGGTACATCCGTGTCGCGCTCTGACTCAGCAGCTGGGCGACCCAGACACGGGCGAACCCGCCATTGCGGACAATCAGCGGCGCTCGCTTGCGGTCGGTGCCCTCGGCGGAGGGGGCGGTGAGCTCGCAGGCCATCGGTGTACTCCTTTGCGTGTGTCTCTGAGCTGATCGGGAGCGCACGTGGCTCTGACCTGATCGGAAGCGAAAGGGAACGCTGTGTGGTTCCGGGCGCTGCCCTCTCCTTCTGCACACCACTCTCGCCCGCCGCCACGGCCCCATGGATCCGCCTGCCGTCGGGAGCCGCCCCGCCGATCGGCGGGGCACGGTGCCTCTGCTCATCGCAGGCGCCGCACCGGGCCGCGGCTTAGAGTCGGGATGTGGGACAACCAGAGCATGAAGGGACGATTCGGGTCGTCGTCGTCGATGACGAGCAACTGGTCCGGTCCGGCCTGCGGATGATCCTGGCGGCAGCGCCGGACATCGAGGTAGTAGGCGACTGCGGTGGTGCCCAGGCCGTGGATACGATCCTCGCGCACCGCCCTGACGTGGTGATGCTGGACATCCGGATGCCGGATGTGGACGGGCTCACCGTGTTGAAGCGACTCAAGTCGACGCTGGGGGACAAGGCCCCGACCGTCACGATGCTCACGACCTTCGACGCGGACGAATACCTCATTAGCGCGCTGCGCGAAGGCGCGTCCGGTTTCCTTCTGAAGGACACCGAGCCGGAGCAGCTCGCCCGGTTGGTCCGGATCCTGGCCGCGGGGGGACACACCCTGGACCCGTGGGTCACCCGCACCGTCATCGGGGGGTTTGTCGACGGTGCCGATGACGCCCGGGCCGCCAAGCGAGCCCTGGAGCGGCTGACCGACCGCGAACGCGAAGTGCTCGCACTCCTGGGGCAGGGACTGTCGAACGCCGAGGTGGCCCAGCGCATGCACCTGGCCCATGGCACGGTGAAGGACCACGTCAGTGCGATCCTCGCCAAGCTCGGAGGACTCAACCGCGTCCAGGCCGCCGTGCTGGCCGAGCGGGCGGGCCTGGCCACCTTCGATCCCGCGGGCTCTAAGGAACAGCTGTGAAGGACGACTGGCTGTCCGAACGACACAAACGCCTGCTGTTCCTGCTCCTTCCGGTGGCCCTCTCAATCGGCGACACCATCGTGTGGATCGGCTCGATGCATGCCTCGGCACTCGGGGTGGCGATCGGTCTGGTTGGTGCCTTCGCGCTGCTGGCCCGTCGGCGGGCGCCGGTCGCCGTCCTCTTGGCGACCGTGCCCGGCACGTACCTGGGCACGGGTTGGTTCGCCGGGTTGGCAGCCCTCTACACCGTGGCCCGCCTGCGCTCCGAGCGCAGTCTGCTGATCGCCTGTGCTCTCCTCGCCGCCGTCGCCCAATATCTGCCCTATCCCCTGGGACTGCTGGCGGAAGAGGGATGGGAAAATCGAAGCGCAGAATCCGCGCTCATGGTCCTGGCTCCGGTCGCGCTCGGGCGCGCCGTTGCCCTGCAGGCGGAACTTGCCACGGGCCTGCGTGAACTGACCGAGAGCCGAGCCCGGGAGCATCAGCTGGTGGCCAGGCAGGTGCTGGCCACGGAGCGGGCGAGGCTGGGCCGGGAGATGCACGATGTGGTCGCCCACCAGGTGAGTCTCATCAGCCTTCAGGCGGGCGCGCTGCGTATGAGCAGCACCGAGCCCGCGGTCAGGGAGGCCGCGGACGCCATCCGGAGGCTGTCCGTGAGCACCCTGGAAGAATTGCGGCACATGGTGGGGCTTCTCAGGGCCGCGGGTGTGGGCGGCGGCGAGCTCAGCCCTCAGCCCCGCCTGGCCGACCTGGACCGGCTCATCGGCGAATGCGGATCCGACATCGATGCCGACATCGACGCGGCGGCCTGCAGCGACTGCCCCGACGCCGTGGAGCGAGCCGCCTTCCGCATCGTCCAGGAGGCTCTGACCAACGTACGCAAGCACGCGCCTGGCGCGAAGGTCTGGGTGAGCCTTCGGCGCCAGGGTGAACAGCTGCGCGTCGAGGTCCGAAACGGCCCGGCCTCCGCCGGCGCCGAGCCCTTGGATCTGCCCAGCGGAGGCCACGGCCTGATCGGTCTGCACGAGCGAGTCCACCTCTTGGGCGGCAGCTTCGAGGCCACGGCCCTTGCGGACGGCGGCTTCCTGGTCAGCGCGATCCTGCCCACCGGCGCGCCCTGACACCTGCTCGACGACCCCAGAGCCCCGAGCTCCGGCTGCCCCCGCCGATTGGCGGGGGCAGCCGACGACACGAGGCGGATCCGCCGGCGCCGCGTGAAGAACAGCATGGTGGACATGACTGCTCCCCGTTTCGCCGCCATCGCGCCTGCCACCACCCCCTGTTGCGTACCCGCTGCCCCTGACTGCTGTGTGCGCGGGACGTGCCCGCCTCGTTGTCTGCGCACCTGACGCACGCGGGGCTGACGGTGCCGCGGACAGTGCCCGCCCCTCAAGCCGTCCGGGCCACGAGCCCTGCCATTCCGCAGCTCCCCGTCAAACCGCGACCCCGTGCACCGTGACGGCCTCACGGCCCACAGCTCCCTGGAAGAAAGGCATACCACCCATGCCCACAACGGCAGACCGCATGCTCATCCGTGCCGCATGGCAACGACCGGCCTGGTCCGCGGCCTTCGTGATGGCCTGCGCAGTCGCGGCGGCCACGGGCCTTGCCCTGCCATCGATGCTCGCTGCCGCCACCGATGCGGTGATGCGGCACGGCGGCGGTTCCGGAGCGCTCATTCCGCTGGCCGCGGTCATGGCTGCCAACGCTCTGGGCCAGGTGACGGCTGGGTTGGCCGGTGCCCGATGCGTCACTGCGGCTCAGTCGTGGCTGCGCAGCGGCATGGTGCGCCATGTGCTCGCTCTGGGGGCTCAGCGCGGGCGCCGGTTCGCCGCCGGCGACCTGACCAGCCGCCTGCTGGGCGACGCCGGGCATGCCTCCTGTGCTCTGCCCGTCACCGCATCGCTGATCAGCGGGCTCAGTACCGCAGTGGGCGCAGTGGTCGCACTCTGGCTGATCGACATCCGCCTGGGGGTGGCCTTCGTCCTCGGCGTGCCCCCTGCCGTGCTGCTGCTGAGACGTTTCCTGGTCGGTTCCACCGACCTGCACGGGCGCTACCAACGCACGTTCGCCTCCATCGCGGTACGGCTGTCGGACGCGTTGACCGGCGTACGCACGATCCGCGCCGCAGGCACCACGAACCGCGAAGTGGAACGTGTCCTCGTGCCGCTGACCGACCTGGCGGAGACGGGCCGGGCGACATGGCGTCTGCAGCGGAAGGCGATTTGGAAAGGCATGGCTCTGATGCCCCTGATCGAGGCGATGGTGCTGGCGGTCGCGGGCCTGGCCGTCGTTCACGGGGACATGAGCCCGGGCCAGCTCCTGGCCGCCGTCGGTTACATCGCCTTTGCCCTGTCCTTCTTCGGGCAGATCGACGCGCTCATGGAACTGGCAGGCGTGCGGGCAAGCGCCCGAAGGATCAGTGAAGTGCTGTCCCTGCCGACCCAGCCGCGGCCCGCGCGGCCGCGCAGTCTCTCCCCCGGCACGGGGGAGGTGGCCTTCCACTCGGTCACCGTGACCGAGAGCGACCGGCGCGTTCTCGACCGCCTCGATCTGTACGTTCCCGCGGGTGCCTCGCTGGCCTTGGTCGGCCGCTCGGGCTCCGGCAAATCCACCCTGGCCACGCTGATCGGACGCCTCACCGACCCTGACGAAGGCACGGTGCTGCTCGACGGCGTCGATGTCACCGCGATGGATCCCGACGAGCTCCGCCGCCAGATCGCCTACGCGTTCGAACGACCGGCGCTGATCGGGGACACCATCGCCGACGCCATCGCCTACGCCCGCCCAACGGCGACCCGGGCCGACGTGGAGCGTGCAGCGGGCACGGCTCGCGCTGACACCTTCATCCGGAGGCTGCCCCAGGGCTACGACACCCCGCTGTCGAGCGCACCGCTCTCCGGCGGCGAGGCACAACGTCTGGGCCTGGCCAGGGCCGCCGCCCAGAACGCGCGGGTACTGGTGCTCGACGACGCCACGTCCAGCCTCGACACCGTCACCGAGGCGCAGGTCACCCGTGCGCTCACCGGCCAGTTCCGCGGCCGGACCCGTGTCATTGTCGCCCACCGTGCCGTCACAGCCGCCCGCGCCGACTTGGTCGCCTGGCTGGAGGACGGCCGCATCCGCAGCGTCGCCCCGCACGAGCGCCTCTGGCAGCACCCGGAATACCGCGCCGTGTTCGACACGGCCGACGCGCTCACGACAACCGACCCCGCTATGACAACCGAACCCCTTACGACAGTGGAGGACCGATGAACCGCAGCGGCTGGCACCTGCTCGTCGAGCACGTGCGACGACAGCGCAGCACCACGGTCCGACTCGCCGGGTGGTCGGTGCTCGAGGCGCTGCCTGCGATGGCCTCCGGCGCGCTGCTCGCCCGTGCGCTGGACCAGGGCTTCCTCGCCCAGCGGCCACTGGCCGGCCTCGGTTGGCTCGCCGGGTTCGCCCTGACCATGCTGATCGGAGCCTTTGCGACGCGCCAGATGTTCCCCCACCTCGCCGCGACGGTGGAGCCGCTCCGTGACGCCCTGCTGCACCGTCTGATCGATGCCCGGCTGACCACTGCGGTGGCACATCCGGACGGCACCGACGACGCCGATGCCGCCCGGCTGACCAATCTCGCCGAGGACACCCGCAGGCTCCTGACAGCTCTGCTGCGGACTCTGCGCCCCCTCGTCTTCAAACTGCTCGCCGCTCTGATCGGCGTCACGGCGCTCGCCCCCGCCATCGCACTGCTGACCCTGCCGCCCCTGCTGCTGGCACTGACGCTCAGCACGGCCCTGCTGCGTGCCACTGCCCGGCGTCAGCGCGCCGTCCTCCTCGCGGAGGAGGAGATCGCCCGCGTATCGGGATCCACTGTGGCGAGCGTCCGGGACGTCCTCGCCTGTGCCGCCGACCAGCGTGCCTTGGCGGATATCGACCGGGTCATCGACGCGCACGCCCGCGGCGCGGCTCGCCTGGCCCGACTCGTCTCCCTGCGCACCCTGATCATCACCATCGGCGGACACCTTCCGCCCCTGGCCCTGCTGGCCGCTGCCCCCTGGCTGGTCAGCCACCACAGCCTGACCACAGGCCAGATCATCGGCGCGTTGAGCTACCTCAGCGCCACACTGGTCCCCGCTCTGAACTCGCTGGTCGGTACGATCGGCTCACGCGGCCTGGAACTGGGCGTCGTCCTGCGCCGCATCGCCGAAGCGACCACCTCGACCTCCGACAGCAACCCCGAGGCCTCCTCCGACTCCTCCGAGGGCTCTCGTGGCCTACAAGCTCCGGACCTGTCGCTCCACGACCTGACCTTCGCCTACGGGCCCCATGCCGCACCTGTGCTTCAGCACGTCGACCTGAAGGTGCCCCACGGCGACCACCTGGCGATCGTCGGTGCCAGTGGCATCGGAAAGTCCACCCTGGCTCAATTGCTGGCCGGTACCCAGCGTCCGCAGAGCGGATACGTCCTCCTGGGCGGCACCGCGCTCACCGAGCTGCCCGCGCACACGGCGCGCAACGCCATCGCCGTGATCCCGCAACAGGCCTACGTCTTCACAGGCACCCTCCGCGAGAACCTCACCTACCTCAATCCCCAGGCACCTGAGCCGGACATCGCGGCCAGCGTCGACGCGGTCGGCCTGCGCCCCCTGGTGGAGCGTCTTGGGGGATTCGACAGTCAGCTCGGCCCGGAGGGCCACCAACTCTCCAGCGGCGAACGTCAGTTGATCACGCTGGCCAGAGCGCACCTGTCCTCGGCGAGCATCGTCATCCTCGATGAGGCGACCTGCCACCTGGATCCGCTCGCCGAGGCCCGCGCGGAACGGGCCTTCGCCGCCCGCCCGGGAACGCTGATCGTCATCGCCCACCGCCTCACATCCGCGGCCCGCGCCCGGCGGGTGCTGGTGCTGTCGGAAGGCTCGTACGCGTTCGGCACCCACGCCCAACTCGTACGGGACAGCGCGCACTACGCCGACCTGGTCGGTCATTTCGACGCGGCCCACATGCGAAAGGAGGCGGCAGTGAACACTTCTCATGCTGGTGTCATGTGTGGCCTCAAGACATAGACGACAGAAGAGTCTCAGGAGAGGCTTGACGGCAGTCTCGGGACATTCTTGACGGCCGCGATCAGCTCCTTGATCCTTGACGTTGTGGCGGCGGGGGAAGATTCCGAACAGGGACCAACGTGGCTGGTAGAGCAGCGATACCGCGCTGTCCTTCAAGTGCTCGATGGTTCTCCAGTCAGCGAAGTGGCCGTTCGGTACGGCGTGTCGCGCCAGACGATCTACACCTGGAAGTCCAAGTACAACGCCGGCGGGCTCGAAGGGCTGCGGGAGCAGTCCCGGCGTCCGCGGTCCAGTCCCACGCGGATAGCGGCCGAGGCCGAGGCCCTGGCCTGTGAGATGCGGAGGGCGAAGCCCCGTTGGGGTACCCGGCGGATCGCCTTCGAGATCGCTCGGACCAGCCCCGCCGCAGCTCCGTCACGGGCAACGGTGCATCGCGTTCTGGAACGCAACGGGCTCATCCGGCAACAGAAGCAGCAGCATCGCCGCAAATACCGGCGGTGGCAGCGCGAGAGGCCAATGCATCTGTGGCAGCTGGACATGGTCGGCGGGATCTACTTGGCCGACGGCCGCGAGTGCAAGATGCTCACCGGGATCGACGATCACTCCCGGTTCATCGTCGTCGCCACCGTCCTGGCGGTGCCATGCGGGCGGGCCGTCGCGGACGGATTCGTGCGCGCGATGCGAACCTACGGAGTGCCGGCGGAGGTCCTCACCGACAACGGCAAGCAGTTCACCGGCCGCTTCACCAAACCCCGGCCTGCCGAGGTGCTGTTCGAGCGTGTCTGCCGGGAGAACGGCGTCACCGCCAAGCTGATCAAGCCGTATTCACCGACCACGACGGGGAAGATCGAGCGTTGGCACCAGACTCTGCGCCGTGAACTTCTCGATGTCTCCGGCCCGTTCGCCGATCTGCCCGCCGCCCAGGCCGCCGTTGATGCCTGGGTGCACACCTACAACCCTGGGTGCACACCTACAACACAGCCAGGCCCCACCAGGCCCTCGACATGGCCACCCCCGCCAGCCGGTTCCGGCCGAACCCACCGCCGGAACCGACAGTTGTCGCCGCTGCAGCTTCCCTTGAAGAACCATCAATCGCGGCCGAGCCCGAGGCGCCGGTCACCATGCTGATTCCGCCCTCGGCGCCGCCCATGGAGTTCGAGACCGTCGTTGCAGCCAGCGGCCTGGTCAGCGTGCTGCCCCGCGTTCAGCGGGTCAGGCTCGGCAAGGAGTACGCGGGACGCCGCGCACGAGTGTGGGCAGACGAGCAAACGGTCCACATTGTCATCGACGGTCAGCTGGTCAGGAGCGTCGCGTCGTGTCTCGACGCCGGCAATCTGTCACCTTCCTCATCCTGCCGCTCTACACCAAGGCCGTCCTGGAGGCGACCGGCGCAACCCTCGGCCTCCTGGAAGGAGCCCTGTGGCTGGGCATGCTGCTGGGCGCCTTCAGCGACAAACGGCTGCCCGGCCACCCCGGGCGCGTCGGGGCCGGCTGTCTGCCACTGTTCGGTGCGGCCCTGGCCGTTCCCGGGCTGGTGTCCCATCAAGGCATCGTCCTGGGCTGCCTGGCCCTCGCCGGATGGGCGGTGGGCGTCACCAACGTCGTGTTCGTGACCCTGTTCCAGCGCACAGTGCCGACAACGGCGAAGCCGGCCTTCTTCACCGCCCTGCTCGCGCTGCTCGGCACAAGCTTCCCGCTGGCCGCGCTGGTCTTCGGGGTACTGGGCGACCTCGTCTCCCCTTCCACCCTGTGCCTGGTGCAGACCGCGGGTCTGCTCCCGATCGCCCTGGCCCTGCTGGTCCGCGCTACCGGAACGCACGAAATCACCACGGCTGCATGAGACTTCGTCCGCCGGCCTTCGCGCCGGCCGTGACGTCGACCAGGTCTCCGGACCTACGAGGGCCGGTCTCAGCGCTCGCCGTGCCGGGCGCGGTTGATGGCGACTTCGACGCGGGAGGTGAGGCCGAGTTTGGAGAGGACGCTGGAGACGTGGGTCTGTACGGTGCTGCGGGAGACGAACAGGCGTTGAGCGATGTGCGGGTTGGACAGGCCCTCGGCGACCAGGTCGGCGACTTTGCGTTCCGTGACGGTCAGGGCGTCCCAGCCGTGGGTGGGGCGGCGGCGCCGGCCCCGTACGCCGCGCCGGGCGCCCAGCGCCCGCAATGAGGACTCGGCCCGTGACAGGTCCCAGGCCGCCTCCAGCTCCTGGTAGCCGACGATGGCCTCCTCCAGGTCATGGAGGGCTTCCTCGCGCTCCCCGCGCTCCGCCCAGACCCCGGCGGCGTCCTCGTAGCACCGGGCCCGCTGCCAGGTCCGGTGCAGCGCTCCACACCGCTCGGCAGCCGCCCGCAGCGCCTCCGCGTCGCGTTCCAGCAGTCCTTGGCAGGAGCGCAGTCCGGATTCCAGCAGGCCGGGTTCGGCATGCTCGGCCCGCTCCGATACGAGTTCCAGAATGCCGTGGGCCCGATTGGTCTGGCCCTGCTCGATGGCCAGGCGCACCACCTCGGGCGCCAAGGTCGTCAGCCACAGGGCGGGCAGGTTGCCGCAGTCGTGGCGGCACAGCTGCTCCAGCATTTCCAGAGCCTGCTCGGGGTGGCCGCGGTACTGCTCGTAGCGTGCGTGGGCCCAGCGGGGGAAGGAGCCGATGAAGGCGTCGCCGGGGGTGGACGGGGAGCGGACCGGCGCTCGGGCCAGGTAGGTCTCGGCGGTGGGCACCTCGCCGCGGTGCAGTGCGAGCAGCGCGCCCAGCCCGTACAGCCCCCGGCCGACGTCGCTGTACTCCGCCACTTCCCGTCCGGCCTCGATCTCGGCTCCGGCGTCGTCCCACCACCCTCCGATGAAGCGCACATACGCCCTGTACAGATGCCCCCACAGCATGTCCCCGGCGGATTTGGCTCCGCCGGCCTCCTCGGACGGCTGGCGCACGGCGGCCACCGCCTCGTCGAACCTGCCCAGGTCCAGAAGCGCGCTGGACCGGAAGATATCGAGGGCGGCCGCGTGCCCGTGCGCCTGCTCCAGCAGCTTCCACGCTGCTCCTGGCCGGTGGGTGATCAGGTCCGCGAGCGCCAGTGCCACCAATGCCTGGGAGACCGCGGAGGCATCGGCCGCGCCCGACGTGCGTACGGCTTCCGCCACCTCCCGGCCCCGCTCAACTTCCCCCAGGTTGCACAGGCGTGTCGCGTACCACGCCAGAAATCGCTGGCGCTGTTCAGGGCTTGTATCGGGGTGGGAGGCGGCTTCCTGCGCCAGACGCACGTACTCATGGGTCGTCGTCATGCCCGCACGGTCACCGGCGGCCGCGACTTTCACAAGGACCCAGCGCAATTCGGTACGCAGCTCCGGATCGTCGGTACCGGCGAGGGCCTGCGAGACCACCTGCCGGCATTCCTCAATGCGCCCCTGGTACTCCAGCGCGCGGGCCAGCACCACCCGCAGCCGCTGCGCCCGGGCATCCGCCGGGTCGGCGTCGGCCAGGCCCCGCTGGAGCAGCTCCACAGCCCCGTCCCGGTCCCTGGCCACCAGCCGGTCGGCGGCGCCATCGAGCCAGTCCAGCCCCGCCGGTCCCAGCGTGCCCCCGGAGCGCCGCAGTTGGTCGGCGACGCGCACGACCGGCTGCCCCGCCGCAGCCAGGGCCAGTCCCAGCTGTTTGTGCATCGCCTGCCGCGCGGAGACGCTCATGGTCTGCTCCAGCGCCTGGCGCACCAGATCGTGACGGAACGTCAGCTGCTCCTCCGTCTCGACCATGACCCCGGCACGCTCGGCCAACTCCAGCTGCTGGTACAGCTGTTGCGGCGGCAGGCTGGTAGCCGCGGCAAGTTCGTCGACACCGAAACGGCTGCCCAGCAACGCCGCGGTCCGCAGCACCTCGGTCACCTCCGCGGGGAGGAACACCAGCCGCCGCATGATGACCGCATGCAGTGATTCCGGCGCGCCGGCCGCCCGGGCTTCCGTCTCCACCTCCGCCGTATCGTGACCAGCCGTATCGTGACCAATGGTGAGCCGCCCGGCGGCGTTCAGGGCTTCGACCAGCTCGGCGACGTAAAAGGGATTGCCGGCGGCATCGGCGGCAAGGCGGCGCAGGGCCGGGCCCGCTGCGGCGGCGCCGGTCAACTGCGTCAGCAGCTTCTCCACATCGTGTTCCGACAGCGGCCGCAGAGTGATCGTCGCCGCCCCACGCTGCGACAGTCGTGCGGTGAGTTGGTCCAGCTGCGGTGTGCTCTCCCCTGAACGGATCGCCAGCAGCACCAGCAGGGGCAACTGCTCGACCAGACGGCTGATCCGCTGCAGGCACAACAGGCTCTGCGGATCCGCCCACTGCGCATCGTCGAGTACGAGGGCGATCGCGCCGTCTTCGCACAGGTCCTCCACCACTGCGATGACCTGTTGGAGCAGCGCCATCTCGTCACCCATGACCGGTGGACCGGCCCTGTCACCCGGCCCGGTCCGGCCCTGTTCCGCCACCGCTGCCTGCTGCCGTGCCGCCGCCGAGCGCCGACCCCGGTCCAGGCAGTCCCCGATCGCGCTGAACGGCAAGGCGGTTTCCAGCAGGTCCGCGGCGCCCCGGCACACCTGCATGCCCAAACCGGCCAGCTCCGGCTCCAGCGCCCGCACCAGCGTGGTCTTGCCGATACCGGCCTCTCCCGAAATGAGCACCACACCGCCATGCCCGGCGCAGGCCCGGCGTGCGGCCTCCAGAACCTGGTGCACCTCACTGTCGCGGCCCACCGGCGCTGCCACAGCCGGACCGCTGCGGACACCTCTCCTCATACGGGTAAGTCTCGCGTACGTGGTTCAAAAGGGCTCTCCGGAGCCAACGGGACAGATGCCGCCGGCCCGTCGCACTGTCCGCCCAGGTCCTGGCGCCTCCGCTTGCGTTACCTGGCGGTATCCCCTGAGGCGGCCGATGTTCCCGCACCGCCCCCACGCGATCGAGGAGACGTTACTCGTCGTTACTCCATGAGGTCACCGATGTTCCGGTACCGCCACTGAGGTCATCGTGAGGACAGCTCAAGCAGCCCGGCCCGCCACGGCCGACGCGAGCACTCACCACGCACAACGCCCCCACGCACACCGGAGAAGACCCCAGATGGCCGACGGCCTGTGCCCGCGCGCACCACGGATTCTGCGAGCAGCTGAGGGAACGCGCATGACGGCCGTCATTGCCGAAAACCTCGCCGGTGGGCGGGAGAAATCCCCACCCAAAAGTTGCGGCTCTCAACTTCTTACGACTTCTTGCGGTCGCGACCGTACAGGCAGAGTGCCGCTCTCATCGCAACACTGACCGACCCCACGTGCATGACCGATCGAATCGGTTCGAGGTATGGCGACGGAAGACCAAACCAGCAATTTCTCCACTGCACCCGATGGCATCCCGCTATCCCCTGAGGATTTCAAGAAGCTGGACGTCGAAGCACTTGTCACGCGCTGCCGGCAGGGCGATCAACGCGCATGGGCCGAGCTCAACCGCCGCTTCGAGCCCCTGGTGCGGGCGGTGGCCCGCTCGTTCCGGTTGCACCCGGCCGACTGCGAGGACGTCTGCCAGTCGACCTGGATCCGGATTATTGAGGGGATCAGCTTCGTCCGTACCCCGGACAAGCTGCGGGCCTGGATCGTGACGGTCGCCCGGCGCGAGGCGCTGCGCCACCGCACCCGCTCCGAGCGGCACGTTCCGGTGGGGGGCGGGCATGACCTCCATGACATCGCCGACACCGGAGTGACACCGGAGGAGCGCGCTGTCGAGCGGGCCGAGGCCGCTCTGGTGCGGGCAGCGGTCGAGCGCCTGGATCCGGGCCACCGTGCCCTGCTCCTGCTGCTGTTCTCCGACACCTCGCCCAGCTACACGGAGATCAGCGCGCGGCTGGGCATTCCCCGCGGGTCGATCGGGCCCACTCGGAAGCGTGCCCTGGAGCAGCTGAAAGCGCTCCTCGAAGCTGAATGGCAGGTGAACAGTTCGGGTGATGGCGCGTTCTTGTATCCGTGACGGGCGTTCGGTGCCCTGTTCCGATGACGACGCCGCCCGGCGTTCGTCGTCATTGACGAATCATGGTGAATCAGTGGACGGACGGGGCTTGGAGATGGGCAGCGGAATGCATCGGTCGGCATTGAACAATACCGGTGTGTTCGAGCGTCTGCGGTGCGAGGGAAATCAGCCGGTACCGACCTACCCCTCCTATGTCGACGGTGCGGAAATCTACTCCGACCGTTACGCATACACGGTCAGCAGTCGGTCGATTCTGGAGGACGTATTCGAAAGCCTCACCCTGAAGCGCCGACTCGAACAGGGTCGGCTGGATGTGCGCACGGTCGCCGGCAAAGTCGTCGGGCGCTGCGCCATCGCTGACGCCGAGACGGTCGAGGCGGCTGTGCGGGCCGCCGCCGCGGCGGCGCCGGAGTGGGCGGCCGTCCCGCTGGACGAACGGCTGCGGGTGGCCGAGGCGGTGCGCGAACGGGTGCGGCAGCACCGCGCGGAACTGGTCGAGGTGCTGATCGCCGAGGGCAACCCGCGTGCCCTGGCCGAATGGCAGGTCGCCGGCATGCTCGAAGGCGTCAGGGAGGAGACCGTCGCCTGGTGCGCGGAGCAGATGCACCGCGAGTTCCGGCACGGGCCGCGCCGTCTGGTGGTGCGCCGGATGCCCGACGGTGTGGTGTGTGTGAACCCGCCGCAGAACGCCCCGGCGGCCAGCGCCCTGTTCGCGACCTCATCCCTGCTCGCGGGCAACGCCCTTGTCATCAGGGCACCGCAGAGCGGGCCCCTGGGCGTGATGTACGTACTGCGCGAACTGGTGGTACCAGCTCTGGCGGAGGTGGGCGCCCCGCCAGGTGTGCTGAACGTGTTCTGCGCACGGCCCAGCCCGGTGCTGCGGTCCTGGCTGGACAGCCCGCTGGTCGACGACATCTTCTACACCGGCGGCGTGGAGCGGGGCCTGGAGCTGCAGGCCGAGTGCGTGGCGAAGGGCAAGAAGCCGATCCTGGAGCTGGCCGGGAACGACTGCGTGGTCGTCTGGCGGGACGCCGACCTGGATCTGGCCGCGGAGGCCCTGACCGAGAGCTTCTACGGCTCCGGGCAGATCTGCATGCTGCCCAACCAGGTCGTCGTCCACCCCGAGGTCGCCGACGCCCTGATCGAGCGGATACGGGTCGCGGCGGCCGCTCTTCGCCCGGGTTACCCCGATGACGAGGGCGCGCTGCTGTCCCCCGTGCTGCGCAGCGAGCGCTTCTTCGCCTACGTACGGGACGCGGTGGCGCGGGGTGCGGCGGTCGTCCACGGAGCGCGCCGGCTGGAGGTGGACGGTTCGGTGTCGGACACCGGCCCGTTCCTGGAGCCCACGGTGCTGCGGGTGAACGGCCTGGACGGATGCCGGGATGTCGCGGCGGTGGACGAAGAGACGTTCTTCCCCCTGCTCCCGGTTGTCGTACCGGAGCCGGAGGCCGACGACGTGCTGCTCGCCCGGGTCATCGACCACGTCAACACCAATCGCTACGGCCTGCGCAACTCCCTGTGGGCCACGGACAGTTCGGTGGTGGATGAGTTCGTACGCCGGGTCGGCAACGGCGGAATGCTGAAGGTCAACGACTCCCACATCGGCTTCGTGCCGTATCTGCCCAGCCACGGCGGCACCGGGCTGACCGGCGGTGTGTTCGGCGAGGCCAACTACCTCATGCTGCGCACCTCCCATTTGCAGGGGGTGTCCATTGCCGACGGTGTCCGGCCCCGCGACGCCGTCTTCGACGCCTACACGACCATCCACAACTGAGCCCGCCACCTCTGGGAACCAAGGAGTCCGCGTTGCAGTTCATGGAAGCCGACAACACCACATGCGACATCCTGATGCCGGGCCTGCGAAGGAGCCTGGCGGAGATACCCCTGGCTGAACTGGAAGCAGACCGAAGCTCCGCCATCGACCTGTTCCGGGGCCATTACGGACCAAATCTGCTGGTGCCCGCCTCCTACGGCGGCACCGGCGCCAAGGCACTGGACGCGGTCAGAACGGTGCGCGCGCTGGGCGCGGTCGCCCCCTCCCTGACGGTGGCGACGATGATGCACCACTTCTCGGTCGGCTCGCTGTTCGCCGTGGCCGAGGTCGCCGGCACACCCGCTCTGGAGTCGGCGCTGCGGCGCATCGCCGACGAGCGGATGCTCGTCGCCTCCGGCTTCGCCGAGGGCCGGGTCGGCCAGGGCATCCTCACTCCGACGATGCAGGCCCGCCCCGTCGACGGCGGATATCTGATCTCGGGGACGAAGAAGCCGTGCAGCATGGCCGAATCGATGGATCTGCTGACGGCCAGCGTAGCCCTGCCCACTCCGGACGGCTCGACGGCGATGGGGGTGGCGCTGCTGCCGGCCGATGTCCGCGGCCTGACAGTGCACCCGTTCTGGTCGACGTTCGCACTCGCCGGCGCCCAGAGCCATGAGGTGCGGCTGAACGAGGTGTTCGCGACCGAGGACGAGATCCTCGCCCCCACACCGGAGCTCGCCGACCGGCTCTTCGAGGTGCACGGCGTCGGCCTCATCTGGTTTCAGATGATCGTCTGCGCGGCCTATACAGGGATCGCCAGCACGCTGGTGCAGCGGGTGCTGGAGCGGTCCCGCGGTACGGCCTCGGACCGTGCCGCCCTCGCGGTGCGGATCGAGTCCGCCGCCGCGCTCACCGAGGGCCTGGCCCTGCGGGTGGACAGCGGCGATACCGGCAACGACACCCTGGCTCGCGCCCTGGTCACCCGGTACGCCGTCCAGGACACGGTGGTCCGGTCGGTCGGTCAGGCCGTGGAGCTGCTGGGCGGGATGGCCTATGTCTCCTCCTCCGACGTCGCCTATCTGGCTGCCGCCTCGCAGGCGATCGCCTTCCACCCGCCGTCCCGCACCAGCGCGGCCGAGGGCCTGTTGGGCTACTTCGCCGGCCAGCCGCTGCTGGTGGCCTGACCGACAGGAGCGCACCACTCATGAACACCACAACCCGGGCGGTCGGGCCCGAGGATCTGGCACGAACCGGTGAACGCTGGCGCAGCCACCTCAGCAGGGGACGGGCCGCGGTGGCCGAGATGGCGGGCAGCGAGGTGGAGGTCGCCTCCTCCGGTGCCTGGGTACGCACCAGCAGCGGCCGCGACCTGCTCAACTGCGGCGGCTACGGCGTCCTGATCACCGGTGCCCGGCACCCCCATGTCGTCACCGAGGTCTACCGGCAGCTCACCACGAACCCGGTGTCCACCCGGATGCTGCTGGAGCCGGAGGTCGGGCGGGCAGCCGAAGCGCTGGCCTCGGTGACACCGGCCGGCCTGGACAAGGTCCACTTCGCCTGCTCCGGCGCCGAGGCCGTCGAGGCGGCGCTGAAGATGGCCCGCACACACGGCAAGTACCACCTGATCTCCATGGAACGCGGCTACCACGGCAAGACGTTCGGAGCGCTGAGCGTGACCGCGCGCGAGGTGTTCCAGGACCCGTTCCGGCCGCTGCTGCCCGAGGTGTCCCATGTCCCCTTCGGCGACGCCGAACGGCTGGAGACCGAACTCTCCCGGTACGAAGGCGTGGCGTGCGTCATTGTCGAACCGGTGCAGGGCGAGGGCGGTGTCATCATCCCTCCCGACGGATATCTGCGCGACGTACGGCGACTGTGCGACGAGTACGGTGCGTTCCTCGTCCTGGACGAGGTGCAGACCGGGCTCGGCCGGCTGGGGTACTGGTGGGGCGCGGACCGGGAAGGTGTGGTCCCCGACGTTCTGCTGGTCGGGAAGGGCCTCAGCGGCGGGGTCGTACCCGTATCGGCGGCCGTGGCCACACGGGAGGCGTTCGCCGCCTTCGACCGGGACCCGTTCATCCACACCTCGACCTTCTCCGGCAGCCCGCTGGCGGCCGCCGCCGCACGCGCCTCGATCCAGGCGATCCGCGAGGACGGCCTGGTGGAACGCGCTGGCCGGCTCGGCGACACGCTCCTCCCTGAACTGGAGCGCATCGCCCGGTCGATCCTGGGCGACCGCGTCCGCGAAGTCCGTGGTCTGGGCCTGCTGATCGGGATCGAATTCACCGTGCCAGGACTGGCCGCCGACCTGCTGATCGAGCTGATGGCGGCCGGCGTGATCGCCAACCACTCACTGAACACCTCCCGCGTGCTGCGGCTGACGCCGCCGGCCGTGCTCACCGACAACGACGTGAGCGTGCTGCTGTCGTCGTTCGAGCAGGCCGCGCGTGCCGTCCTGGCCTGAGGCCCCGGCCGGACCACAGCAGACCGAGGAAGAACCCGACCGAGGAGCAACCCGATGAGAACCATTCATCTGCGGGCCGTGGTGCCCGCCGACGACCCGGACAAAGCCTTCGAACGGCTCGTCGACTTCGCCGAGTACTCGACCCTCGCCGACGATGTGCGGTCGGTGCGCGTCCACCCTGCGCCGGGGCCCGGACAGCCGCGGATCAGCGACTGGGAGGTCAACTTCCGGCGGGGGATCATGCGGTGGTCCGAGCGCGACGCCATCGACGACGCCCGCCGATGGATCGAATTCCACCAGACCGAGGGCGACTTCGAGGAACTCCACGGCACCTGGCGGCTCGACGGAACAGCCTCGGGCTGCGAAATCACCTTCGAGGCCACGTACGACTTCGGCATCGACAGCCTGGCCGGGATCATGGACCCGCCCGCCGAGCGCGTGATCAAGCGGTCCATCTGCTCCGTTCTCGCCGCCCTCTTCGGAGAGGTCACCGTCGTCGAGGGCGGCGAGGCCCTGACCGACCTGGCGGCCCCGGGCAAGGGCGTGCACATCGCGGCGGGAAACCCGTGACGGCCGCGCCCGCCGGGTCCCGACGGCCCCGGGTCGCCCGGTCCGCACCGGACCCGGGCCACTTCTGGAAGGTGGTCCGGCAGTTCGCCACCGGTGTCTCGGTGGTGACCACCGGGCGCGGGGTGTCCGCGCACGGAGCGACGGTGACCTCGTTCACCTTCATCTCTCACGATCCGCCGCTGGTCTCGGTGTGCCTGAAGGAGGGAAGCGTGCTGCTGGACCTCATCGGCCCCCGCGGCAGCTTCACCGTCAATATGCTGTCCAGCGAACAGACCGCGCTCGCCCGGCACTTCGCCGACCGGCGCCGACGGCCCGGAGCGGCCCAGTTCGACGGCGTGCCCTGGAGGCCCAGCCCGGAGGGCACCCCCCTGCTGGCTGACGCGGTGGGGTGGCTGCGGTGCCGGGTCTGGCGCCGGATGCGAGCCGGCGACCACGAACTGATCCTGGCCAGGGTCACGTCGGTGGCCGACGGCATGGGCCGGCCGCTGCTCTACTTCGGCGGCCGACTGCACCCGGCGGCGATCGAGGACGCCCCATGAGTCCGTCCGCTCCCGCCGCCGTGGTCTGCGGGGTCGGCTCCTGGGTGCCGCCCCGGGCCGTGACCAACGAGGAGCTGGCGCGGCGCCTGGACACCTCCGATGAGTGGATCCGGACCCGGACCGGCATCAGCCGACGCCATGTGGTGGACCCCGGTGTATCCACCTCGGAGCTGGCCACCCAGGCGGGACGGCGCGCCCTGTGGTCGTCCGGGCGGCCCGATGCCGACGCCGTCGTCCTGGCCACCACCACACCGGACCGCCCCTGCCCGGCGACCGCTCCGGAGGTGGCCAGCCGCCTCGGGCTGACCGGTGTTCCGGCCTTCGACATCGCCGCGGTCTGTACCGGGTTCGTGTATGCACTGGCCGCGGGCGCGGGGCTGATCACCTCCGGGATCGCTCAGCGGGTCCTGGTGATCGGGGCCGATGCCTTCACCACGATCCTCGACCCCTGCGACCGCACCACCACCGCGATCTTCGGCGACGGGGCAGGCGCTGTGGTACTGCGCTGCGGTGATCCCGGGGAACCCGGCGCGGTCGGACCGTTCGACCTCGGCAGCGACGGTGATCTGGCCGACCTGGTCGCGGTGGCGGCCGGCGGCTCGCGCCAACGCTCGGCCGGAACACCGGCGGCCGAGGCGGACCACTACTTCCGGATGGACGGCAGACCGGTCTTCCGGCAGGCCGTGCTCCGGATGGCCGAGTCCGCACAGCGCGTACTGGAGCGGGCCGGCTGGAAGATCGAGGACGTGGACCGTTTCGTGGCCCACCAGGCCAATGCGCGGATCCTCGCCTCGGTCGCGGCCCGTCTCGAACTGGACGAGACGCGGATGGTGCGCAACATCGACCGGGTCGGCAACACGGCAGCGGGCTCGGTCCCGCTGGCACTGGCCGAAGCGGTGGCCGACGGCACCATCCGGCCGGGCCACCGGGTGCTGCTCAGCGCCTTCGGCGGCGGGCTGACCTGGGGCTCCGCCGTACTGCGGTGGCCCGACGTGCACACCGCCCCCTGACGCGCACCCGCGTGCGCAACCCCCCTCACCACCTTCCTCCACACCATCACACGATTTGAGGAGCCCTCATGAACAACAGCGCCCTGTTCGACAACCTCACCGCCCTGCTCTCGGAGCGATTCGGCATCCCCACCGGCGAGATCCGCCCCGAGGTGAAGCTGCGGAGCCTCGATCTGGACTCGCTGGCCATGGTCGAGTTCGGCCTGGTCGCGGAGAACCAGTACGGCATCCGCATCTCCGAGGACGACGTGTCCTCGGACGACACCGTCGCCGACCTGGCCCGGCTGATCGAGGACAAGGGCGGGGAGGTGTGATGCCGGCCAGGCGGATGCGATACGACGTTGCGGTGACCGGCGTCGGCATGGTCACTCCGGGCGGTATCGGGGTGCGCCCCAGCTGGGATCTGATTCTGCGAGGTGACTCCACCGCTTCGACCGACCCCGAACTGGCGGGCCTGCCCGTCGACTTCAGCTGCCGAGTGCCGGGATTCGATGCCGACCGGCTCCTGGGCCGGCGGATCGCCTGGCGGCAGGACCGCATGGCCCATCTGGGGCTGGTGGCCGCCCGCGAGGCGATCGCCGACGCCGGACTGGACCCGAAGAGCTGGGACGGCACCCGGGTGGGCATCGTCGTCGGCAACGCGCTCGGCGGGACCAGACTGTTCGAGGAAGCGCGCAGCGCGCTGGTCTCCGAAGGGCCTCGTCAGGTGCCCCCCATGCTGATCCCGCAAATGGGGCTGAGCTCGCTGGGCGGCTTCCTCGCCATCGACTGCGGGGCCACCGGACCGAACCTCACCACGGTGACCGCGTGTGCCTCCGGCGCGACCGCCATCGGCACGGCTCGCGACCTCCTGCGGTCGGGAGTGTGTGACGTGGTCCTCACCGGCGGCACCGAGGCGGCGCTCAGCCCGACGATCATTGCCGCCTTCCATCAGCTGGGTGCGCTGTCGAACCGGGGCGACGACCCGGCCACCGCGTCCCGGCCCTTCGACATCGGCCGCGACGGCTTCGTGGCCGCCGAGGGCGCCGGGATTCTGGTACTGGAACGGCCCGCCGACGCCCGCGCCCGCGGCGCCGAGCCACGAGCCCTGATCAGCGGTTATGGGGCATCCGCCGACGCCTACCACCCCACCGCGCCGCGGGCCGACGGGGCCGGGGTGGAGCAGGCGGTGCGGATGGCACTGGCCGACGCCGGTACTCCGCCGGAGGAGGTCGATCACATCAACGCGCACGGCACCTCGACACCGCTCAACGACGTGGCCGAGGCCCAGGTGATCCGGCGGGTCTTCGGTGACCGGCCCGCGGTCACCTCGGTCAAGGGCGCGCTCGGCCACACCCTCGGTGCGGCGGGTGCCATCGAGGCGATCTGCACGGTCCTGTCGGTCCAGCACGGTGTCGTACCGCCGACGGCGAACCTCAACAACCCTGACCCGCAGGTCGAGTTGGACATCGTCACGAAGGCACCCCGCGCGATGCCGGTCTCCACCGCGATCAGCAATTCCTTCGGCTTCGGCGGGCTGAACGCGGTGCTCGTCATCAACGCCGCATGAAACGGCAGCGGTTCACACTTCGCACAGGAAGGCACAGACATTGCTGTTGCAGGGCAAACGGCTCCTGGTCACCGGGGTGCTCACGGACAGTTCGATCGCCTACAACGTCGCGCGGATCGCCCAGGAGCAGGGGGCCGAGATCGTCCTCACGGGGTTCGGCCGCGGACTGACGATCACACGCACCGTGGCGGAGCGGCTGCCGGCCCCGTGCGACGTCCTCGAAATGGACGTGACCGAGCCCGACCATCTCGAACGGGTCGCCGACGGCCTTCAGCGGCGGTGGGGCCGGCTCGACGGGGTGGTCCACGCGACCGCCTTCGCACCGGCATCCACGCTCGGCGGCGGGTTCCTCACCGCCCGGTGGGAGGACGTCGCCACCGCGTTCCACGTATCCACCTACTCGTTCGCCGCCTTCGGCCGGGTCTTCGGGCCGCTGCTGGCCGCTTCCGAGCACGGATCCCTGGTGGGGCTCGACTTCGACGCCGACCGGGCCTGGCCCGGCTACGACTGGATGGGCGTCGCCAAGGCCGGTCTGGAGAGCTGCTGCCGCTACCTGGCCCGGGAGCTGGGACCTCAGGGGGTGCGGGTGAACCTGGTGGCCGCCGGCCCGCTGAGGACGGTGGCGGCCAAGTCCATCGAGGGCTTCGCGGCCTCGGAGCAGCTGTGGCCGCGACTGGCGCCCCTGGGCTGGGACGTCGCCGACACCGAACCGGTCGGCCGGGTGGTCTGCGCGCTGCTGTCGGGCTGGCTGCCCGCGGTGACAGGGGAAGTACTGCACGTCGACGGCGGAGCGCACGCGATCGGTGCGCCGGCCCTGGACGGGCCCGGGAAAGAGTCGACAGAAGCGAAGGAGCTTGCGTAATGCGTGTGTTCAACAACCCTGCCGAGCTGGCGCTGGCCATCGGTGACCGGTTGGGCGAGAGCCCGTGGCACCTGGTCGACCAGCGGCAGATCGACCAGTTCGCCGAGGCCACCGGCGACCATCAGTGGATCCACGTCGACCCGGAGCGGGCCCGCAGCGGCCCCTTCGGCGGGACCATCGCCCACGGCTTTCTGACCGTGTCGCTGCTGCCCTCGCTGCTCAGCCGGATCGTCCGGGTCGACGGCGTGGAGGTGATGCTCAACGCCGGTCTCGACCGGCTGCGGTTCCACAGCCCCATCCCGGCCGGGGCGCGGGTGCGCGCCGTGGCCGACCTGACCTCGGTGAAGCCGCGAGCCGGCGGCTTCACCGAGGTGATTCTCTCGGCCTCCCTGGAGGTCGAGAACCAGCGCCGGGCTGCCCTCACCACGGACGTGCGCACCCTGCTGCGCGCTGCGGCGCCCGCGCTGGCCGCGTGAACGCGTGGGGGTCCGGCTCTGGGCACCAGCCGGACCCCCACGCTCCGGTGGGCCCAAAGGCCCGACCTCTGGCCGCACTTCCCCAGGAGACGCTATGCACACCCCCGAAGCCCCCCGTGTCCGGCCCGCGTCGTGGAGCGACACACGCCTCCTTTACGCGCTGGAAGAGGTTGTCGAGACCGAACTCAACCGGCACCTGAACGTCGCCAAGGAGTGGATGCCGCACGAGTACGTGCCGTGGAGCGACGGACGTAACTTCGACGGGGTCATGGGCGGCGAACCCTGGGCGCCGGAGCAGTCCAAGGTCTCCGACATCGGCCGCATCGCGCTGCTGGTCAACCTCCTGACCGAGGACAACCTCCCCAGCTACCACCACGAAATAGCCACACTCTTCGGCCGCGACGGCGCCTGGGGCACGTGGGTCCACCGCTGGACCGCCGAAGAGGGCCGGCACGGCATCGTCATGCGCGACTACCTGCTCACCTCACGGGCCGTCGACCCGGTCGCGCTGGAGCGGTTCCGTATGCAGCACATGTCGGAGGGCTACGAATCCGACCACCCGCACAGCATGCTGCACTCGATCGCCTACGTCACCTTCCAGGAACTGGCCACCCGCATCTCGCACCGCAATACCGGCCACCACTCCGGCGACCCGGTATGCGACCGGATGCTGGCCCGGATCGCGACCGACGAGAACCTGCACATGGTCTTCTACCGGAACCTGCTGGCCAAGGCGTTCGAGCTGGCTCCCGACCAGACCATGACTGCCGTCCGCGACGTAGTGGTGAACTTCCGCATGCCGGGACACAGCATCCCCAGCTTCGAGCGGGCCGCCGCCCGGATAGCCATCGGCGGGGTCTACAACCTACGGATCCACCACGACGACGTACTCCAGCCCGTCCTCCGCTTCCTCAAGGTGCTGCAGATCTCCGGGCTCGGCCCCGAGGGACTCAAAGCGCAGGAGGAACTGGGCTTCTTCATGGAGGGCCTGAACGGCCAGGCCGGCAAGTTCGACGAACGCCGCGAGGCTCTGCTCGCCCTGCTGGCCCCGGGCAAACCCGCAGCCTGAGGGGCGTGGCCAACCCCTGACATCCGTGAGCGGGACGGGCGGCCTGTGGCCTTCAAGGGCTTGACGCCCCCTCAAGGGCTATGAGGACAACGACATCGCCGGGAGCTCACGACGTCGCGGGAGTTCACGCCGCCCACTATCGGCTCGGCGGCCGCGCCGCTGCTCTCTTCCCCCTTCCCTCTTCCGGAGGCCGTCCATGCTGCAGCTCCTCGGAGCGTTCCTCTCCCGCAGGGCTCGTGCGGTCCTCGCCCTCGCCGGGATCGTCGTCATCGTCATGGCGGCTGCCGCGCCTGCCGCCGTCAGCACGCTCAAACGCGGCGGATTCGAGGATCCTGGCGCCCCCTCCACCCGGGCGGCGCAGCTGCTGGACCAGGAGTTCGGCGGCACCACCGACCTCGTCCTGCTGGTCCGCCCGGACCGCGGCACGGTCGACTCCCGTGCCGCGCGCGCCGCCGGTCGTTCCCTCACGGAGCGGGTATCCGAACGGGAAGGCGTCGAGAGCGTCCTCTCGTACTGGCAGCAGCGAAACCCTGCCCTCCGGGCCGAGGACGGCCGCGCGGGACTCCTCCTGATCCGGCTGGCCGGCAACGAGCAGCAGGTCACCGAGCGGGCCGAGGAGCTGATCGACGACTACGCCGACGGGGACGCGGCCGGCCGGGATCTCACCGTCCTCGCGGGCGGACCGGCCGGTACCAGCCATGACGTCGTCACACGGCTCGCCGGCGACCTGGGGGTGGCCGAGGCCGTCGCGGTACCGGTCACCCTCGTCCTGCTCGTCTTCATCTTCCGAGGTCTGATCCCCGCGTTGGTTCCGCTGGCCATCGGCCTGGTGGCGATCCTGGGCACCTTCGCCGAGCTGTACGTCCTGGGCAGCGTCACGGAGGTATCGACCTTCGCCACGAACCTCACCACAGCGCTCGGCCTGGGCCTGGCGGTCGACTACGGGCTGCTGATGGTCAGCCGCTTCCGTGAGCAGGTCGCGGCAGGGTACGAAGTCCAGGAGGCCGTGGTGCGCACGGTGGCCGGCGCGGGCCGCACCATCCTCTTCTCCGCGGCTACGTTCACGGCCGCGCTCACCGCACTACTGATCTTCCCGCTCTACCTCCTGAGGTCCTTCGCCTATGCCGGGATCGGGGTGGTCGCCATCGCCGCACTGGCCGCCCTCGTTCTCGCCCCGGCATTGCTCACCGTGCTGGGCCACCGCGTCGCCGCGCAGCCGCGGACGCGGGGCCGGCACCGGGCGGCGAGACCCGCGGATCAGGCGCTGCCCACGCTCGCGGGACGCCGTATCGCTCGGTCACGGCGGATACCGGGCCGGCACCGGGCGGAGCACCCCGCCGCATCGGAGCCCGGGCCACAGGACGCGGGGGTGCCGGCGCTGTGGGGCCGGATCGCCGTGGCCGTCCTCCGGCGGCCGCTGCACGCGGCGCTGCCCGCCGTAGCCGTACTCCTGGCCGCTGCCGCGCCGCTGCTCGGGGCGGAGTTCGGTATCCCGGACGAACGCGTCCTGCCGGAGGAATCCGCCAGCCGGACGGTCGCCACCGCCGTGCGCGAGGACTTTCCCGGCGGCGGGATCGCCGACCCGGTCGAGATCGTGACGAACGGCCCGGCGCTCACCAGTTCCCAGATTGTCGCGTACGCCGGCACCCTCGCCGCCCTCCCCGGTGTCGACGCCGTCGAGACCAGCGCGGGCACCGTCCAGGCGCTCTCCCGCCGCGCCAAGGGCCCGGCCGACCCGTCACGGACCGTTGCGGGCCAGCAGCACCTCACCGTCCGCACGCACACCGCCCTGGGTACCTCCGCCGAAGAGCAGCGCCTGGTCCGCCAGATCCGCGAGACGGCGCCCCCACACGGAACCGAGGCTCTGGTCGGCGGACCCGCTGCCCGGCTCACCGACACCAAGCACGTCATCGGCGAGCGCCTGCCGCTCGCCCTGCTGATGATCGGCACCACCACGTTCGCGCTGCTGTTCTGCTTCACCGGCAGTGTGGTGCAGCCACTGCGTGCCCTGGCGCTGAATCTGCTCGGGCTGGGCGCGGTCACCGGTGCCATGGTGTGGATCTTCCAAGAGGGGCACCTCTCCTCGCTGCTCGGCTTCACGCCGACGCCGATGGACACCGCCATGACGCTGTTGATGCTGTGCATCGTCTTCGGGCTGTCCATGGACTACGAGGTCTTCGTACTGAGCCGGATCAAGGAACTCCACGACCAGGGCCTCCCCACGGCCCGGGCCGTGCCGACCGGCCTGGCACGCACCGGGGCCATCGTCTCCGCGGCGGCCGCGCTCCTGACGGTCAGCCTGCTGGCCCCCGTTTTCGGCTCGGTGAGCTTTATGCAGATGTTCGGCCTCGGCAGCGGCCTGGCCGTGCTCGTGGACGCGACCGTGATTCGGGGCGTGCTTGTACCGGCCTGTTTCGGGCTGCTCGGTGAGAACGCCTGGTACGCGCCCCGGTGGCTGCGCCGGGTGCACGCACGGATCGGTCTCGCGGAGGCACCGGCCGAACGCGGGGCGGGCTTCGTACCCCTCCGTCATCCACGGCGCCGGCAATCGACCGCTGATACGCCGCCGCACACAGGCGGCAGCGGCAGCGCCGACTGCTCTCGGAGCTCGGCTGATTGCCTGTCACCTTCCGAACGGTGCAAACTGGCCCGGGCTTTCCCGATGCTGTGCCAATGGCACCGGAAAAGGATCAACGCATGACCGGAGAAAAGGCCGGCCTGATCGGCAAGCGAATATGTGCCGGCCAACGGCTCAGCGAAATGTTCTGCGCATCACCGCAGAATCGGCCAGTATTCCACCTGTCACTGTAGAAGGGCGACCGACTTTTCGCAGCGGCCTACTCTTTCGGTCCCGTCGATACCGAAAGCCGAATGAACAAACCCCGGATGTCCCGGCGCCGCCCGCGCACTGCGAAGGTCGGGCGTTCGGCCCGGATGAACTAGAGGGTGTCTGAGAAGTCCCGTTCAGGGCAGGGCTTTTGAGGTCCGGTGCAAAAGGAGCATGACCGTGGCCAGGTAGATCGCGTTCTCCTGGCTGGCGGCCAGGTACTCGTAGTCTATGGAGAGTCTCCGGTATCGGCCCAGCCAGGCGGTTGGGTCGGCCGCGTGGCGAAGTATCTACCGTGGCAGGTCCTTTTCCTCGCGGCCTCCCGCCGAACCGGACTTGATGGTTTCCCCGATCACCCGGCTCGTGATCACAGCGTGAATGATCTGGCCGCCTGCGCCTCATGGATTCGGTCGTGGCAAGCGTCGCAGGCCACAACTGTCTTGCGGCGTCGGTCGAGCATGACGCGTGCCCAATCGGACGGCGGCCACCCGGCATGAGCAAGATCAGCAAGAGCACGAATGTGATGCACCTGGACATCACCGTTGCTCCCACAGATTTCGCAGGTGTCCGTCAAGAGCCGTGTGACCAGCTCTTTGTGCGGATAGTCCACCCAGACCGGCCGTCGGTCGACTACTTTCGCCGACCGCTGCCGATAGCCTGACCGTTGACACGCCGGTAATGGCCGGTCTTTTTCGTGTCGTTGCGCTGGATCGCGATCTCATAGCCAAGGAACTTCGCAGCCCGGGTACGGGCATGAGTTGGCATCCGGACGGATCGGCCTCCGCCCAGCGGTCGTTACGGGGATGGCCGCTAGGCGACGGCGTCCATCGGCCTGTCGTTGCCGGGCCTCGACGGCGTTTTCTGGTAGACGGCCCCCTGGTCCGCCCTGCTCGGTCCGGGCCTGGCTCCCGTGCTGGTGTGGACCACGGACCTCGTCGTCGGCAACGCCCCGTCGCGGCTGCCGGGCTCGCCTCTGGGCCCCAGCGGCGGCCGCGGCCCGTGCGCAGGGGCTGTTGATCCCGGCCAATGGCCGCTTCCCACGGAGTCCTCTGCCGTGGGAAGCGGCCGACGGTACCGTGTCCCGCCACCCCGCGGCCGGCACCGTCGCGTCCAGGAAAAGTGCGGATGATATCCGACCAGCGGCCGCAAAACCAGGATCACCGCACCGTAAGTGCATCGCGCCGCTGGTCCTGCGTACCGTCCGCGGCATGAGTCACCAGATCACCTTCCTCGCGTTCGGCTCACGCGGCGACACCCAGCCCTACCTACCCGTCGGCCAGGCACTTGAGAAACGCGGACACCACGTGCGCATCGCCACCGGTCGCATATACGCCGACCTCGTACACGACGCCGGGCTGGAGCACATCCCGATCGATCTGGACGTCTCCCAGGTACTCAGCAGCTCCGACGGGCAGCAGTGGCTCGGCGCGGAACGCAACCCGCTGCGCCTGGCCAAACGGCTACGGCCGCTCACCGCCGCCTATGCCGACCAGGTTGTCTCTGACATGGCCGATGCGTGCGCGAGCGCCGACGCGGTCGTCTGCTCCGTGTTCGGGATGATGTTTCGGCCCGTGATCGTGCCGCCGACAACACCGTTCTGCTACGGCGGTCTGCAACCCATGTACCCGACACGGGACTTCCCCACCATCCAGCTCTCTCACCGGCGCTCTCTGGGCGGCCCGGGCAACCGATGGAGCCACCGCGTCGTGGAGAACACGCTGTGGCGTGCCTTCCGCTCGGCACTGGTCCGGCGATCGGCCGCCGGCCGGCGCGTTCCGCTTCGCGCGCCCACCGCCCAGCTGCGGCGCGCCGGACACCCGCTGCTCTACGGCTTCAGCCCGACAGTCGTGCCACGGCCCGCCGACTGGCCGTCCTTTGTCCATGTCACCGGCTACTGGTTCACCGAGCTGTCCCCGTCCTGGGCGCCATCGCCCGAGCTCAGCGCCTTCCTCGACAGCGGCCCGCCGCCGGTCTTCGTCGGCTTCGGCAGCATGGTGCCCAACGACCCGCGGGAGACCGGGCAGCTGGTGCGCACCGCTCTGCGGCGCGCCGGACTACGGGGCGTGCTCCTCGGCGACCCCGCTACCGAGCCCTCGGACGACGAGTTCCACGTGATCAGCGGGGCACCGCACCAGTGGCTCTTCCCCCGTATGGCGGCCGTCGTACATCACGGCGGCGCGGGCACCACGGCGGCGGGTCTGCGGGCCGGAGTACCCCAGGTCATCACCCCGTTCTTCCTCGACCAGCCGTTCTGGGGAGAGCGCCTCGCCGCGCTGGGTGTCGGCACCCCGCCCCAGTCGATCCATCACCTGTCCGCTGACGGCCTCTCCGACGAGGTCCGCAGGGCGGCGGCCGCCGACGGCCCGATGCGTGAACGAGCACACGCCGTCCAGGAACAGGTGGCGGCCGAACGCGGTGCGGAACGGGCGGCCGTCCTGCTGGAACAATGGCTGGCACGGGTCCGGTAGTTGGGGGCGCAGCACGATCGACACACCATCGCCCATAGTGCCCGTACAGCGGCCAGGCGCAACTGGCACCGGCCTCGGGCTTCGGCCCGAGGACAGGCGAGTTCCGTCGGTGAGAATCAGGCAGACATCGGCTTGGCACAGGGGAGGCTGTACTGGGCTTCCTCGGTTGTGCGCGGTGTCCTGGACGTCAGCCTCGTGGCCGGGTGGAAAGTGGTCACCACAATCCGGTCGATGTGTCCGGGGGCGATGCCGTGCTCGGCCACCACGTTGAGAGTGGCCTGCACGGCCGGGTGAGCCCATCGGCAGACCGGGAGGGGTTTGAAGTACTGATCCAGAATCAGCCACCGGTGGCCCAGGTCGGCCCAGACATCGGGGCCGTCGTCGGTCCCCGGGGTCGCCAGTGTCGCCGGCGCTCCGGTGAAGCCGTCGCCGGCCAGCAGGGCCGCTGACACCCCGGCGAGGGCTCCCCACGCGGAGCTGTCCTTGACCATGGCGGGGTGGTCGATGCACCGCATCATCGGGGCCCTCGGGGCGTGGTATTCGGCGATTCCGAGCGCGTGCGCGGTGGCATCCTGCCCGAGTTGGAGGGCACGGGCGCCGATCGCGGCGGCCCCTGGACGAGTCTTTCCGAATGGGTTCAGTGGTCCCTACCTTGTTGATCGGGATGAGCGAGCCATGCGTAGGGTTGGCTCACCCAGGGGTGTCGGGTGTGGCTTTCAGTGGTCTGCCGTCCGTGGCTTCTTACGATTCGCCGCCCGCCCCCCCGACGACTCGGCTGCTGTTTAGATCGTATGAAGCGTCGGCGGGTTCGATCGCAGCAAAGGCCAAGACCGATGCCCCTCGCGTAAGTTGACGCGGGTAGCTCCGTCGGCGTCACGTGGACTAGTGCTGCGTTCCTGTTTGGGCGGGTATATGTGCTGGTAGCGGGGCAGATTCGGATGCTCGGGGCGGGTGCTGAGCGATGGTCTTGTGGGCGC
>NZ_JBFBJK010000032.1:0-104950 GCF_040686095.1 Streptomyces sp. NPDC086554
GGAGGGGGCACCTCCCTGCTCGAGCGAAGCCGAGAGCTTGGGGGAGTGCGTGCCAGGGGTCGCGACCCCGGCAGGACCCATCGGACAGGCCCTAGGCCGCGGCCAGACCCGCGACCCGGGCGAGCCGCCGGTAGGAGTCGATGAGCCCATCGCGGTCGTACGTACTGGTCGTGACCAGCACTTCCTGCGCGCCGCTCTCCTTGATCAGCGTCTCGAGCTCGTCGGCCACCTGCTCCTCCGTGCCATGGATGTGGCCCTGGAGGCCGGACTCGTAGAACCCGCGCTCCTTCTCCGTCATCGTCATCGCCGGTGACTCGACGCGCTCGGCCGGGGGCAGCGGCGGGAAGGTGCCGTGCGTGCGCGAGTACGCCATGGACCAGGCTTCCGGTATCAGCAGACGGCGGGCCGCTTCGGGCGTCTCGGCGACGGCGATGGTGCCCGACACGACGACGTACGGCTCGCTCGACCAGACCGAGGGCCGGAACGACGCGCGGTAGTGCTCGATGCCGCGGAGCATCTTGTCGCGGCGCCGGATGTCGCCGATGACCATCGGAAGCCCGGCCTGCGCCGCGATGGTGGCGCCCTCGCCGATGGCCAGGACGTACGGCGGTACGGTCAGGCCCTCGGCGGGGCGGGCATGCGCGCCGGTGTCCGACGTGCCGCGGAACCAGCCGAGGAGCTCGGTGAGTTGCGCGGCGAAGTCCTCGGCGTTGTGCTTGTCCCGGCCCAGAGCCTTGCGCACCCCGTCGGTGAAGCCGACCGAGCGGCCGAGCCCCATGTCGATGCGCCCGGGGAAGAGCGCTTCGAGCACCCCGAACTGCTCGGCGACAATGAGAGGTTGATGGTTCGGCAGCATCACGCCGCCGGTGCCGACCCGGATGGTGCGCGTCGCCGCCGCGACGGCCGACGCGAGCACGGTCGGCGCCGAACCGGCCACCCCCGGCACGCCGTGATGCTCGGACACCCAGAAGCGGTGATAGCCAAGCCCTTCGAGCTCCTTGGCGAGACGCACGGTGTCGCGCAGGGCCTCGGGACCGTCGTGCCCCTCGCGGGTACGGGATCGGTCGAGGACGGAGAACCTGGTTGTTTCGATCACTGAGCTCACGGAAGGTTCAACGCCTGAGCGCCGCCAGGATTCCCGCCCGGCCCGGTGGGTCCCCGTGGCATTGCCTAGGCTGGGCGTGTGACGGAAGACAGCAGGCCACTGGCCGTATTCGATCTGGACGGCACCCTCGCGGACACGGCGCACCGGCAGCGCTTCCTGGAGCGCAAGCCGCGCGACTGGGCCGCCTTCTTCGGCGCCGCCCCGGAAGATCCGCCGCTCGCGCAGGGTGTGGCGCTGGCCCTGGAGAGCGCTCAGGAGTGCGAGGTCGTCTATCTGACGGGCAGGCCGGAGCGGTGCCGCAGGGACACCGTGGCGTGGCTCGCGGCGCAGGGGCTGCCCGAGGGGCGGATCTGGATGCGGCGCAACGACGACCGGCGGCCCGCGCGCCACACCAAGCTGGAGATCCTCCAGAAGATCGCCGGGAAGCGTGCGGTGCAGGTGCTCGTGGACGACGACGAGCTGGTGTGCGACGAGGCCGAGCGGGCGGGCTTCAAGGTCGTACGGGCACGCTGGGCCAGCACGTCTGCCGCCCTCAAGGACGCTCAGGAGCGGGAGGGGCGGACGTGATGTGACGTGACGACGGGCGGTCTCGGCGCTGCCGCCGTCCTCAAGCCTCAGACGCTGTCGCCGTCCCCGAGCCTCAGACCCTGCCAGCGTCCCCGAGCCTCAGGCGCTGTCGCCGTCCTCGAGGCGGAATCCGACCTTCAGGCCCACCTGGTAGTGCTCGATCTGCCCGTTCTCGATATGGCCGCGCACCTGGGTGACCTCGAACCAGTCCAGGGAGCGCAGGGTCTGCGATGCGCGGGCGATGCCGTTGCGGATCGCCTGGTCGACGCCCTCGTGCGAGCTGCCGACGATCTCGGTGACCCGGTAGGTGTGGTCGGACATGAGGGTGTTCCTCTCCTCCGTGCGGTGGCGTCACAGCGGTGGGTGACGTCACTCCACCGTGCCCCACCACGCGGCGGTGCGCGAGGCGGTGGGCGCGGGATGTTCGGCGGCCGAGCCCAGGGTGAGCCGGGAGACGACGCGGTAGCGGTCGCCGCGGTAGAGGGAGCGCACGTACTCGACGGGGCGGCCCTCGGTGTCCGTGGTGATCCGGTCGAAGAGCAGCGCGGGGGAGAGCTCGGGCACGCCGAGCAGCTCCGCCTCGGCCTCCGTCACCACCGTCGGCTCGATGGACTGCACGGCGTGGGCCGGGCGGATCCGCAGCGCCTCGCGGAGATGGGCGTAGAAACCGGACTCCATCTGCTCGGGGGTGAGCCCTGGAGCAAGGGCGGCCGGGATGTGCAGTTGTTCGAGCGCGATGGGCTCGCCGTCCACGAGGCGCAGCCGCGCCACGTACACGACGTCGGCGGCGGGCGAGATGCGCAGCTTGCGGCCGGCCCGCGCCCCGGCCCGGACCGTGCTGAACTCGACCACCCGGCTCGACCAGCTGCCCGGGGCCTGCGGTGCGGTGAGCGGGCGGCTCGCCGAGATCAGCTCCTGGGTGACTTTGGCGGGCGCCACGAACATCCCGCGACCGTGTTCGCGTACGAGAAGTCCCGAGGTCACAAGGTCGTCGACGGCAGCCCGCAGCGTCGGCCGCGATACACCGAGGTCGGCGCAGAGCGTGCGCTCGGAGGGGATCGCGTCGCCGGGCCGACGGGTCTCGATCAGGTCGAGCAGGACCTCGCGCACGCGCTCGCGCTTGAGGATGCCGCCGGGGGGTCTTCGGTGGTCCATCGATGCCGTCCCGTTCTGCCGGAGGGGCGGTTGGCGCACAACTCCCGCCCACGCAAGGGGACTTGACGCCCCCATTGGTCTATGCCACCTTCAATCCTCGCGAGTGGTCACCTTACCAATTGGTCAAGCCCGCGTCGTGTCGTTGTGCCGCACCTTCCCCCCGGCCGGGAGCGGTGAGCGCTCCCGGCATTCCGAAAGGAATCAGGTCGATGAATCGACACTGCTCCAGAGTGACCTTCCGGCCGCGTACGGCCGTCGCGATCGCGACGGCCGCCGGCCTTGGCTTCGCCGGGCTCGCCGCGCTGCCCGCGGCCGCCACGCCGGACGACGCCGATGTGGCCGCCGCCGGCACCCTCTTCGACGACTTCGACTACTCCGGCCACACCGACCCGAAGATCTCCGAGCACGGCTGGAGTATCCGCTCCGACGCGGGCGGCCCGGGCGTGCCCGGCGCCACCTGGGCGCCCGAGAACATCACCTTCCCCGCCGCGGACGGCAACTCCGTGATGAACCTGGAGACTTCGACCGCGGGAACGGGGCAGTCGACGAAGCAGACCGAGATCCTCACCAAGGCGGTCAAGTTCAAGAACGGCACCTATGCGGCCCGTGTGAAATACGCCGACGCGCCGAAGTCGGGCCCCGACGGGGACCACCTCGTCCAGGCGTTCTTCTCCATCAACGACCTCAAGGCCCCGATGGCCGACGACTACTCCGAGTACGACTTCGAGTATCTGCCCAACGGAGGCTGGGGTGAGCCCGCCGACATCCTCTACGTCACCTCCTGGGAGACCTTCAATCCCGAGCCGTGGGAAGCCGTCAACCAGCACACCGAGGTGCGGCAGAGCTTTGAGGGCTGGCACGACGTGGTGTTCACCATCGACGACAGCGCCATCAAGTACTACGTCGACGGGCAGCTGTTCGGTGCGCACGACGCCAAGTACCTGCCGGAACGGCCCATGTCCATCAACTTCAACCAGTGGCTCATCGACCTCGCGGGACAGTCGAGCACCACGCCCCGCGCCTACGACCAGCAGGTCGACTACGTCCTGCACGTCAAGGACCGGGTGCTGACGCCGGACCAGGTGAAGGAGCAGGTCGGCGCCTATCGCGGCGCGGGCACGGCGTTCGAGGACACCGTGCCCGGCAGTTGATCTGGCGACCCCCTTGACCGACCCATTGGTACAGACCAAACTCCAGCCATACCCGTTCGAGCCTGGAGCTCACCCCCACGTCGGGCCGACCTTCCCCTGTCCGCAGGAAGAAAGTGACCGACGTGAAACCGCTCCGCCGCACCGTCATGGCCCTGTCCCTCGTCCTCGCCGCCACCGCACTGCTTCCCGGATGCGGCGTCCTGCCCGGCGGGGAGGAGGAGCAGCGCACCATCACCGTGTGGCTCATGAAGGACAGCGCGTCGGCCCGGTTCATCGAGCGGTTCACCGCCGACTTCGAGAAGGAGCACGCGGACATCGACCTGGAGATACGCATCCAGGAATGGACCGGCATCGGCGACAAGGTCAAGGCCGCGCTCAAGGCCGAGGACGGCCCGGACGTGATCGAGGTCGGCAACACGCAGGTCGCTCAGTACGTCGACGAGGGCGGGCTCCATGACCTCACCCTGGAGTCCGCGCGCGATCTCGGCATGAAGGACTGGCTGCCGGGCCTCGCCGAGCCGGGGCGGTACAACGGCAGCCAGTACGGCGTGCCCTGGTACGCCGCCAACCGTGTCGTCATCTACAACAAGGACCTCTTCGCACAGGCCGGGATCGAACAGCCGCCGACGACGCGGGCGCAGTGGCTCGCCGATACGCAACGGCTCAACTCCGGGGGAAAACAGGGGATCTACCTGGCGGGCCAGGACTGGTACACCCTGTCGGGGTTCATCTGGGACGAGGGCGGTGACCTGGCCAAGGAGACGAACGGGGTGTGGCGGGGCAGCCTGCACTCGCCCGCGGCGCTGCGGGGCATGGACTTCTACCGGCAGCTCCAGGCGCTGGGTTCGGGCCCACGCGACGCGGACGAGGAGCATCCGCCGCAGGCCGGGGTGTTCGCGCGGGGTGACGTGGCGCAGATCGTCGCCGTGCCGGGGACGGCGCGGGCGATCGAGGAGAAGAATCCGAAACTGAAGGGGAAGCTCGGGTACTTCCCCATCCCCGGGAAGACGGCGGGCAAGCCGGGGGCCGTCTTCACCGGCGGGTCCGATCTGGTGGTGCGCGGCAAGACCGGCGACCGCAAGGGCGCGGTCGCCGTGATCGAGGCGCTCGCCGGGAAGAAGTGGCAGACGGAGCTTGCCAGGACCATGAATTACGTGCCGAACAAGACGACGCTGGCCTCTGCCGTGTCGGGGGAGCCGGGGGTCGCGGCGATGGCCGCGGGGGCGGCACGGGGGCGGGCGACTCCGGCCTCGCCGAGGTGGGCCGCGGTGGAGGCGGACAATCCCATCAAGGCGTACATGTCGAAGGTGCTGGGTGGGGGTGACCCGGCGGGGGAGGCGCGGGTGGCTTCCCGCCGGATCACTCGCGAGCTGGACGTGAGCGGGCCGTGAGGGGTTCGCCCCGAAGGGAACTACCCCGCCACACTCAACGACAGCGCGAAACGACCCCTCTCATCCGTCCACCAATGCGTCAGCTTCAGGTCGGCAGAGGCCAGTTCCGCCCGCACCCCTTCCTCCCGGAACTTCGCCGAGATCTCCGTACGCATCTCCTCGTGCCGCTCGAAGTCGACCGCCAGGTCCAGCGCCGGGATCTTCACCGTCTGCGCGGCCCTGGACCGCAGCCGCATCTCGATCCACTCGTGCTCGCGGTCCCAGACGGCGACGTGCGAGAACGCGTCGGGGTCGAAATCGGCGCCCAGTTCGCGGTTGATGACGGTCAGGACGTTCTTGTTGAAGGCGGCCGTGACGCCCGCCCCGTCGTCGTACGCGGAGACGAGCACCGACTCGTCCTTCACCAGGTCCGTGCCGAGCAGCAGCGCGTCACCGGGGGAGAGCAGCGCGCGTACCGAGGTGAGGAAGACGGCGCGTTCGGCCGGAAGCAGATTGCCGATCGTTCCGCCGAGGAAGGCCACGAGCCGCGGGCCCGGAGTGCCGGGCAGGGCGAGGCCGCGGGTGAAGTCGGCGATCAGGGCGTGTACGTCGAGTGCGGGGCGCGAGGCGAGGAGCGTGTTCGCGGCGCCGGTCAGCGCGCTCTCGCTGACGTCCACGGGGACATACGTGTGCAGCGAGGGCAGCGCGTCGATGAGGTGGCGGGTCTTCTCCGAGGAGCCCGAGCCCAGCTCGATGAGGGTGCGCGCGTCCGTCACGGCGGCGATCTCCGCGGCGCGCGTCTGCAGGATCTCCCGCTCGGCACGCGTCGGGTAGTACTCGGGGAGTGTGGTGATCTCGTCGAACAGGGCGCTGCCGCGTGCGTCGTAGAACCACTTGGGCGGCAGCGTCTTGGGCGTACGGGTGAGGCCTTGCAGGACGTCGGCGCGCAGGGCGGCGTCGGTGGCGTCCTCGGGCAGGGTGCGGGTCAGCAGGAACGGGCTCACGCAGTGGGCTCCTTGAGCGGGGTCAGCAGGACATCGGTACGGCTCGCGGCGAGCAGCGTGCGGTCGGGCACCTGGCGCCAGTGCGGATCGTCGTCGTAGGGCTCGGAGGCCACGACGGTGCGGCGGCCCGGTTCGGTGAGGTACCAGAGGGTGTCGCCCCAGGCGGTCGCCGTGATCGTCTCGCCGTTGGTGAGCAGGAGGTTGAGGCGCGAACCCGGTGCCGCCTCGGCGACCTCGGTCACGGTGTCCGCGAGGGCCTGGCCCTCGTCGTCACCGCCGCGCAGCCGGTGCAGGACGAGCGCCCACACCAGCGCGGAATCGCAGCGCGCCTCCATCGAGAGCAGCTCGGCGGGCGGCAGGCCCGTGGTGAGCGGGGCGAGAGAGCGGGGCCAGCCCGCCACCGCGCCATTGTGGCTGAACAGCCAGGCCCCGGCCGCGAACGGCGCCGCCGCCGCTTCCCCGTCGGCGCCCGCCACGGTCGCGTCCCGCACCGCGGCGAGCAGGGCGCCGGACCGCACGACCCGGGCGATGTCCGCGAAGGACTGATCGCCCCAGATCGGTCCTGCACGGCGGTAGCGGGCGGGCTCGGGATCGCCTTCGGCGTACCAACCAACGCCGAATCCATCGGCGTTGACCGTGCCGTAGCGCTGCTGCCGGGGCGCCCAGGACTGGCGGAACAGGCTGTGCGCGGGCTCCACCAGGAGCCTTCCCAGCGGCTCCTGGGGGCCCAGGTAGGCGAGGTGACGGCACATCAGACGGCCTCCGCCGGGCCGGCCCCCGCCGGACCCGCGTCGCGCGCCGTGCGGAACCCGGAGAAGATCTGCCGGCGCACCGGATGGTCCCAGTTGCGGAACGTGCCCCGGCAGGCCACCTCGTCCACGGAGAACGCCCCGCCGCGCAGCACCTTGTAGTCACCGCCGAAGAACACGTCCGAGTACTCGCGGTAGGGGAAGGCGGCGAAACCCGGATAGGGCAGGAAGTCGCTCGACGTCCACTCCCACACGTCGCCGATCAACTGGCGTACGCCCAACGGAGATTCACCGGCCGGATAGCTGCCCGCAGTCGCCGGACGAAGGTGGCGCTGACCCAGGTTGGCGCGCTCGGGCGTGGGGTCCGCGTCGCCCCACGGGTAGCGCATGGAACGCCCTGACGCCGGGTCGTGCCGGGCGGCCTTCTCCCATTCCACTTCGCTGGGCAGCCGCCGGCCCGCCCAGCGGGCGTACGCGTCCGCCTCGTACCAACTGACGTGAAGGACCGGCTCGTCGGGCGGCACCGCCTCCACGGTCCCGAAGTGGCGGCGCAGCCACTGCCCCGCGTCGCGGCGCCAGAACAGCGGCGCCGAGAGCTTGTTGCCCCGGACCATGCCCCAGCCCGCGGGGGCCCACCAGCGCTCCTCCTCATAGCCGCCCGCGGCGATGAAGCGCTGGAACTCCGCATTTGTCACCGGCGTCGTGTCGATGAAGAACGGCGGGACCAGACGGTGGTGCGCCGGACGCTCGTTGTCCAGCGCCCACGGCTCGGTGGATGTGCCCATCGTGAACGGGCCGCCGGGTACCAGGACTTCGGACGGTCCGGTGAACGGCGGCGCGGGGGCGGGGTCGGGAGCGGTGAGCGCCGTCGGGCCCGAGCGCAGCTGATGGGTGATCAGCATCGTCTCGTCGTGCTGCTGTTCATGCTGCGCGATCATGCCGAACGCGAAGCCCGCGTCGGTCAGCGGAGAGCCGCGAAAGGGCGTGCTCTCCAGGACGTCCAGTGCCCTCCCGCGCACCTCGGCCGCGTAACGCCGGGCCTCGGCGGGGGCGAGCAGCGGCAGGCTCGGCCGTTCGGCGCGGGGATGCTCGAACGCGTCGTACAGGCCGTCGATCTCCGGCCGCATCGCGTCACGGCCGGCCACCGCGCGCAGCAGCCACAGCTCCTCCTGGTTGCCGATGTGCGCGAGGTCCCAGACGAGGGGCGACATCAACGGCGAGTGCTGCGCGGTCAGTTCGGGCTCCTCGACACACGTGGTCAGGAGCGAGGTGCGGTCCCGGGCGGCGAGAAGCGCCGCCAGGGCGCGCTCCCGAAGGGAATCGGGGTCGCTGACGGTTCCGGTCATCGGAGGCTGCCCTTCTCGTGCTCGTTCTCGGTAACGGGCTCCTGGTCGCGGTCGTGCGCCTGCGCACGGTGCCGGTCGAGCACGTCGTCGGCCGGGCAGCGGCCCCGCGCGACGTAACGCTCGGCGTACGCGGCCACCGCGTCCCGCACTTCGGCGCTCGCGCCCATCCGGGGCAGCGCGTCGACGGCGGCCGCGAAACAGGCCGCCGCGGCCTCGCGCAGCTCCGGATCGGCGAGCGCGTGCCGGGCGGCGTCCAGATACAGCGGGCTGCGCGGCGCAGCGGGCGCGCCGGGCGGGCAGGCCCGCTCGGCCAGCGGCTTGACCGTGCGGTAGGCGGTCTCGGCGGCCTGCGGATCGTCGAACAGCGCGCTCGTCACGGCGAGCGGCACGATCCAGCCGTCATCGCCCGGCTGGGCGTCGACCATCCGCAGCTCCAGGTGGCCGCGCGGGCGTACGGGCGGGAAGAGGGTGGTCAGGTGGTAGTCGAGGTCCTCGCGCGTGGGCGGGCGCGGTGCGCCCGAACGCGCCCAGGTGCGGAAGGTCAGCCCTTCCGCAGTGGCCCAGTCCGAACCGTCGGCGTCGCCCTCCTGCGCCCTGAGGAACATCACAGGCGCGTCCAGGGCATGCCGCGTCCAGGCCGCCCGTGGCTCCGCGTCCAGCGGCGGCGCGGCGGACGTCCCCGGGTCGATGGCGGCCCACACCGCCTGCCGGGTGGAGCGCCAGCCGGTGGCACGGCCGTCCTGGAGCGGCGAGTTGGCGAACGCGGCGACGAGAACGGCGCCCAGGAGATGCGCGAGCCGCCAGCGCCGCCCGTAGCCGAGCGGTCCCGGCTCCTCGTGCCCCGCGTCCAGACAGATCTGCACGGACGCGGTGGAGCACATCATGCGCCGCCCCGCGGGGCCCGCGCGGTCGAGATAGGACTCCATGGCGTCGTAGCGCGGACGGTGCAGGATGCGGTTCGGCGGGCGCCACGGATCGGCACCGATGCCGGTGAGGGTCAGATTCAGGGATGCCAGTCGGTCGCGTACGACGGACAGATCGGCCGACATGGCCGACACGCACTCCATGAGCGAGGTGGCGGGGAGCGAGCTGAGCTCTAGCTGGCCACCTGGTTCGACGGTGATCTGGGAGTGCAGGGGCAGGGCCCGCAGTGCGGCGTAGGCCGCTTCGAGGCGGGCGGTGGACACGGGCATTCGGAGCCGGTGCGGCTCGTGGATCAGCCATTCCAGTTCGACACCGGTGGCGCGCGGTGGTCCGGTCTTGAAGCAGATGCCGCTGACCAGCGCCTCCGCCTCGGCTTCGGATACCGCGGTGCCGTACTTCGCGCGGTAGGTCGTACAGTCGCCCTCGGGCATGCAGGGGTCCTCCTGTTCACAGTTCCGCCTGGTCCGGCGGTTGCGGACCACCCCGGTCAACTCGATATGGGGTGGACCGAGTTGGTCTTGAGCCGGAATGCTCCGTCCCACCCAAGACCTTGTCGGCCGTTCGCACAAGAGTGCCCCTGGGGTCGAGTCGGCGCCAGGGAATTCTGTTGCGGCGGACGATGCGAACCGCTCACCATGCGTTCATGTACGAGTCGGGGGACAGGACGGGGGAGCGGGTATGAGTGCCCGCCTGCGCGGGATCGCGCAGCAGACCGAGGAGATCGTCGCGGCGGGCCGGTATGTCTCTGCCGGTGGCCGCGACGTGGTGATCGCGCACTGGGTGGACGCCGCGCGCTCCGGCACGCGGATGTTCGGACCCGCCGCCGTGCGCGTGACGCTGCCCGAGCCGTCCTCCACCGTAGTCGAGGTCACCGCGGAGAGCAGCTTGGAGGCGGCGAACAGGCTCGCCACCAGGGAAGACACCCCGGTGGCCGTCCTGAACTTCTCCTCCGCGCGCAATCCCGGAGGCGGCTATCTCAACGGGGCCCAGGCCCAGGAGGAGGCGCTGTGCCGCGCCTCCGCGCTGTACACGTGCGTGCGGTCGGCCCGGGAGTTCTACGACCACCACCGCGCCCACCGCGACCCGTTCTACAGCGACCGCGTCATCCACTCCCCGGCCGTCCCGGTCTTCCGCGACGACCGAGGACGGCTGCTCGACGAGGCGTACACCGTCGGGTTCCTGACCTCGGCGGCGCCGAACGCGGGAGTGGTCAGGCGGCAGACGCCGCAGCGCGCCGAGTGGCTGCCCGGCGCCCTGGCCTGCCGCGCGGAGCGCGTCCTGGAGACTGCCGTGGCCTGCGGCTACCGAAGGCTGGTGCTCGGCGCGTGGGGCTGCGGGGTCTTCCAGAACGACCCGAAGGAAGTGGCGGACGCGTTCCGCGTCCAGTTCGAGGAGGGCGGCCGGTTCCACGGAGCGTTCGAGCACATCGTGTTCGGGGTGCTCGACCGCACGCGCGGCGCGGTGACGCGGACTGCCTTCGAGGAGGCGTTCGCCGACATGACGGCTCAGGGCCAGCGCCCCGAAGGGGCGCGGGGAACTGCGCGACCAGCCACAAAGCACCCGCGCTGACACACCGCACCTCCAGCGGAGCGCCTCAGCGCCAGCCGTAGCGCTCCTGGAGCCGCCGCACGACCAGGTTGAACCGCATCCGGTCGATGGCGCACGCCTCGCGCCGCATGCCCTTCTCGTGCACCCGGAGCACCCGGTCGATGTCGACCCAGGATTCGCGGCCCGTACGGTCCCACGGCCCGCTGCCGATCGGCACCCACTCCCTATCGCCGTCATGCCGCTTGCTGGAAAGCTGCACGGCGAGCAGCGTGCCCCGGTCCTCGCGGGCGACGACGAGTACGGGACGGTCCTTGCCGCGTCCGTCGTTCTCCTCGTAGGGGACCCACGTCCAGACGATCTCGCCGGGGTCGGGGTCGCCGTCATGGGCGGGCGCGTATGTCGTCCGTACCCGCCCCACCTCGGCAGGCTCGACCTCGGTGGTCGCGGTGCGGCCCGTGCGGCCCGGGTTCGCGGACATCTGCGGTTCTTCGGTGTCGGCAGTCACGCGGGCCACCGTAGAGCCTGTCCGGCCCAACCCGTGGGGCGGGTCCGCCCGATGACCCGCAGGCTCGGTCCATGGCGCCACCTCGACACCTCCACCGCGCGCGGCTCGTCGCCGTCCTCGCCCTGTGCGGCACGGCACTTGCCGCGACGGTCCCGCCACCGCCCGCCCCCGCCGCCCCCATCGCGCCCCCGCCGCGCACCGTCTCCGCGTGGCTGCCCTACTGGGACCAGGAAGCCGCGTACCAGGACGCCTTGCGCCACGCCGCCCAACTGCACACCGTCAGCCCCTTCTGGTTCCGCGCCGAGACGGCCGACAGCGTGGTGGGCCACACCGGATCGGGGGACAGCCGCGTCGTCGACGGACTCCACAAGGCGGGCATCAAGGTCGTGCCGACCGTCATGGAGAGGATGGAGCGCGGCGCGCTGGCGTCCCTCGTCACCGACGAGAACCGTCGTGCGCGGCACATCGACGCGCTGCTCCGCGTCGTCCGCAGCCGCTCGTACGACGGGCTCGACCTGGACTACGAGACCATCGCGGCCACCGGCGACGCCGACTACGAGAAGGTGCGGTCCGGGTACGCGACGCTGGTCACCGACCTGTGCGCCCGGCTGCACACCCTGCGCAAGCAGTGCGTGACCACCGTCTCGCCGAAGACACGGATCAGCGGCCGCGTCTGGGACTACCGCCGAATCGGCGCCGCCGCCGACCGGTTGCGCATCATGGCCTACGACCAGCACTGGGCGGAGGGATCGCCCGGACCGCTCTCCTCGCCGGCCTGGTACGAGGACATCCTGCGCCGCGCCACCGCCGAAGTCCCCGCCCGCAAGCTGGAGATGGGTCTGCCCGGCTACGGCTGGGACTGGGGTGTGGGCAGCCGCGACCGCGCCCGGCACGTCACATGGAAGGAGGCGGAGGCCCTGCGCCGCAAGGTCGGCGCGCCCTACCGCCTCGATCCCGGGTCGAGCACGCCCCACTTCACGTACGACGAGGGCGGCAGGCGCCGCACCGTCTGGTACCAGGACGCGCGCGGAACGGCCGCCCATCTGCCGGTCCTGCGGAAGTACGGCGTACGCCACACCGTCCTGTGGGCCCTCGGCTTCGAGGACCCGGCGCTGTGGCGCACGCTGGCGACCGGTCAGGCCGCGGCGGGCCACTGCTCGTACCAGCGCTGGTCCGCCTCCAACTGCGCGGCCAGCGACACCAGGAGCGGCTCGCTGCCCGCAGGGCCGAGCAGCTGCGCGCCCACCGGAAGTCCGTCGCCCACCCGCCCGGCGGGCACGTTGACGCCCGGCCAGCCCAGGACGTTCCACGTCCAGGCGTAGGGGCAGGCGGCGATCATCGCCCGGTCGGTGCGCCAACCGCTGAGCTTTGCCATGGTGCCGATCCGGGGCGGGGGAGTGGCTGTGGTGGGCGTGAGGACCACGTCGTACGTCGAGAAGACCGCGCCGACGCGGCGGTGCAGGGCGGCCTCGGCGCGCCGGGCCAGGCGCAGCGGGGCGCCGCCGAGCAGACGGCCGAGGCGGGCGGCTTCCTTGGTGCGCGGGTCGAGCAGCCGGGGGTCGGGGACCTCGCGGACCCAGTCGGTGATGCCCGCCGTGGCGCGCGGCACGAAGTCGAGGCCGATCTGCCCGTAGCGCGGGTCGGCCTCCTCGACGTCGTGCCCGAGCGCGGCGAGCCGGTCAGCGAGGACGAAGACCTTGCGCCGCACCACCGGATCGAGGCGCTTGGGCGTCGCGGTGAACGGCATGCGCAGCGAGAGCGCGATCCGCAGGCGCCCCGGCTCGCGCGTCGCCGCGTCGACGGCACTGATGGCCGGCGGCTTGTGCAGGTCGCCCTCGTGGTTGCCGCTCGCCGCGTCCAGGAGCAGCGCCGCGTCGGCGACGGTCCTGGCGAGCGGGCCGTTGACGGTGATGCCGTTGAAGGCCTCGGGCCACGGCCACGTCGAGATCCGGCCGCGCTGCGGTTTGATCCCCACGAGATGGGTCCAGGCGGCCGGGATGCGCACCGAGCCCGCCCCGTCCGAGCCGAGCGCGGCCGGGACGAGCCCGGCTGCGACCGCGGCCGCCGAACCGCCCGACGACCCGCCGGGGGTGTGGCCCGTGTGCCAGGGATTGCGGGTGTCGCCGAAGCCGGGCCCTTCCGTGAACGGCCACTGGCCCAGCTCGCAGGTGTTGGTCTTGCCGACGATCACCGCACCGGCCGCCCGCAGCCTGCGCACCGACTCGGCGTCCTCCTTCTTCGGCGGGAAGTCGCCCCGGCAGCCGAACGCGGTCGGCTCGCCCGCGATGTCGGTGTCGTCCTTCACGGCGAGCGGTACGCCCAGGAGCGGCGGCAGTCCGGGACCGCCCGCCGCCAACTCCCGGTCGGCGGCGTCCGCTTCGGCGAGCGCGGCCTCGGCGCGGACCAGCTTGAAGGCGTTGAGCACCGGCTGGGACGCCTCGATCCGGGCCAGCGTCCGCTCGGTCAGCGCACGCGAGGTCACTTCTCCGGCGGCCAGCGCGCGGGCGGTCCGCTCCAGGCCGTCGGCACGGTCGGCAGTCATGTGGGGGCACCTTTGATCGGTGGGCAGGTGAACGCACGCTACCGGCCGGTAGGTCAACGCGGAACGAGAGCAGGGAAGTTCACGCCGCGTACGCCACCGCCAAGCGCCCGACGCCCGCACACAGCGCCCGGACGCCCGCCTGGGGGCGCCCCGGCACGGTCTGGAAAGATGAGCCTCGTCATGGTGCAGATACCTAATCAGCAGCCCACGCAGCACTCCGTGCCGAACTCCGTGCCGACAAGTGCCGACGTCGCGCGTCTGGCGGGAGTCTCGCGCGCGACCGTCTCGTACGTCCTCAACAACACCAGCGCCGTCCGCATCAGCGAACCCACCCGCCGCCGCGTCCACGCGGCCGCCAAGGAACTGGGGTACGTGCCGCACGCCGCGGCCCGCAGCCTGCGCGCAGGGCACACCCGGGTCGTCCTGATGCCGACGCCACAGATCCCGGCGGGCCCGCTGTTCAGCGAGTTCTTCAACGAACTGCAGTGGGCGCTCAGCCGATTCGACTACACCGTCGTGCAGTACGGCAGCCTCGGTCTGACCGGCGAGGACGCGGCCCGCGCCTGGGCGGAGCTGCGCCCCGTCGCGGTCCTCGCGCCCGACGCGTCGGCGCTCGGGGCGCGCGGCGTGAGCGTCCTGAAGCGGTCGGGCGCCAAGGCCGTCTTCACCCTCGGCCCGCAGCGTGCCGAGGGCGCGCACGCCCTGCTCATGGACCAGCGCCTGGTGGGCCGCTGCGCCGCCACGCACCTCCTGGAGCGCGGAAGGCGGCACATCGGCGTCGTGGTCCCCGAGGAGCGGGGCCTCGAACCCTTCGCACGGCCGCGCGTCGAAGGCATCCGCCGCGCGCTGCACGGCACGGACGCCACGCTCACAGAGCTGCCCCTCGCCTACACGGAGGAGGCGGCGGCCCGGCTCGCGGCGGGCTGGCGCGAGCTGGGGATCGACGGCGTGTTCACGTACAACGACGAGTACGCGATGCTGCTGATGCGGGCGCTCCAGGACGAGGGGGTCGCCGTGCCCGACGAGACGGCGCTCATCGGCTCCGACGACCTGATGCTCGGCAGGCTCCTGCGGCCCCGGCTCAGCACGGTCCGCATTGAGCTTCCGTCAGGCCAGAAACTCGCGGAGCTTGTCGACCGGGTCGTGCGTGACCCGGGCATGGAACCCGAGGTGCACGACGTGCTCGGCGCGACGGCTGTGCACCGCGAGTCCAGCTGACCCTTTCGCTTGCGGCCGTTCCTTACTGGTCGGCTTGCGGGTCGTTCCTCACTGGTCCTGCGCCTCGGCCTTCGCCTGCTCCTCGGCGACGGACTTGCGGACCTCGTCCATGTCCAGCTTCCTGGCCTGACCGATGACGTCCTCGAGGGCCGCCTCGGGGAGCGCGCCGGGCTGCGCGAACACGGCCACCTGGTCACGGACGATCATCAGCGTAGGAATCGACTGGATGCCGAAGGCCTGCGCGAGCTCGGGCTGCGCCTCCGTGTCGACCTTCCCGAAGACCAGGTCGGGGTTGGCCTCGGCGGCCTTCTCGTAGACGGGCGCGAACGACCGGCACGGACCGCACCAGGACGCCCAGAAGTCGATCAGGACAAACTCGTTGTCTGTGACCATCTGGTCGAAGTTTTCCTTGGTGAGCTCCACAGTCGTGCTGCTCATGGTTAGTTCCCTCTTCCTGGTATCGGGTGAAGCCGCCTTGCACAACGGCCCCGGTTGTAGACGTATTCCATCCGCGCACCGGTGCCGTTCCGCGCGCGTACCCATGTGGCCACGTCGCACACCTGGCACCACACTGGCTTCCATGACGGAATCGAAGGCGTACGACGTAGTGGTCCTGGGCGCTGGTCCCGTGGGGGAGAACGTCGCGGACCGGGCCCGTGCCGCGGGTCTGAGCGTGGCGTTGGTGGAGAGCGAACTCGTCGGGGGCGAATGCTCGTACTGGGCCTGCATGCCGAGCAAGGCGCTGCTGCGGCCCGTGATCGCCCGCTCGGACGCGCGCAAGGTACCGGGGCTGCGCCAATCGGTGCAGGGCCCGTTGGACGCGGCGGCGGTCCTCGCGCACCGGGACGACTACGCATCGCACTGGAAGGACGACGGCCAGGTCGGCTGGCTGGACAGCATCGGAGTGGACCTCTACCGCGGCCACGGCCGCATCTCCGGCACCCGCCAGGTGACCGTCACGGACCCCGACGGGCCCCACGAGACGCTCACCGCGCGCCACGCCGTCGCGATCTGCGCCGGCACCCGCGCCGCCCTGCCCGACCTGCCGGGACTGGTCGAGGTGAAGCCGTGGACGAGCCGCGAGGCCACCAGCGCCGACCATGTGCCCGGCCGGCTCGCGGTGGTCGGCGGAGGCGTCGTCGCCGTCGAGATGGCCACGGCCTGGCAGGCGCTCGGCGCGCAGGTCACGATGCTCGTACGGGGTGAAGGGCTGCTGCCGCGCATGGAGCCGTTCGCCGGGGAACTGGTAACCAAGGCGCTGACGGAGGCGGGCGCGCAGATCCGCACGGGCGTCTCCGTCACGGCGGTGCGGCGCGAGAACGGCACGGTCGCGGCGACCCTCTCCGACGGGGACACCGTCGAGGCCGAGGAGATCCTCTTCGCCACGGGCCGCGCCCCGCGCACCGACGACCTGGGCCTGGAGACGATCGGCCTCGAACCGGGCTCGTGGCTGCCGGTCGACGAGAGTCTGCGCGTGCAGGGCAGCGACTGGCTCTACTCGGTGGGCGACGCCAACCACCGTGCGCTCCTCACCCACCAGGGCAAGTACCAGGCCCGCATCGCGGGCGCCGCGATCACCGCCCGCGCGCAGGGCGTCCCCCTCCTGGAGACCGACCGCTGGGGCGCCCACTCGGCGACCGCCGACCACGCGGCCGTCCCGCAGGTGGTCTTCACCGACCCCGAGGCGGCGTCGGCGGGCCTCACCCTCGCGGAGGCGGAGTCCGCGGGCCACCGCGTGCGCGCCGTCGACTACGACATCGCGGGGGTGGCGGGCGCGGGCCTCTACGCGGACGGCTACGAGGGCCGCGCCCGCATGATCGTCGACCTGGACCGCGAGATCCTGCTCGGCGTCACGTTCGTGGGCCCCGGCGTCGGCGAGCTCATCCATTCGGCGACGGTCGCGATCGCGGGCGAGGTCCCGATCGACCGCCTGTGGCATGCGGTTCCGGCGTATCCGACGGTGTCCGAGGTGTGGCTGCGGCTGCTGGAGACGTATCGCGGGTGACGGGCGCCGTGATGCCACGGTGTGTGTGACGCGCCGAGGCCCTCGCTCCCGCGTGCTGCGGGGGCGAGGGCCTCGATACGGTCAGCTAGGTCAGCTAGGTCAGCTGGGTCAACTAGCTCAGCCCTTGCGGGTCTTGACCTCTTCGGTGAGGGCGGGGACGACGTCGAAGAGGTCGCCGACGACGCCGTAGTCGACGAGGTCGAAGATCGGGGCCTCGGCGTCCTTGTTGATCGCCACGATCGTCTTCGAGGTCTGCATGCCCGCGCGGTGCTGGATCGCGCCGGAGATGCCGGAGGCGATGTACAGCTGCGGCGAGACGCTCTTGCCGGTCTGGCCGACCTGGTTGGAGTGCGGGTACCAGCCCGCGTCCACCGCGGCCCGCGAGGCACCCACGGCCGCACCCAGCGAGTCCGCAAGCGCCTCGATGATCGCGAAGTTCTCGGCGCCGTTGACGCCACGGCCGCCGGAGACCACGATCGCGGCCTCGGTCAGCTCCGGACGCCCGGTCGACTCCCGCGGCGTGCGCGCGACGACCTTGGTGCCGGTGGCCTGCGCGGAGAAGGACACGGTGAGCGCCTCGACGGCGCCCGCAGCCGGGGCGGGCTCGACGGCGGCGCTGTTGGGCTTGACGGTGATGACCGGGGTGCCGGTGGTGACACGGGACTTGGTGGTGTAGGAGGCGGCGAACGCGGCCTGCGTGGCCACCGGCCCCTGATCGCCCGCCTCCAGGTCCACGGCGTCGGTGATGATGCCGGACTTGATCCGCACCGCAAGACGCGCGGCGATCTCCTTGCCCTCCGCCGAGGAGGGCACCAGCACCGCGGCCGGGGAGAGCGCCTGGTAGGCGGCCTGCAGCGCATCGACCTTCGGCACGACCAGGTAGTCGGCGAACTCCGGGGCGTCGGCGGTCAGCACCCTGATGGCGCCGTGCTCGGCAAGCACCGCGGCGGTCTCGGCGGCACCGGTGCCCAGCGCGAGGGCGACCGGCTCGCCGATCCGGCGGGCCAGCGTCAAAAGCTCCAGGGTGGGCTTGCGGACGGCACCGTCCACGTGGTCGACATAGACGAGAACTTCAGCCATGGGACTTCAATCTCCTGCGATTACAAGGGAAGTAGGGCGGATGGAGGGATTCGACGAGCCCTTTAGATGAACTTCTGGCCCGCGAGGAACTCGGCCAGCTGCTTGCCGCCCTCGCCCTCGTCCTTGACGATCGTGCCCGCCGTGCGCGCCGGACGCTCGGTCGCCGCATCGACCGTGGTGAACGCGCCCTCCAGACCCACCTGCCCGGCCTCCAGGTCCAGGTCCGACAGATCCCAGGACTCGACCGGCTTCTTCTTGGCCGCCATGATGCCCTTGAAGGAGGGGTAGCGCGCCTCGCCCGACTGGTCGGTCACCGACACCACCGCCGGCAACGCCGCCTCCAACTGCTCCGAGGCACTGTCGCCGTCCCGGCGGCCGGTCACCACACCGTCCTGAACGGAGACCTCGGACAGCAGGGTGACCTGCGGGACACCCAGACGCTCGGCCAGCAGCGCCGGCACCACACCCGCCGTGCCGTCCGTGGAGGCCATCCCGGAGACGACCAGGTCGTAGCCCGCCTTCTCGATCGCCTTGGCCAACACCAGCGACGTACCGATGATGTCGCTGCCGTGCAGGTCCTCGTCCTCCACGTGGATCGCCTTGTCCGCACCCATCGACAACGCCTTGCGCAGCGCGTCCTTGGCATCCTCCGGACCCACCGTCAGCACGGTGATCTCCGCGTCGTCCGCCTCGTCCGCGATCTGCAGCGCCTGCTCCACCGCGTACTCATCGAGCTCCGACAGCAGACCATCGACATCGTCCCGGTCCACGGTCAAGTCATCGGCGAAGTGCCGGTCGCCAGTGGCGTCGGGCACGTACTTCACGGTGACAACGATCCTCAAGCTCACGCCGGCTCTCCTACCTCAGTGCGGTCCGTGATGCGAGCCTATGGCACTCAGTACCCTCTGTAAAGGTACGTAGTGCCAAAAGGTGCTCTCCGGTGCTAGGTTTCCCGGCATGACTGAGGTGCGCGGACCAGCCAAGAAGGCCCCCATGCGACAGGTGCTCGCCGAGGCGGCCTTCGAGCTCTTTCTGGAGCGGGGCTTCGAGCGGACCACGGTCGACGACATCGTCGCCCGGGCCGGTGTCGGACGCCGGTCGTTCTTCCGGTACTTCCCGTCGAAGGAGGACGTGGTCTTCCCCGACCACGAGCGCTGCCTGGCCGACATGAGCGCGTTCCTCGAAGAGCATGACGACGGCGACGATCCCGTGGGCGCGGTGTGCGACGCGGCCCGTCTCGTGCTGCGCATGTACGCCGCGAACCCCGAGTTCTCCGTGCAGCGTTACCGCCTCACGCGGGAGGTGCCCGGCCTGCGTACGTACGAACTCTCCGTGGTGCGCCGCTACGAGCGCAAGCTCGCCGGATATCTGGAACGGCGCTGCGCCGAGACCCCCGACGGCGCGTTGCGCGCCGAGGTGATCGCGGCCTCCGTGGTCGCCGCGCACAACAACGGTCTGCGCTCCTGGCTGCGTTCGGGGGGCGACGGCGACGCCGAGGCCTCGGTGGACCACGCGCTCGGACTCGTACGGGAGATGTGGGGGAACGTGCAGGCAGGGCGGTCCGCCGGTGCCGCCTCCGAGGACGAGGTGATCGTGATGGTGGCTCCGAAGGGCGCCCCGATGTGGCGGGTCGTGCAGCGCATCGAGTCCGCTTTCGGGGAGGGCCGAGCGGGCGCCGAAGAGGCGTGAGCGCGCTCTCTTCGACACTCAGTACCTTTACGGTGCGGCACTCAGTGCCATATGGTGCGCGTGTCGCCGTGACGATGCGGCGCATCCGGGCCGACCGCAGGGGGTCGAAACGTGTCCATAGCAGGAACCGAGTTGCACCAGACGGGACTTGACGAGAGTCCCGATCAGCGCGAGTCAACCGGCCTGATCTATCAGCGCTGCCGCTGGTGCCAGACCGCCTCCTTCCGGAAGCTGCTGTGCCCGGTGTGCGCGTCGAGCGACCTGGAGCCGGAACGCAGCGAGGGCTACGGCGTTGTCGTTCGCTCCAACGTCGTGAACCGCTATACGGGCGTGGCGCGCAACGAGTCCCTGGTCCGCTTCCCCGAAGGCTTCGTGTTCCGCTGCCGCGTCGTGGGCGCCGCCCCGAACCTGGTGTGGGTCGGGGCCCGGGTCCGCCCGGTGACGGGCACGGACCCCGAGGCGGGCGAAGTCGTCTTCGAACTGTGCGACGCGAGTGGGCGCGCGGACTGGTTCTGACTCCGGCCAGTTCTGACTCCGCCGGGGCAACGGCCGCGGGGCTCGCACCGTTAGGGTTTCGCTGATCCTCTGGCGCATGTCCGCACCCTCTCCGGGCTGCCCCCACCCGCCCACTGGAGTCCCCATGAGTACGTCCGCCGCCACCGCTCCGGTGTTCGTCGGCCCGGAGCAGACCGCCGCCGCCGGACAGGGGCAGATCACCGTCGCGTGGTCGCTGGGCGGGCTCGCACGGGACCTGGACGCCAATGTCATCCGGCTCGCGCCCGGCGCGGGCATCGGCGAGCACACGGAGGCCACGCTCGGCGTCCTCGTGACCGTGCTGCACGGCGCCGGTGAACTCCGTACCCCGGACGGGTCGTGGCCGCTCACGCCCGGTGCCCTGGTGTGGCTTCCGGCCGGCACGACCCGCTCCGTGCAGGCGGCGGACGCGGGCCTCGTCTACACCACCGCCCACCGGCGGCGCCCGCCCCTCGGCATCAGCCCGGCCCCGGGCCCCGACGCCGGAGAGCCGGCCTGCCTCCTCGACCGCATCTGCCCCGCGTGCGGCCGCCTCGCCGCGGAGCGCGACGCCCGCTACTGCGCACGCTGCGGGACGGCGCTGGGCGACTAAGCGCTCCGCGGGAAGTGCCGCGAGGATGCCGTCGCTCGTCTGCGGCTGTGTCGTGGCCGGCCGCTCCCCCAAGTTCTCGGCTTCGCTCGAACAGGGGGGACCCCCTTCGCGGCGGAGCCGCACATGTCACAGCCCCGCGCCCCTTCGGGGCGCACCCGAACCGCACCGGACTTCGCCAAAGCCGCTTAGCGGCTCAGCAGCCCCCGTCGACGCCGGTCACCGAGCTGCTCAACTTCCCGCCTCGCGCCAGGCCGAATCCCGCAGCAGGCGCAGCCCGTTGAGGCCCACGATCACCGTGGAGCCCTCGTGGCCGAGTACGCCGAGCGGCAGCGGCAGGGTGCCGATGAGGTCCCAGGCGACCAGGGCGGTGATGAACGCGCCGGCGATCACCAGGTTCTGTACGACGAGGCCTCGGGCGCGGCGGGACAGGGCGATCACCTTGGGCACGGTGGTGAGTTCGTCGCGCACGATGACGGCGTCGGCGGTCTCCAGGGCGAGGTCGGATCCGGCCCGGCCCATGGCGATGCCCGTGTGGGCCGCGGCGAGTGCGGGTGCGTCATTGACGCCGTCGCCGATGACCAGGACCTTGCGTCCGGCGCCCTCCGCCGCACGGACCGCCGCGACCTTGTCCTGGGGGAGCAGCCCGGCGCGTACGTCCCCGATGCCGACCTCTGTCGCGAGGCGGGCCGCGGCCTGGGAGTTGTCGCCGGTGAGCAGCATCGGCGGCGTACCTGCCAGGGTCTTCAGGGCGGTGACGGTCGCGGCGGCGTCCGGGCGGAGCCGGTCGGCGATGCCGAGGACGCCCGCGGGGGTCCCGTCGCGCAGCACCAGGACCGCGGTCTGGCCCTCGTCGCCCAACTGCCGTGCCCATGCGCCCGCCTTGTCGTGCGCGCCGTCCGTGGGGGCGGCGCCGAGCAGCCGCGCCGGAGCGCCGACCTCGACGGCCGAGCCCTCGACCGTGGCGCTCACGCCGATGCCGGGCACCGAGGCGAAGCCCGTCACCGCAGGGATGTCCAGGCCGCGCGTGCGGGCGGCGTCGACGACGGCGCGGGCCAGCGGATGTTCGCTGCGGTGCTCGGCGGCGGCCGCGAGCGAGAGCAGGGCCTCGTCGGTCAGGCCGCTGCCCGGCAGCGGGCACAGGGCGGTCACCCGGGGAGTGCCCTCCGTCAGGGTGCCCGTCTTGTCGATGGCGACCACGTCGACCTCACCGAGGCGCTCCATCACGACGGCCGACTTGACCAGGACGCCGTGCCGCCCCGCGTTGGCGATCGCCGAGAGCAGCGGCGGCATGGTGGCGAGCACCACCGCGCACGGCGAGGCCACGATCATGAACGTCATGGCCCGCAGCAGCGCCCCTGTCAGGTCGTCTCCGAATGCCAGCGGCACCGCGAACACGGCGAGCGTGGCGAGCACCATGCCGAGGGAGTAGCGCTGCTCGACCTTCTCGATGAACAGCTGCGTCGGCGCCTTCGTCTCCGATGCCTCCTCGACCATCGCCACGATCCGCGCGATCACCGAGTCCGACGCGTCGCGCCCCACCCTGACCCGCAGCGCACCGGCCCCGTTCAGCGTGCCCGCGAACACCTCGTCACCGGCCTCCTTGGTGACCGGCAGCGGCTCCCCGGTGATCGTCGCCTGGTCGACGTCGCTGACGCCTTCGAGGACCTCGCCGTCCGCGCCGACCCGCTCACCGGGGCGTACGAGAATGACGTCGCCGACCTTCAACTCGGCGCTGCCGACGGTCTCTTCGCCGCCCCCGCCGGTCAGCCGCGTCGCAGTGGCGGGCGCGAGGTCGAGCAGGCTGCGGACCGAGTCGGCGGTGCGGGCGGTGGCCAGGGCCTCCAGCGCGCCCGACGTGGCGAAGATGACGATCAGGAGCGCGCCGTCCATCACCTGCCCGATCGAGGCCGCGCCGACCGCCGCGACGATCATCAGCAGATCCACGTCCAGGGTCTTCTCGCGCAGCGCCCGCAGCCCTTCGAGCGCGGGCTCCCAGCCCCCGGTGACGTACGCGACCACGTACAGCCCACCCCAGAGCCACGCGGCGGCCCCCGTCAGCTGGAGCGGCAGCGCGATCAGGAACGCGACCGTGGCCGCCGCGGCCCAGCGGGCCTCGGCGAGCGCGAGGACCCGGGTGCGCCGGCGCGGAGCCGCTGCCGCACCGGCGGAAGGCGCCTGGTCGGAGCGTGGAATGAGGGTGGTGGGCATGACGAAGTGACCCTTCGCGGGCTGGGGAACGGCGACCCCATCACCGTACAGGAATGAATGAACAGCTTTTCATGTGTCATCGATAGGATGACGTCATGGGCCACGGAGTCGACGACAAGAGCACCGCCACCACACGAGATCGCCTGGACACCGTGGGGGCCGCCGACGTCGCCGCCACCCTCCAGGCCCTGGCGACGCCCTCCCGCCTTCGGATCCTCGCCCGACTGCAGGAAGGCCCCTGCGCGGCCGGCGACCTGGCCGATGCCGTCGGCATGGAACAGTCCGCCTGCTCGCACCAGTTGCGCCTGCTCCGCAACCTCGGCCTGATCACCGGGGAACGGCAGGGCCGCTCGGTCATCTACGCCCTCTACGACCACCACGTCGCCGAACTCCTCGACCAGGCGCTCTTCCACGTCGAGCACCTGCGCCTCGGTCTGCGGGACACCCCGCCGGGCGGCTAGCCTGAGGTGATCTTTACTGGTGACTACTGGGACCGGCGCAAGTGAGGAAGTACGGCGTGTGGCCCGTGGTGGCGGTCGTGTCCGCCGGCGGTGCGATCGGCGCGTCGGCCCGCTATGGCGCGTCCCTGATCTGGCCGGCCGCCCCTGACGCGTTCCCCTGGACCACACTCCTCGTGAACGTCGTCGGATGCGCCGTCATGGGCGTCTTCATGGTGATACTCACCGAGATGCGAACCACCCACCGCCTGCTGAGGCCCTTCTTCGGCACCGGCGTCCTCGGCGGCTTCACCACCTTTTCCACCTACGCTGTGGACATCGAGCGTCTGGTGAACGACGGCCACGCCCGCACGGGCCTGGCCTATCTCGGACTGACACTGCTCGCGGCCCTCGGAGCGGTGTGGAGCGCGGCGTCGGCGACACGCCGCCTGGTTGCGTGGAGGCGACCATGACCAGACTGACGGGCCGGGCACTGCGGGTGACGGTCTTCATCGGCGAGACCGACCTCTGGCACCACAAACCGGTCTACTCGGAGATCGTCCACCGCGCCCGCAAGGCGGGCCTCGCGGGAGCCAGCGTCTTCCGCGGGATCGAGGGATTCGGCGCCTCCTCGCTCATCCACACACAGCGCCTCCTCTCGCTGAGCGAGGACCTGCCGGTCGCGGTGGTGATCGTCGACGACGAGGACAAGCTCCGCGCCTTCCTCCCCCAGCTCGACGAACTGGTCACCGAAGGGCTTGTGATCCTCGACGACTGCGAGGTCATACGGTACGTCGGCCGGGGCGGGGCCGACCGGTGAACTGGCTCTGCGTGGTGGCAGGGGCGATGATCGGCGCCCCGCTGCGGTTCCTCACCGACCGTGCCGTGCAGGCCAGACACGACACGGTCTTCCCGTGGGGGACGTTCGCGGTGAACGTCCTGGGCAGCCTGGTCCTCGGCGTGCTCACCGGAGCCGTCGTCGCGGGCGCCGCCTCCTCGCAGCTCCAGCTGTTCCTCGGCACCGGCCTGTGCGGCGCCCTGACGACGTACTCGACCTTCTCGTACGAGACGCTGCGCCTCGCCGGGGACGGCGCGCGCTTCTACGCCGCGGCCAACGTGGTGGCGAGTGTGGTCGCGGGGCTCGGCGCGGTCTTCGTGGGCGTGGCGTTCGCGGAGGCGGTGTGGGCGTGACGCCCGCTCAGCCCGTCGAAGCGGCGGCCGCCTTCAGCGCGGACGACACCTCCGCCGCCCACCGCCAGGGCTCCGCGCCGCCGCCCGGCTGGGAGTTGAAGTACTCCCAGCCGGCGACGCCGCCGAAGCCCGCGTGCTTCGAACGCAGCGCGCCGCGCCGGGCGTGTCGTCGTTCAAGTGCACCGGCGCGTAAGGGCCGTTGACGTCGTTCAGATGCACGGCGGCGACCAGGACGTCGGTCACGCCCGTGCCGTGTTCGGTGAGGGGGAGTGGCGAGAGGTACGAGCCGCCGGCGTACTGCGTCTGGTAATAGACGACCATGCGTCCGGCAGCCGCCTTCTTCCTGCCCGCCTTCTTCTCGCCCGCGGCCATCGCCGAACCACCCGATGCGACGGTCGCCGCCAGGGCGGCGAACAGGACGCTGCGCCTCTGGCGAGGGCCGGGGCACACGGCCGGGGCGCCGTTGGCCAAAGCCAACGGTGCCCCGGAGCCGCGTCAGACTTCCGCGAAGTCCCCCGAGAGCGCAGCCGCCATCCGCAGGTGCGGGGCGGCGTCCGCGTCCCTGCCCTGTCGCTCGAGGGTGCGGCCGAGGAGCAGCCGGGCGTACTGCTCGACCGGGTCGAGGTCGATGACCGTACGCAGCTCGGCCTCCGCGCGCAGCAGCTGCGCCGAGTGGTAGTAGGCACGGGCGAGCAGCAGCCGCGGGGCGACCTGCTCGGGCACCTCGTCGGCCAGGTCGGCCAGGATGCGTGCCGCCGTGGCGTACTCCTTGGCGTCGAAGAACTGCCCCGCGCGCTCCCAGCGCTCGGCCGCGGTTCCGTGGCCGTAATAGGTCATCTCCACTGTTGCCTCCTTCTGGGGCGCACAACTCATCCGCGTGGCCAAAAATTCCACCGGGTGAACGGCAGCGTCGCGTGCCTGACGTCCGGTGCCCCGCGGGTCTAGGTTGTGCGACATGAGCAATCTTGATCGCGAGGCGGTTCCGGCCCTGTGCGGCGGGCGCGGGTTCGTCGTCGCCGAACCGGTGCGGGAACTCCTCAGCCCCAAGAAGGTCAAGCTCGGCGAGTCCACCGAGGTCCGCCGCCTGCTGCCCAACCTGGGCCGCCGCATGGTCGGCGCCTGGTGCTTCGTCGACCACTACGGCCCGGACGACATCGCCGACGAGCCCGGCATGCAGGTGGGCCCCCACCCGCACATGGGCCTGCAAACGGTCAGCTGGCTGCACGACGGCGAGGTCCTGCACCGTGACTCCACCGGCGGCCTCCAGACGATCCGCCCGCGCGAGCTCGGCCTGATGACCTCGGGCCGGGCCATCTCGCACTCCGAGGAGAGCCCCCGGTCGCACGCCCGCTTCCTGCATGGCGCCCAGCTGTGGGTGGCGCTGCCGGACGCCCACCGCCACACCGACCCGAGCTTCGAGCACCACGCAGAGCTGCCGGTCGTCACGGCTCCCGGCATCTCCGCGACCCTCATCCTCGGCGCGCTCGACGGCGCGGCATCGCCGGGCACGACGTACACCCCGATCGTCGGCGCAGACCTCGCCCTGACCGGCGGTGCCGACGTACGCCTGCCCCTGAACCCCGACTTCGAGTACGCCGTCCTCGCCATGTCGGGCGAGGCCCGCGTGGACGGCGTCCCCGTGCTCCCGGGATCGATGCTCTACCTCGGCTGCGGCCGCACCGAACTGCCGCTGTACGCCGGGTCGGACGCGGGCCTGATGCTGCTCGGGGGTGAGCCGTTCGAGGAGGAGCTCATCATGTGGTGGAACTTCGTCGGGCGGTCGAACGAGGATATCGCTCAAGCGCGTTCGGACTGGATGGAGAGCTCGCGCTTCGGTGAGGTGAAGGGCTATGACGGTGACCGGATCCCAGCGCCGGACTTGCCGCCTGTGCCGTTGAAGGCGCGGGGGCGGGTGCGCTGACCATCAGGGTCGGCAACCTCCTCCAGTGGCGGGGCGAAAGAAGCGTGGATAGAACGGGAGACACGCACACACGCGGGACAAGTACGTACCGCTGAAATGGAGAAGACAATGGCCGCTGAGTCATTCTCTGCCGCGGGGGATACTTCTGGGACCGGCGAACCTCTGGTTACGTCGGTTCACTGGGGCACCGCGCAGCTCCACGCCCTGCCCCACGCCCTGCCCCACGACCCGCACGCCCCGCCACCGCAGGCAGTCGACGACGACGTGGAAGACTTCCCTTGGGAGCGGACCGTGCGCAACGCCGTCGCCGGACCCTCGGAACAGACGGCGCACGACGCCGACGACGGGTCCCCGGAACAGACGGCGTCCGAACTGGACGACGATGCGGTGGAAGAGCTCATACGCGTCGCCGTGGTGTCCAGGCCCCTGGACGATGTCGTCGACCTCGTCACTCTCTTGGAGCAGTCACCTGACGGCGAGTCGACCGCCGCCTCGGTGCTCCGCCTGGCCGCCGTGGCCCGCTCCGTCGACGACGTCACCCGGCTGGTGGAACTGATGGGCCCGCCGGAACACGCCGCCGATCACATGGACGAGGCAATTCGGCACGCCATCGAGGAACGGCCCATACCAGAGGTGAGCCGTCTCGTTCACCTGCTCTCCCGGCCCCCGCACGATCCGCACAGCGGCGCCGAGGCGGTGCATGCCGCCGGTACGACCAGATCTGTCGAGGATCTGATGAAGCTGATAGGCAGCCTGGGAGATCGCAAGGGCACCGACAACATCGAGGCCGACCCCCCGGCCGTGCCGGTCGCGCCGCCGGCCGAGGCCGTCAGCCCCGCACCTGTCCCGGCTGCCGCGGCCATGCACACACGAGGCACAACACCCCTGGTGTGGCTGCGTCGTACGGCAGGTGTACTTCTTCTGCTCTGTGCGGCGGCCCATTTCCCGCTGAACTGGTCGGACGCGTCCACCGTCGCTCTCTCCGCCGCGCTCGGCGTCTCCATCATCTGCGCTCTGGCGGGTGCGGCACTGTGCCTGAGCGGGTCACCGGTCGTGGCCGTGGTGAGCACCCTGGTGGCAGGTGCGCTGGTCGTCAGCCACCTCGTGGATGATCAGGTCGGCTCCACAACGCTCGCCTACGTGTTGCGGCCTGACGGGGTGACAGCACCGCTTCCCGCCCTGTCGGCGGTGGTCGCGACGCTGGCCTCCCTTCTGGTCGTGGCGTTCACGGTCGCCGGCCTCCGGGCCCCGGCGAACCGGGAACCCGCCCCGCCTGGCTAGGCGTACATGAGGAGATGCTCGCGCTGATCGACGACATCGCCGATGAGCGCGAGCCGGAAGCTGCGGAAGTGCGGGGCGTTCGACGGGAGTTCGGCGATCCCCGCAGATGGATCCCGCGCCGATCCGGCAGGAGCTGCAGCTTGTCCAGCCGGAGCCCGGGAGCGAACCGCCTGCACCGGGCGTGGACTACGCGCCCCTCAACCGTCGGAGCCGAGCGCCGCGTTGAGTCACGTGCCGATGGCCGGCAGCGCCTCGGGTCCGCTGTTCTGCTCCACCGAGCCGACCAGATCGGCGATGGAGACCGCCTGCAGCGACGCTCGCCAGGCGGCATCGGCCGCCGACATCGCGCGGCCGATGGGGCACGGCTCGGTGCAGTCCTCGGGCCGAGTTCCGAAGCGGCCTCGCTGGCGGATCTCGGCGCACGTGAACGCCGGGCTCGCCCCGTCGATGGCCTGCACCACGTCCAGGACGGTGATCTCGGCGGCGGCCCGCGTCAGCACGTATCCGCCCGTCTTGCCCTGGACGGACTTCACGAGACCCGCGCGGGACAGGACCGGCATCTGCTTGGCCAGATAGCTGGGCGAGACGTCGTGCAGCTGCGCAAGCCGGGCTGCCGGGACCGGCTCGGTCGTGGCGGTCAGCACCACACAGCAGTGCAGCGCCCATTCCACGCCGCCGGACAGTTTCATGCGAGTGGCTGGTGGGTGTGCAGGTCGAGGACGGGGGGCGTTGAGGGGGAGAATGCCCAGGGAGGCGAGGTTAGCCGCCTTCCTCGGAGCAGGCCATGTCGGCGAGGCGTACGACGGCTTCGAGCAGGGCCAGGCCCCAGGGGCCGTAGCGGTGGTTGAGGGCGGCGAAGCGGTCTTCGTCGTCGGCAACAGCCTCCGGCTGCGCCGCTTCAAGGCGGCGTGAGCGACGCCGACTCGCGTACCGAGGGCGGACACGGGCAACAGCCCCTGTCCGCCCTCGCCTTGGGTGGGCGCCGGGTGGTCAGGAGCGTTCCTTGCGTTTCTGATCAGGCCTTCGGTTGTGGTCGGCAGGGCGATCAGGGAGAGGGAACTTGCCCCTGTCCCTGACCGCCCTGGGGTGGGTGGGTGGACTTTTCCGTGTTGCGGTTGTGCGGTGTGCGGGCAGGAATTGCCCGCAGTTGTCCGTCAGTTACAGAAGTTGAGGATGGGGAGGATGCCGACGGCGCACTTCTGCTCGTCCCCGCCGCCGTGGCCGCCCTGGGCAGGTGCGGCCTTTGCGGCGACGGACGTGGCGGGCGTCGCGGCCACGGCGGATGTGGCAGTTGCCACCCCCGCCGCACAAGCGATGCCCACGACGGCACTCACCGCGAATGCCCGGGATATGAGGGACAGGGACTTCCTGGAGTGAGGTGTGGTGTTCATGCATTCACCATGCCCCCCCTCGCGACCAGTTGCTCGCCGAGCGCATCCGAGCGGGTGAGCCACCCCCTCGTAGAGCTCTCGGGGCTGCCGCCGATCCGGCTGTACGCGCCCCGCCTGGAGCGTGATGTGGCAGTTTCCGCGGTATCGCGGACAGTGGGCTATCCGGTCGCATGTGCTGGCGCTGTGGCGTCCTCCGTCGCCCCGGTGAACGGGGACCGCGGGCCCAGTGTGGTCTCACGGCTGCTCGTGGTGCACCGGCCTGGTGACAGCGTCTTGTGGTGGGGCGGTGCAGCCTCAGCGAGCTGCGGTCCGGCTGTGCGACGGGGGAGGCGGTCGGGCAGACGTCAGCTATCGCGCGAGCTGCACCTTGATCGGCACGTTCGGGCAGCGGGTGGCGTTCTCGGCGAGGGCGGCTTCCTCGCTGGGGTCGATCGCGAGCTTCCAGCGGGTCTTGATCGCGACCCCCTGAGTACCCCTGCCTTCAGGCTCCGCGCTGTATGAACAGCACCGGCCCACACGAGGATGCAGCACCCTGACAGACGTTGTCTGCAGTGTCGATCCAGGGTGCCGAACGTGACTCAGTACCGAGCCCAGAGGGTCCGTAACGCCGACGGGAACCTCAGCGACGCGAGAGGCCGCGGGGACGGGTGCGCTGACGACGGTGGTCTCCGCTAGGTGAAGGCTGTGGCGAGTTGCTCGAGGAGGGGCGTCGCGGAGGGGTGGGGGTCGCGACGTGGTGTGATCGCGTAGATCCCGCGGGTCGGGGGATCGGCGAGGGCCACCGCGGTGACGTCGGTCCGCAGCGCGCGTGTCAGTACCCCGGGTATCAGCGCGATGGCGTGGCCGGTTGCCACCAGGGCCAGCTTGCCGAGCAGATCGGCCGCGCTGAGATCGATGCGGGCGCCGACCCCGGCGCGGGCGGCGTGCCGGCGCAGGAGCGCAGCCGAGCCGTCGTTGTCCTCGACCCAGATCTGGTCGGCCAGCGTCTGAATGTCCACCGGGCCCCGCCCGGCCTGCGGATGACCGACGGGCAGGACGACGACCATGTCGTCAAGACCGAGGAACCGTCGTTCGACCCGCGGGTCATGGGGGAGCCCCGGTGGCGCATCGGTGACGACAGCGAGGTCGAGATCGCCGGCGATCACACGGTTGTGCAGCTGTGCGCTCAGACCGGGGAGCAGGCTCCACCGCATGGATCCGCTTCGCTCCAGCAGCCTCCGGATGGCCTCGGGGACGATCCCTGCGGCAAGAGAGGGAGTGGCACCGACGGCCAGCGGCCGATGGGACGCCCCGTCACCAGCCTCTCGTACGGCGCGTACGGCGCGGTCGGCTTCGTTGAGCGTGGCCAGGGCGTGGCTCCGGAAGACCTCGCCGGCAGGCGTCGGACGCACACCGCGCGCATGACGCTCCATCAGAGGCACGCCGAGCTGCCGCTCAAGACCGGCGATCTGTCGGGAGACGGCCGACTGCGTGTGATGGAGCTCGGCGGCCGCCGCCGACAGCGACCCGAGTCGGCACACGGTCACGAAGGTGCGCCACACGGTCAATTCCATGACACCAGCAATTCCATGACACCAGTATGTCCGGCCGGTATGCGAGCACCGCAGATCCGGCCTGCGAAATCTGCGCTTGTCGCAGCCGTCGGGGCGCACCACTCTGGCCCGTATGACCACACCGCACATGATCACCATCCTCGGCCTGGGACGCATGGGCGACGCGATCGCGACACGCCTCGCTGCCCAGGGCCGGGACGTCGTCGGCTGGACACGCTCCGGGCGCACATCGGACGCCGTCAGGACGACCGGCGATGCGCACGAGGCGGTGGCGAAGGCCGATCTCGTACTCCTGGCACTGTTCGACGGCCCGGCCTGCCGGCAGGTCCTCGACGACGTCCGTGACTCGCTGCGCCCGGACACGATCGTGCTGAACACCAGCACCATCGCCCCCGCCGAAGCGTCGCAGCTGGCCCGGCACCTGGGCCCGTCCTACGTTCACGCGCCCCTGCTCGGCTCTGTGCCCGCCGCCGCGGCCGGCGCCCTGCAGATTCTTGCCGCCGCCGAGCACGACGCCCTCGATCGAGTCCGACCGGTTCTGGAGACGCTTGGCACCGTGCGGCGTGTTGACGATGCCGCCACCGCCGCTGCGCTCAAGCTCATCGTCAACAGCAGCCTCGCCGGCGCCGTCCTCGCGCTGCGTGATGCACTGCGCCAAGCCGACGCCCTCGGCCTGCCCCGTACCAAGGTCCTTGACGTTCTCGAACTAGGCCAGCTCGGCGGGCTCGTGGCCCGCAAACGCCCCTTCCTCGCGGGCAAGTCGGCCGCTGTCACGGCCGAATTCACGATGGGCGCGTTGGCCAAGGACATGGCTCTGCTGGCCGCCGCATCGAACACTCCCCTGCGCAGCGCAGCCGACTTGGCCGACCCCGCTGCCGATCCTGAGGCCGACTTCGCCGTTGCCGCCACGGTCCCCGCCGTGGAGGACGCCGTGCTCGAACCGCTCCGTGCCTACATCCGCGGACACGCCACCGGCGACCCCACCCACTTCCACGACGCGTTCCTGCCCACCGCCCACATCGAGGGAATCCGGGACGGCGCATTCGTCTCGTGGCGCCTGGAGGAGTACTGCGCTCTCTTCCACGGCCGGTCGGCCCCGGACGAGCCGACCCGCTCCCGCCGCATCGACGCCGTCGACGTCCACGGCACCGTCGCGACCGCAACCATGACGCTCTCGCACGGCGCGGACGCCTTCACCGACATCTTCCTACTGGTCCGTGTCGACGACAGCTGGCGCATCGCCAACAAGGCTTACCATCGGCACTCCTGAGAGGGCGGGAAAGCGACCGCGGAACTCGTGCGCGGGGATCTTGGGAACGACAGCTTCCGCTCCTCCGCGTCAGGACAGGGCGCAGACGCAGAACTCGTGGCCCTCCGGGTCGGCCAGGCACGTCCACGGGACGTCGCCCTGGCCGACGTCGATGTCGGTCGCGCCGAGCGCCCGCAGCCGGGCCGCCTCCGCCGTCTTGTCGTCACCGGGGTACGGCAGCAGGTCAAGGTGGACGCGGTCCGGCACGGTCTTCACGTCGGGCGTGCGGATGAACTCGAGATACGGGCCGCCACCCTTGGCGGAGCGAAACACCGCCTGAGTGTCGGTCACCTCGTGCAGGGTCCAGTCCATCGCCTCACCCCAGAACCCGGCCATGGCCCGCGGATCCGCGCAGTCGACCACCACGGCGGCGATCGGCCCGGTGTCCCGGTAGATCTCCCGAGGCTCCAGGACGCAGAACTCGTTGCCTTCCGGGTCGGCGAGGACCGTCCACGGCACGTCGCCCTGGCCCACGTCGGCGGGCGTCGCACCGTGCGCCTGGAGGCGCGCGACCAACTCCGCCTGATGGGCCGCGGAGGTGGTGGCGAGATCGAGATGCACACGGTTCTTTGTCGTGGTCTTGGGTTCCGGGACGGGAACGATGTCGACGCAGACGGCGACCGGGTCCGGCCAGACGGGGCCGCCGGCGGGTCCGACGTAGGTGGTCACTCCGGGGCTGTACGCGGTCCAGCCGAGCGCCTCCGCCCAGAACCGGCCGAGCGCCGAGCAGTCAAGAGCCTTTATGTTCACCTGAACAGGTCGCAGTGCCATGGCGGCGATCCTATGCACCCGCTCCGCAACGACGTCCAGGTAGCAGCGCCTAGACCGACTTGGGGATCGTGACGACGCCGCGCCGGATCAGCCGGCGCAGGACGACCTGAGCGACGGACTTGCCGTGCTTCTCGCCGATCTCACTCAGCAGCGGCTGCGTGAGCAGGTTGTTCTTGCCCTCGGCGAAGCCGCCCCACGACTGCGTCTGCACTCCGTCTGGCCGGTGAAGCAGCGGAACCTGGCCTTCCACCACCCTCACCGACCGGGCGCGCGCACGCCACGGACACGCGCACGCCCGGCGGGTGTTCAGCGCCTCGCTGTCGCGCCGTCGATGACGAACGACGTCACCGACTGTGCGGGCACCTTGATGACGGCCTTCTTGTCGGTGACCGCGACGGGGTCGTGCCGTTCCAGCTTGCCGTCGGCGCTGGTCACGACCGGGGTGATCGTCGCATCCGCGCCGACCCGGCGGAACTTGGACAGGTCGACCGTGACCGTCCGGCTGTCCGTGGTGCTGTTGACGTGGACCACCGTGGCACCGGCGCCCTTCTGGGAGACGGCCGCGGCGCTCGAGGTGTCGTCGACCTTGATCAGCCGGTCGCCGGGCTTGATGAAGTGGGTGAAGTTGCGGGCCGTGTCGAACTTGGTGTTCGTCCGGACGGGGCAGGTCTCCAGGGTGTCCTCGGAGGTGCAGCTGAACGGGAGCTGGATGCTGCCCCAGTTGCCGCCCTTGGCGGATTCCCCGCCGGGCTTCATGTTGTCGTAGTCCTCGACCGGCTGCCAGAACACCCAGGCACGGGGCTCGAGTTCACGCAGGTCGTCGACCATGTGCTGGGCCAGGCCGAGGCCGGGGCGCATGTCGGTGAAGGACTGGCCGTCGCCCCAGTCGCCCTCGACCTCGCTCATCCACAGCGGCTTGTCGGCCGCCTTGGCGAGGTCACGGACCTTGGTGCGGCCGCCCGTGCCGTAGGTGTGGACGTTCATCTGCGCGACGAGATCGCGTACGTCATCCGGGTACGCGTTCCAGTTCCGCGCGAAGAGGTCCGGGTTGGTCTCGTCCATGGCCGAGATCCGCGCGCCGGTCTCCGCCTCCTTCAGGGCGGGGGCGAGGGAGCGTATGACCTTCTGCTGGAGGTCCGGTCCCATGTGGGCGCCCTCCTGACGGCCGCCGACCGGCTCGCCGTCCGGGCCAAGGTCGGTGCTCCAGTAGTCGGTGTTGGGCTCGTTGAACGGGTCGATCGTGTCGACCTTGATGCCGTGCGCCTGCTCCAGGCGCCGGGTGGCGCCCGCGAGGTAGGCGGAGAAGCCGTCGACCGACTCCGGCTTGAGCTGATCGGTGGTGGCGTCGAAGCCGCCGGAGACATAGCCGCTCTTCGTCATGAACCAGGGCGGTGAGTTGCTGAAGGTCTCCCAGTGGTCGATGTCGTTCTTGATGCGGTCGACCCACCAGCGCTGGGTGGCGTCGGCCTTCGGGTTCCAGTCCGCGGGGTCCTCGGCGTCCCACCAGTCGACGTCGTCGCGCGTGGTGCCCTCAGGGGCCTTCCACCAGCCCTCGACGGCTCCTCCGGCGCGGAGATAGTCCTTGACGTCGGGGGCGTTGCCGCCGCCGATGTTGTAGCGGGCGATGTTCAGGGCCAGGCCTTCGTCGCCGAAGAGGAGGCTCGCCAGCTTCTGGCGGATCTCTTCCGGGTAGCCGCCGGTGACGTTGGCGAACCAGACGAGGCTGGTCCCCCAGCCCTCGAACTTCTCCTGCTGGTACGAGGGATCGGGCCGGACGGTGACGGCCGAGTCCGCCGAGGTGGCCGTCGACGACGGGGCGGCCAGGAGTGTGGCGGTCGTGGCCAGGGCGGTGATCCCTGCGACTCCGAGGAGATGACGTGATGTGCGGGTCTTCCGTGGTGCCATCGTGTGCTCCCAACTCGTGTGCGGTCAGAGAGGTGGCGCGGGTCAGGTGGTGAAGGGGCGGCGCAGTACGGCGATCTCCCTTGGCGGCAGCACGAGTTCGCCCTCGGTGCCTGCGTCGCCGGTGAGGACCTCGCCGCGCAGGCCGGGCAGCGGCACCGGGGCGTCGGTGCGATTGACCAGGAAGAGGAAGCGGGCCTCGGCGCTTCGGCGTACGGCGAGTTCGACGCGGCCTCGTGCGGGCTCGGGCAGTTCGCTCTCGACGCCGGCCGCGGTGAGCAGCTCGGGCAGCAGCGAGGCAAGTCCCTCCCGACCGAGGCGAGTTGATACGTACGTAGCCGAACCGCTCCCCGTCGTACGGTGGGTGACGGCGGGGCGCCCCGCGTACGCACCGGTGCGGTAGCGTGCCAGTACGTGTACGTCCGGCTCCGTCACGGTGACCCGGTCGGTCCACACCGTGCCTGTGGTGGAGTTGTCAAGGTCGGCGCTGTCGTCGCCGAGCAGCGGGCCGAACTCCTCGACGCGGATGCCGAGCAGCTCACGCAGGGCTCCCGGGTAGCCGCCGAGCCAGATGTGGTCGTTCTCGTCGACGACTCCGGAGAAGTAGGTGGTGACCAGGTGACCGCCGCCCTCGGCGTACCGGGTGAGGTCCTTGGCGAGCGTCGCGGGGACCATGTGAAGGACGGGGGCGATCAGCACGTCGTACGAGTCGAGGCCGGTGCGGGTGGTGATGACGTCGGCACGGACGCCGACGGCGAGGAGCGCGGAGTACCAGTCGAGCGCCTCCTGCCGGTAGTCGAGCAGGGAGGTGGGGTGGGAGTCCTGCTCGCTCGCCCACCACGACTCCCAGTCGAAGAGGACGGCGACGCGGGCAGGCTCCCGTACGCTCCCCGCGACCGGGGCGAGCGCGGAAAGGGTCCGTCCGAGCTCGGCGGCCGCGCGGAACACCTCGCTGTCGGGACCGGCGTGCGGCACCATCGCCGAGTGGTACTTCTCCGCACCGGCCGCCGACTGGCGCCACTGGAAGAAGCACACGGCGTCGGCGCCGTGCGCGACGTGCAGGAGTGAGTCGCGGGCCAGGTCGCCAGGGCGCTTGGCGAGGTTGACGGGCTGCCAGTTGACGGCGCTGGTGGAGTGCTCCATGAGGAACCACGGGCGGTGGTCGGCGAGGGCGCTGGTGAGGCCGGCGGAGAAGGACAGCTCGTCGCGGTCCTGCGGTCCCGGCACGACGTAGTGGTCGTTGGAGACGAAGTCGACGGCGCCCGAGCCCGCCCAGTCGGCGTAGTCCATGCCCTTCGTGCCGCCCATGACCATGAAGTTGGTGGTGACGGGCACGTCCGGGGTGATCTCGCGCAGCACCTCACGCTCGGCGCACAGATACTCCTTGAGCGCGTGGGAGGAGAACCGCTTGAAGTCCAGCTGCTGCGTCGGATTGGGGTGGGAGGCCGCGAGCCGCGGCGGCAGGATCTGCTCCCAGTCGCTGTAGCGCTGGGACCAGAAGGCCGTGCCCCAGGCGTGGTTGAGCCCGTCGAGGCTTGCGTAGCGGCGGCGCAGCCAGGCACGGAAGGCGCGGGCGGCGTCGTCGGAGTAGTCGTGGATGTTGTGGCAGCCCAGCTCGTTGTTGACGTGCCAGGCCACCAGGGCGGGGTGGTCGCCGAACCGGGTCGCCAACTCCCGTACCAGGCGCAGCGCATGGGTGCGGAAGACCGGCGAGGTGGGCCGCCAGTGCTGCCGCGCTCCCGGCCACACCGTCTCGCCGGACGCGGTCACGGGGAGGATCTCCGGGTGCGCGGTGGTCAGCCACGGTGGCGGGGACGCGGTCGCGGTGGCCAGGTCGACGCCGATGCCGCCCGCGTGCAGCAGGTCCATGACCTCGTCGAGCCAGCCGAAGTCCCAGGTGTCGGAGGTGGGTTGGAGCCGGGCCCAGGAGAAGATCCCCACGGAGACGATGGTGACACCGGCCTCGCGCATCAGCCGGACGTCCTCCTCCCACACCTCCCGCGTCCACTGCTCGGGGTTGTAGTCGGCGCCGTAACCGAGGCGTCGGCTGCCGTCGGGGCCCTTCGCGTACGGAAAACGGGAGGTGAGAGGGGCGGTCATGCACGTCCTTTCAAAGGAACGGTCTTCCAGGGTCCGGTGGTTCGGGCGGGAGCTCCGTGGGCTACTTCTCGACGGTGAAGCCCTGCTCGCTGCCGTACTTGACGGAGGCGTCCTGCCACGACTTCAGGCCCTGCGTCAGCTTCGTGCCGGAGACATAGGACTTGCCGACGGTGTCGTTGAAGACCGAGTTGGCGTACACCTGGTAGGGCAGGTACTTCCAGTCGGCGGGGACCTTCGCGGCGGACTCGGCGAAGATCTTGTTGGCCTTCTGGCCGCCGAAGTAGGGGAACGCGGTGTCCTGGAACGCCTGGGACTTGAGGTCCTTGGTGGTGGCCGGGAAGGCGCCGTTCTTGATGCGGGTCCCCACTCCGGCACCGGAGTTGGCGTACTCGACGAAGGCGTACGCGAGTTCCTTGTTCTCGCCGAGCTCGGGCAGCGCCAGCGAGCTGCCGCCGTTCTCGGCGCTCACGTCGGCGCCCTTGGTCCACTGCGGCAGCGGTGCGGCACGCCAGTCACCTTCGGCGCCCTTCACGCCGGAGGCGAAGTTGGCGGGCATCCAGGCGCCGATGGGCAGCGTGGCGATGGTGCCGTCGCCCAGGCCCTTGTACCAGTCGTCGCTCCAGCCCATGACGGGCGCGACGAGCTTCTCGTCGATGAGCTGCTGCCAGGTGTCGGTGTACTTCTTGGCGCCCGCGTCGGTGAAGTCGATGCCGACCTTGGTGCCGTCGACCTTGTACGGGTGCGAACCGGCCTGCCACAGCAGGCTTGTGGTCAGGCCCGCGTCACCGACGTCGCTGGTGATGTACGCCTTCGGGTCGGCCTTGTGCAGCTTGCGGCCGGCCTCGACGTACTCGTCCCAGGTCGTCGGCACGGCGATCTTGTGCTTGTCGAAGACCTTCTTGTTGTAGAAGAGCGCCATCGGGCCGGAGTCCATGGGCAGGCCGTAGATGCCGTCGCCGTTCTTCACGGCGTTCCACGGGCCCGGCGAGTAGGAGTCCGCGAGCTTGTCCGCGCCGAAGGCGGACAGGTCGGTGACGGACTTCGTCAGGGCGTACTGGCTGAGCGCGTAGTACTCGATCTGCGCGACGTCCGGGACGCCCTTCTTCGCGGATATCGCGTTCTGCAGGGCCTTGTACTGGTCGTTGTTGGTGCCCGCGTTGACGAGCTTGACGTCGACCTTCGGGTACTTCTTCTCGAAGTCGGCCTCGACCTGCTTCAGCGTGGGCTCCCACGCCCACACCGTGACGGTGCCGCCCTTCTTCAGGGCGGCCTGGATGTCGCCGGAACCGATCTTCTTCTGACCGGAGTCGTCGTCGGAGCCGCCGCAGGCGCTCGCCCCGAGGACGAGGGCGCAGACGAGACCGGTGCCGCGCAGCAGGCGGCGGGTGTGCTTGGGCATGGCGATGCTTCCACTTCCTCGTGGGGTGCTCGGACTGTGCGGGGTGGTGCTCGGGTTGCTCGGGTACGGGCGTGAACTGCCGTGCGGTGGCTACTCCTTGACGCTTCCGGCGGCGAGTCCGGACTGCCAGTGCTTCTGCAGCAGCAGGAAGGCGGCGATCAGCGGCACGATCGTGAGCATCGAGCCGGTGATGACGAGGTTGAAGACGGCCTCACCGCCGGCCGTGGACGCCTGCTTGTTCCACGCGTCGAGACCGAGGGTCAGCGGATACCAGTCGGGGTCCTTCAGCATGATCAGCGGCAGGAAGTAGTTGTTCCAGGTGGCGACCGTGGTGAACAGGAGCACGGTGACGGTGCCGGGCGCGAGCAGCGGCAGGGCGACCTTGAAGAAGGTGCGCAGCTCGCTCGCGCCGTCGATCCGGGCGGCCTCCATCAGTTCGGTGGGGATCGCCTCGGTCGCGAACACCCACATCAAGTAGAGCCCGAAGGGCGAGATCAGCGACGGCACGATGACGGCCCACGGGGTGTCGGTCAGGCCCATCTCGCTGAACATCAGGAACGTCGGGACGGCGAGGGCCGTGGTGGGCACCGCGACCGCGCCGATGACGACCGCGAACACGCCCCGCTTGCCGGGGAAGTCGAACTTGGCGAGCGCGTATCCGCCGAGGACGGCGAGGAAGGTGGCGCCGCCCGCGCCCACCACCACGTACAGCAAGGTGTTGAGGAGCCAGCGGACGAAGACGCCGTCCTGGTAGGTGAGCGTCTCGGTGATGTTGTCCCACAGGGCGAAGTCCCCGTCGAACCACAGCCCGAACGAACCGGCAAGGCCCGCCTGCGTCTTGGTCGCGCTGATCAGCAGCCACACCAGCGGCAGGAGGCTGTAGAGCAGGACGACGGCGGTGAGCACGGTGAGCAGGACGCTGCGCTTGGGGCGCCCGGGTGTGTGGCGGCGCGGGGTGCGCAGGCGCGGTGCGGCGGTGCGCGGCCGCGCCGTGGGCCGGGGAGCGGTGGTGGTGCTCGGTCCCGTCATGGGGATCACGCTCCCTTGCGCATGCCGCGCAGCTGGACGGCGTAGGCGACGACCATGGTGAGCACGCCCATGACGATGGCGACCGTCGCGGAGTAGTTGTGCTGCTGTCCGGAGAAGGACAGCGAGTACGTGTAGTAGTTCGGGGTGTAGTCGGTGGTGATCGCGTTCGGCGCCAACTTCTGCAGGATGGCGGGCTCGTTGAAGAGCTGGAAGCTGCCGATGATCGAGAAGATGGTGGCGATCACGAGGGCGCCGCGGATCGCCGGGAGCTTGATCGCCGTGATGACGCGCCACTGTCCCGCGCCGTCGATCTGGGCGGCCTCGTAGAGCGAGTTCGGGACGACGCGCAGCGCCGAGTAGAAGATCAGCATGTTGTAGCCGACGAACTCCCAGGTGACGATGTTGCCGATGGACGCGAGGACCAGGTCGGTGGAGAGCGGGTCGGGCAGCGTCACGCCGAACGCGTCGTTGAAGTCGCCGACCAGGCCGAAGCGGGTGCCGTACATGAAGCCCCACATGAGCGATGCGACGACGGCCGGTACGGCGTACGGCAGGAAGACCGATATCCGGAAGAAGTCCTTGCCGTACAGGCGGCCGCTGTCGAGGGCGAGAGCCACGAGGAGCGCGATGCCCAGCATGATCGGGACCTGGACGGCGAGGAAGAGGCCCACACGGGCGACGCCGTCCCAGAACTGGCTGTCCTGCAGTGCCTGTTGGTAGTTGTCGAGGCCCACGAAGGTGGTGCCGCCGATGAGTTGGGTCCTGAAGAGGCTGAGGTAGACCGAGTACGCGAGCGGCGCCAGGAAGACCAGGGCGAAGACGAGCACGAAGGGGCCGATGAAACCCCAGCCGGTCCAGGAACGGTGCGTGCTTGAACGGCGCTTCCTGCGCGCGGGTGGCCCGCCCGTCCTTCGCCGTGCGGCGACCGGCGGTTGAAGCGTCGTCATCTCGCGTCCCTCGCTCGTACAGTGCGGAACCGGCGTGCGTGCTGCTGTGTTTGCGTAAACATCAATGCCTGCAGGGATCCACTGGTGTTATGTTTGCGTAAACAAGCGGTGCCGGAATTACTACACCGCCTACGAGACGGCGGTCAAGAGTTGTCTCGCAGGCTGCCGCCCGGTGAAGGAGACGGTGGAAGCAGTGGACAGAACCCTGAGCGGCGGCCGCCGTAAGCGCAACGCGTCCATGGCGGACGTCGCCCGCGTCGCGGGCGTCTCCTCGCAGACCGTCTCCCGTGTCTCGAACGGCTTTCCCGGCGTGAACGAGGAGACCCGCAAGCAGGTACTCGCCGCCATGAAGGAGCTCGGCTACCGGCCCAACAGCGCCGCGCGGGCGCTCAAGCGCGGCGAGTTCCGCACCATCGGCGTCATCACCTTCACGCTCTCCACCACGGGCAACGTACGCACGCTGGAGGCGATCGCGGTCTCGGCCGCGAACGAGGGCTACGCGGTCACCCTGCTGCCGGTGTCCGCGCCCACGCAGGACGAGGTGCGCGGCGCCTTCTCCCGCCTCGGCGAGCTGGCCGTCGACGCCGTGATCGTCATCATGGAAGTGCATCTGCTCGATGCCGCCCGCCTCTCGCTGCCCCCGCACGTCCAGGTCGTCGTTGCGGACTCGGATGCGGGGGACCGCTACAGCGTGGTCGACACCGACCAGGCGGGCGGGACCCGCGACGCGGTTCAGCACCTGCTCGACCTGGGTCATGACACCGTGTGGCACCTCGCGGGCCCCGTCGATTCGTACGCCGCGCAGCGCAGGGCGGACGCCTGGCGGGCGGCCCTCACCGAGGCCGGCCGCGCGGCGCCGCCGATGGTGCGGGGCGACTGGACGGCGGACTCCGGCTACCGCGCGGGCCTCGAACTCGCCGAACGGCCCGACTGCACCGCGGTGTTCGCGGCCAACGACCAGATGGCGCTCGGTCTGCTGCGCGCCCTGCACGAGCGTGGCCGCAAGGTTCCCGACGACGTCTCCGTCATCGGCTTCGACGACATCCCGGAGTCCGGCTCCTTCCTGCCGCCCCTGACCACCGTCCACCAGGACTTCGCCGAAGTGGGCCGCCGCTGCGTGGCGGGAGTCCTGCAGCAGGTGCGCCGGGGCGAGTCGGAACGCGGAACCACCCTCGTGCCCACGCGGCTCGTCGTGCGGGAGAGCACGGCGTCGCCGCGGGCCCGGTAGCCACGCGCCATGGTCCGCGGCACGCACCACGGACCTCTGCACGCCTATGGCTGTCTTACTGACGGGTCAGTACGGTGCTGCCAACCCCCCTTGCCCACAGGAGAGTTGGGAGAGCCGCATGATCTCAGCGTTACGCAGACGACCGGTGGCCGCCGGTGCCGTCCTCGCGGTGGCGGTGCTCGGGCTGCCCGGGTCCGCCGCCGCGCAGAGCACGGACGCGACCCCCTCGGCGCAGGCCGCCGGGCAGTCCCCCGGCGCCGGGAAGCAGCAGAACGACGAGCAGCGGAACGACGAGCAGCAGAACGACAAACAGCACGGGCCAGGCAAGAAGAAGCCAGGCAAGAAGAAGCCGGGAAAGAAGACCGACCCCGGCGAGATCCTCGGCTCTGAGCCGTCCTCGTTCCAGTACACACCGGGCGTCCCCACCCCCACCAAGGCCTGGAAGATCACCTACCGGTCGACATCGGCCGACGGGAAGCCCAACGCGGTCTCCGGAACGGTGATCGTTCCCGACGACGGCAGGACCACACCGCGCCCGCTGATCACGTACGCCGTCGGCACGGTCGGCCTCGGGGACAAGTGCGCGCCGTCCGCCGGATTCCCGGGCGGCACGACGGCCGAGGCGCCGCTCGTCAACGCCGCCCTTGTCCGCGGCTACGCGGTCGTCGTCACGGACTACGAGGGCCTCGGCACGCCCGGCGACCACACCTACATGGTCGCCAAGGCGCAGGCCACCGCGGTGCTCGACGCGGCGCGCGCGGCCCAGCGGCACCCGGAGGCCGCGAAGTACGGGGTCGCCAAGGAGGCGCCCGTCGGGATCATGGGCTACTCGCAGGGCGGCGGCGCCAGCGCGAAGGCCGCCGAGATGGCCGCGACGTACGCTCCCGAACTGAAGGTCAAGGGCACGGCGAGCGGCGGTGTGCCCGCCGATCTCGCCAAGGTCGCCGACTCGCTCGAGGGCGGGGACAGCGCCGGTTATCTGCTGATGTCCGCCGTCGGGCAGGACGCGGCCAACCCCGCCCTGAAGCTCGACAAGTACCTCAACGACGAGGGCCGCAAGCTCGTCGACGTGGTCCGGAACGAGTGTGTCGGTACGGTCCTTGAGGCCGGGCGTGGCAAGACGATCGAGGACGTGACGACGTCCAACCCACTGGACCAGCCGGACTGGCAGCAGGCCATCGCCGATCAGTTCATCGGGGCCGAGCGGCCGTCGGCGCCGACGTTCCTCTACCACGGGGACGCGGACGAGACGATCCCCTACGCGGTCGGGCAGAAGCTGCGGGCCGACTGGTGCGCGAAGGGGCACGCCGTGCAGTGGACGTCCTTCGCCGGGCAGTCCCATGTGGGGACGGCGATCCAGGGCAACGGCCCGGCGCTCGAGTGGCTCGGCCAACGGTTCGCCGACCAGCCCACCACCGGCAACTGCGGCACATAGGTGCCCGCAGTGATCTGACGACCGGTTACGGGACCGGCCGCACCGGCAACTTGCGCACGCTGTTGCCCACGAAGGAGGCGTGGCGCGGCAGTTGGGCTTCTGGTGCGGCGAGGTCCAGGTCCGGGAAGCGGGTGAACAACCGCTCCAGGGCGATGGTGGCCTCCATGCGGGCCAGCGGCGCGCCGACGCAGAAGTGCGGGCCGTGGCCCAGGGAGAGATGCCGGGTCGCGGAGTCGCGGGTGACGTCGAAGCGGTCGGCGTCGTGGCCGTGGGCCCGCTTGTCGCGGCCCGCGGCGGAGTAACCGGCAAGCACGGGTGTGCCCTTGGGGATGACGGTGCCGTCGAGCGTGAGGTCGCGGGTCGGATAACGGAAGGGGAAGTAGCTGACGGGGCTGTCCCAGCGCAGGGTCTCTTCCACCGCTGCCGACCAGGGCACCTCGCCGGACCGGAGCAGGGCGAGCTGATCGCGGTGTGCGCACAGGGCCCGTACGGCGTTGGTGATCAGGTTGAGGGTGGTCTCGTGCCCCGCGATGATCGTGAGCATCAGGGTGCCGAGCAGCTCGTGCGGGCCGAGCCGGTCGCCGTTCTCCGCACGGGCCGCGATCAGCGCGCTGGTGAGGTCGTCGCCGGGGTCGGCGGCGCGGGCGGCGGCGACAGCGCCGAGGACTTCCACCATCTCCCGGTTGGCCGCCATGGCCTCCTCGGGACCGATGTCGGTGGCGACGACCCGGCTCGACAAGTGATGCAGCCGGTCCTGGTGCTCGGCCTCCACACCGAGGAGTTCACAGATGACGCCCATCGGCAACGGCAGGGCGAAGTGCGTACGCAGGTCCGCGATTCCGTCGCCCGCGGCGGCGGCACGGTCGAGACGGTCGAGCAGCGCGGCGGTCAACTCCTCGACCCGCGGCCGCAGTTCCTCCACCCGACGGGCGGTGAACGCCTTGCTCATCAGGGAGCGAAGGCGTCGGTGGTCGGCGCCGTCGGCCGTGGTCATGCCCTGGATCGTCGCGAACGTCCGCAGCGGCCAGCCGTCGGCTATCTCCCCGGCCTGCAACGCGGCGAAGTGCCGGGCGTCCTTGGCGACATCGGGGTGCGCGAGGAACTCCTTGAGCGCGTCATGCCCCAGCACCGCCATGCCCGCCACCTCGCCGGGAAGGACCACCGGCGTCACGGCGCCCTGTGCGAGCAGCTGGGCGTTGTCCGCGTGCGGGCATCCGCCGGCCGGGTCGAGGCGGTGCGTGCGGCCTGCCGCGGCGTTCACCGGTGACGTGTTCAACAGGAAGTCTCCTCGGCGAAGGGGGACGGGCCGGGACGTGTGGCGATCGACATGCTCGCGGCTGCCCCCGAGAAATGACACCCCTGTGATGCCATCCAGGGACCCCTGGCGCCGTCCTGACAGGAATGGCTTGTTCACGCGATGTTCGTGGAGATCTTGAAGCCGCGAGCGCGGGCAGCGGTTAGGATCACGGCGTGATGACAGCCAGGTCACTTTCCGGTGTGTTGCGGAGTCGCTCATCAGCGGCTCCGCTGCGTCTCCTTGGCCTTGGCCTGATCCTCTTCGGTCTGCTGTACACACACGCGGCGAGCCCCGATGCGACGGTGGGCCACCTCGCGTCGGCGGACGGCGTCTCGGCGCAGGCCGTCGACGCCCCGCACTCCGTCCTGGTGCGACATGCTGCGGGCGCGAGCCAAGGGCACGACGCCACCGACCGGCCGAGCGGCGGTCACGGGGACCACGGCGGGCAGCACGCCTTCGAGGAGTGCGGCATCGGGCAGCCGCCCCAGGGGCCCGAAGTGGATGTCCCCGCTCTGTCTCCACTGGGCTTGGCGGTCGAGGACGAGGCGCCGCACATCGCGCACGTCCATCCATCTGCCGTACGGGGCTTCGTCGTTCCGATACCGCATGCGGCGGAATCCCCGGTTCTGCGTATCTAGGTCAGCGCCTCTCGGCGTCTGACCTCCCTCCTGTGCCTTTCTGTGTGCGGCGTGGGGATGGTCGACGGTTCACAGCCGCCCCCACCACCCATTTCCGCCGCACGGAGGATCTGTGCACCCCTGCTCCGTCGATCCGCGCCTCAGACACCGGATCGTCCTCTTCTGGACCGCTCTGAGCGTTCTGCTCCTTACGTTGGTGCCGTGCGCCGCCGAGCCGTCACATGAGGCAGCCCACGCGCTGAGCCGCTCCGGCCAGGTGTCGAGCTCGCCCCTGGCGCCGGAGGCGCGCGAGGACTGTTCCGTCACCGCCCCGGGCCCCAGCAGGCCCGCTCCCGCACCCGTCCGCGCCCTGCCGTACGCGCCCGCCGTCTCAACTCCCCAGACCACCGTCCGGCCACCCGCCGACGGGCTCTTCGGCGCTGAGCGCAGCCGGACGCCGAGCAGCGGTCGGACCACTCTCGCCGCCCTGTGCAGGTGGCTGATCTAGAAGCGGCCCTTGCGGTCGGCCCCGGTCGATCCGCCGCACGGCGCGCCCGACAAGCGCGCCGTGCGAGACGAGCGCCCGCACAGCTTCTACAGCGAAATGAGAGCGAACCAGATGCACTCTCTGACCACGAGTGACTTCCATCCCGCAGGCGCCGGCCTCCAAGGGCTCGTCGGCAACACCCCCGTGCTGCGGGTGTCCGAGCCGTTCACCCCGGCCGACCGGGGGTTCTGGGCCAAGCTGGAAGGCTTCAACCCCGGCGGCATCAAGGACCGACCCGGGCTCCACATGGTGGAACGCGCCCGGGCCCGCGGTGACTTGCAGCCGGGGAGCCCCGTCGTCGAGTCGACGAGCGGCACCCTCGGTCTGGGCCTCGCCCTGGCCGGAATGGCCTACGGCCACCCCGTCACCCTCGTCACCGACCCGGGCCTCGAACCCTCCATGACCCGGCTGCTCGCCGCCTACGGCGGCACCGTCGACATGGTCTCCGAACCCCACCCCACCGGCGGCTGGCAGCAGGCACGCAGGGACCGGGTGGGCGAACTCCTCGCCGAGCGGCCCGGAGCCTGGTGCCCCGATCAATACAACAACCCCGACAACGTCACCGCGTACACACCTCTGGGCCTCGAACTCGCCTCCCAGATGGGCCATATCGACGTACTCGTCTGCAGTGTCGGCACCGGCGGCCACTCGGCGGGCATCTCGCGGGTCCTGCGGCAGCTCTACCCCGAGCTGCGACTCGTGGGTGTGGACACCGTCGGCTCGACCATCTTCGGACAGCCCGCGAGGCCCCGGCTCATGCGGGGGCTCGGGTCGAGCATCTACCCGCGCAACGTCGCGTACGAGAATTTCAGCGAGGTCCACTGGGTGGCGCCCGCCGAATCCGTCTGGGCCTGCAGGCAGTTGGCGGCCTCGCACTATGCGACGGGCGGCTGGAGCGTCGGAGCCGTCGCGCTCGTGGCCGGCTGGCTGGCCCGCACGCTCCCCAGGGACACACGGATCGTCGCGATCTTCCCGGACGGACCCCAGCGCTACCTGGAGACCGTCTATGACGACCAGTTCTGCGCCGACAAGGGCCTGTCGGGGGTGGTTCCCGCGCCGGAACCGGAGGTGGTGGGGCGGCCCGACGAAAAGGAAGTGAACCGCTGGACCCGCTGCACCGACGTGGTCGATCCCCTCTCGCTCCTGGTCAAGGACCGGGGCGAAGGCGCGGAAGGCGTGGCAGGAGTGGAAGGCGGGGACCGATGAAGGGCACCATCGCGCAGGTCCGTTCCTACGACCGGAGCGTCCAGCTGCTCCTGGCCAACCAGTTCACCATCAACCTCGGCTTCTACATGCTGATGCCGTACCTGGCGCAGCACCTGTCCGGGTCCCTCGGCCTGGCCGGCTGGCTGGTCGGACTCGTCATGGGCGTACGCAACTTCAGTCAGCAGGGCATGTTCCTCATCGGCGGAACGCTCGCCGACCGGTTCGGCTACAAGCCGTTGATCGTCGCCGGATGCGTCCTGCGCACCGTCGGCTTCGCGACGCTCGGCCTGGTGGACTCCGTGCCGGCGCTGATCGCGGCATCGGCGGCCACCGGCTTCGCGGGGGCGCTCTTCAACCCCGCGGTGCGCGCGTATCTGGCGGCCGACGCGGGGGAGCGCCGCGTGGACGCCTTCGCGCTGTTCAACGTCTTCTACCAGGCGGGCATCCTGCTCGGCCCGCTGGTGGGCATGGTGCTGACCGGAGTCGACTTCCGGATCACCTGCCTCGTATCGGCGGCGATCTTCGCCCTGCTCAGCGTCGTACAGATCCGTGCGCTGCCGGCTCGCAGGGGTACCCGAGGAGGCGAAGGCGGCGTCCGGGAAGGTGTGCTGTCGCAGTGGCGCGGTGTGCTGGCCAACCGGGCGTTCCTGCTCTTCTCCCTCGCCATGATCGGCTCGTACGTTCTGTCGTTCCAGGTCTATCTGGCCTTGCCGTTGGAGGTACGACGCATCGGCGGGGACGGCGCGTTCGGCACCGTCGCCGTGGCTCTGCTCTTCGCCGCCTCCGGGTTGGCGACCATCCTCGGTCAGACCCGAGTGACCGCCTGGTGCAAGGAGCACCTGGATCCGGGACGTGCGCTTGCCTGGGGTCTTCTGATGATGGGGGCGGCGTTCCTGCCGCTGCTCGCGGCCACGGCGCTGCCCGTTCCGGACGGCGGGACCGGCCGCTGGCTCCTTGCTGCCGTTCCGCCGACGCTCGCGGCACTGATGCTGGCCCTGGGCACGATGGTCGCGTACCCCTTCGAGATGGACACCATCGTCCGGCTCTCGGGTGACCGTCTCGTCGCCACGCACTACGGCCTGTACAACACCATCTGCGGCATCGGGATCACCGCGGGCAACCTGCTGACCGGAGCGGCCCTGGACGCGGCCCGGGACGCGGGCATGTCCGCGCTGCCCTGGCTGGCGCTGCTCATGGTGGGCCTCGGCTGCTCGGCCGCGCTCTACGGCCTGCACCGGGCGGGCCGCCTGGAACCCTCCGCGCCATCGGCACAGCCGACGACGGTCTGACCGCGGTCGCACCTGACCGGGGGCGGGCGGCGATCCCGCCCGCCCCCGGTCCCAGGGGGTGAGCCGCGGGGGTGAGCCGTGTCTCACCGGCGCGGTCGCCCTTGCCTATGCAACTAGTTGCACAGCAAGATCCAGGTATGGCGATCGAGCACGCGATCCTCGTGTCCCTCCTTGAGCAGCCGGGCTCGGGTTATGAACTGGCCCGCAGGTTCGAGCGGTCCATCGGATACTTCTGGACCGCCACCCACCAGCAGATCTACCGCGTGCTCAAGCGCATGGAGAGCGACGGTTGGGTCGATGTCCGGGATGTGCCGCAGCACGGCCGTCCGGACAAGAAGGAGTACGCCGTCGCCGCCGAAGGCCGTGCCGCACTCTCCGCGTGGCTGCACGAGCCGATCGAACCCGAGAGCGTCCGGCACGATCTCGCCGTGAAGATCCGGGGCGCGGCCTTCGACGACCCGGCCGCGCTGATCCGCGAGGTGGAGCGGTACCAGCAGGTGCACGCCGAGCGCCTCGCCCACTATCTGGCGGGCGAGGAGCGTGACTTCACGGGTCCGGGTGCGCCTGCCCTCACGGGTCCGGGGGCGCCCGCCGCCGGTCGGCCCGACGCCGGCCGTGAGCTCCAGCACGTCGTGCTGCGCGGCGGCATCGCGTACGAGCGGATGACGCTCGCCTGGCTCGACGACGTGCTCGCCACCCTCCGCCGACTCGCCACCACCCCTCCCACCCCCCGAGCCGAAAGGCGTGACGCATGACCGACGCGCTCCTGTTCAACCCGCGCACCTACGACCCGGCGCACTTCGACCCCGAGACCCGCCGGCTCCTGCGCGCCACCGTCGACTGGTTCGAGGAGCGCGGCAAGCGGCAGCTGATCGAGGACTACCGGACCCGGGCCTGGCTCGGCGACTTCCTCGCCTTCTCCGCCAAGGAAGGGCTGTTCGAGACCTTCCTGACGCCGTCGTCGGCCGCCGGGGACGACGAGCGCGACAAGCGCTGGGACACCGCCCGCATCGCCGCCCTCAACGAGATCCTCGGCTTCTACGGCCTCGACTACTGGTACGCCTGGCAGGTCACCATCCTCGGCCTCGGTCCGGTCTGGCAGAGCGACAACGCCGCCGCGCGCGCCCGCGCCGCTGAACTCCTCGCACAGGGCGAGGTGTTCGCCTTCGGCCTGTCCGAGAAGTCCCACGGCGCCGACATCTACTCCACCGACATGCTCCTGGAGCCCGACGGCCAGGGCGGCTTCCGGGCCACCGGTTCCAAGTACTACATCGGCAACGGCAACGCCGCCGGGCTCGTCTCCGTCTTCGGCCGCCGCACCGACGTCGAGGGCCCGGACGGCTACGTCTTCTTCGCCGCCGACAGCCGCCACGAGGCGTACCACCTCGTCAAGAACGTCGTCGACTCGTCGAAGTACGTCAGCGAGTTCCGCCTGGAGGACTACCCGGTCGCCGAGCGGGACGTCCTGCACACCGGCCGCGCCGCCTTCGACGCCGCCCTCAACACCGTCAACGTCGGCAAGTTCAACCTCTGCACCGCCTCCATCGGCATCTGCGAGCACGCGATGTACGAGGCCGTCACCCACGCGCAGAACCGCATCCTCTACGGCCGCCCCGTCACCGCCTTCCCGCACGTGCGGCGCGAGTTGACCGACGCGTACGTCCGGCTCGTCGGCATGAAGCTGTTCAGCGACCGGGCCGTCGACTACTTCCGCTCGGCAGGACCCGACGACCGCCGCTACCTCCTCTTCAACCCGATGACGAAGATGAAGGTGACCACGGAGGGCGAGAAGGTCATCGACCTGATGTGGGACGTCATCGCAGCCAAGGGCTTCGAGAAGGACAACTACTTCGCCCAGGCGGCCGTCGAGATCCGCGGCCTGCCCAAGCTGGAGGGCACGGTCCACGTCAACCTCGCCCTGATCCTCAAGTTCATGGGCAACCACCTGCTGAACCCGGCCGAGTACGCTCCGGTGCCCACCCGCCTGGACGCGGCCGACGACGACTTCCTCTTCCGGCAGGGACCGGCCCGCGGCCTGGGCTCCATCCGCTTCCACGACTGGCGCACGGCCTACGACGCGTACGCCCACCTGCCCAACGTCGGCCGCCTGCGCGAACAGGCCGACGCCCTGTGCGAGTTCGTCACCACCGCGGCCCCCGACGAGGAGCAGAGCCGCGACCTCGACCTGCTGCTCGCCGTCGGCCAGCTCTTCGCGCTCGTCGTGCACGGCCAGCTGGTCCTGGAGCAGGCGCGTCTGACGGAGCTCGACGAGGACGTCCTCGACGAGCTGTTCGCCGTTCTCGTACGGGACTTCTCCGCGCACGCCGTCGAGCTGCACGGCAAGGACTCCGCCACCGAGCGGCAGCAGCGCTGGGCCCTTGACGCCGTCCGGCGCCCGGTCGTCGACCAGGCGCGTGCGGGCCGGGTCTGGCAGCGCGTCGAGGCGCTGTCGGGAGCGTACGAGATGGCGGAGTAACCGCACCCGCTCCGCTCCCTGCCCTCAGCCTCTGCATGGCTGAGGGTAGGGCTGGCCACAGGACGGACTCGGGGGCTGGTCGGAGCGAGACGGAGCAGCCGCGCGGCCTAGCGTGCGGTGCATGCGGATGAACACCTGTATGCGGGCGGCTGTTTCCGGTGCGGCGATGCTGCTGACCGTCGGGGCGGGGGCGATACCCGCCGTGGCCGCCGACAAGGCGGCGGGGCCACCGGGCCTCGGGCGCTACCACCGTCAGAGCGTCGACTGGCACGACTGCACGCTCGGCCCCGACGACACCACCGGAAAGAAGCTCGACGCCGCGGGCGCCCAGTGCGCCGACCTGACCGTGCCACTCGACTACGGCGACCCCGGCGGCCGGACCGTCACCGTCGCCGTCTCCCGTCTCCGCGCCACCGACCGCGCCCACCGCGTCGGCCCGCTGCTGCTCAACAACGGCGGCCCCGGCGGCCCGAGCCTCGACATGCCGGTCACTGTCGGCGCAACCATGGGGAAGGTGGCCGGGAAGTACGACCTCATCGGCATGGACCCGCGGTTCGTCGGCCGTTCCACGCCGCTGGACTGCGCCTTGGCCATCGGCTCGATGGTCTTCTCGGCCGGCGCCGACCGGGCCGGATACCAGCGCTCCGTCGCACGCCAGCGTGACCTGGCCGAGCGGTGCCGGCGGACGAACGGCGACGTGCTGCCGCATGTCAGCACCCGCAACACCGCCCGCGACATGGACGTCGTCAGGGCCGCGCTCGGCGCGAAGCGGATCTCCTACCTCGGCTACTCGTACGGCAGTTACCTCGGCGAGGTCTACACCGAACTGTTCCCCGGCCGCACCGACCGTATGGTCCTCGACGGTGTCATCGACCCCGCCCGCTACAGCCAGACGCTGCTCGCGGACGCCACCGGAGCCAACGAGCGGGCCCTGCGCGCCTGGGCGGCCTGGACCGCGGCCCGCGACGACACCTACGGGCTCGGCGCCACGACCGGCGCCGTCCTTGCCACAGTGCGCCACATCCACGAGGCTGCGGCCGACAAGCCCTTGCAGGTCGGGGAGTTCCGGGTGGACGAGCACTCCCTGCCCGTCGTCTACTTCGGCGGCCTCGGCGGCGACCGCGACGAGAACCGCGGCGTTCTGGCCGCCATGACCAGGACGCTGGAGCGGGCCGCCGACCGTGAACACGTCGAGCCGGGGCCGGAGTTGAGCGAAGTACTGACCTACCTGACGACCCGGGCAGGCTCGCACCAGGGCAGTGTGCAGGCCGCCATCCTGTGCGGGGACGTCGCGACCCGCCGCGGGACCGACAGCTACTGGCGCGACATCCAGGCCGCCCGCGCCAAGGCTCCCTTCGCCGCCCCACTGACGTACAACATCTCCGCCTGCGAATTCTGGGACGCTCCGGCCGAGAAGCCGACCGTCGTCGACAACGACGTACCGGCGCTCCTTGTCAACGCCACCGGCGACACACGGACCACCTACTCCGGGGCCCGGAGCATGCGCGACCAGTGGTCGAAGTCCCGCCTCATCACTCTCCCCGGGGCGAACCAGCACGGCGTCTACGGCGACTACGGCAACGCCTGCACGGACCGGCGGGTCAACGCCTACCTGGCCACCGGGAGGCTGCCCGCACGCGACGTGACCTGCCGCGCCTAGGGGGTGTGCCCGGAGTTGGACCGCACCCGAGCCCGCCTGCTGGGACCGGCAGGCGGTGGCCCTTCGGGAAGGGTGCGGTCCAAGGTCCCGTCCCCGGGGTGCTGTTCGGGTTCCCCGTCACGGGCGGGCCATGCCTCTCCCTCTTCCGGAGTCACGCCATAATGTGCGGATGACAGTCGTCGTCGTGGGTGCCGGACCCGCGGGCCTCACCGTTGCCAACATCCTGCGTGCCGCCTCCGTGGACTGCGTGGTCCTGGAGACGGAGAGCAGGGAATTCATCGAACAGCGGCATACCTGGAGTGCCCGCCCGGCGACGAGCCGGTGAACTGGCGGGACAGGCGGAGCTGTCCGCCCGGCTGCCTGCCGCGGGTGTGGCAGTACCAGGAGTTCTCGCAGTGGTTCGCGGCTCGCCGAGCTCTACATCGGCAGGGAAGCCGGCAACTGAGCCGGTGAAGGCGGGAGTTGAGCCTTGGGGTCGCCTACGGCCCGTACCAGACCGTCGTCATGTTGCAGAACTCGCGGATGCCGTGCCCCGACAGCTCACGCCCGTAGCCCGAGCGCTTCACGCCGCCGAAGGGCAGGCCGGGGTGGGATGCGGTCATGCCGTTGAAGAAGACGCCGCCCGCCTGGATGTCCCGTGCGCAGCGCGCCATCTCGTCGTCGTCACGGGTCCACACGTTGGAACTGAGCCCGAACGGCGTCGCGTTGGCGAGCGTCACGGCCTCGTCCAGGTTCGCCACGCGGTAGAGCGTGGCCACCGGGCCGAACGCCTCCTCGAGGTGGATGCGCATCTGCGGGGTGACATCGGCGAGGACGGTGGGGGAGTAGTACCAGCCCCGCTCCTGTTCCTTGGGGCGCTGCCCGCCGCACAGTGCGGTGGCGCCGTGGCTCAGCGCGTCGTCGACGAGCTCCTCCAGATCGGCACGGCCCTGCTCGGAGGAGAGCGGGCCGACGTCGGTGTCCTCGCTCATCGGGTCGCCGACCGTCAACTCCCGCATCCCGGCGACGAATCGGTCGCGGAACGCGTCATAGACGTCGGCGTGCACGATGAAGCGCTTCGCGGCGATGCAGGACTGGCCGTTGTTCTGCACGCGGGCCGTCACCGCGACGTTGGCGGCGCGGTCGATGTCGGCGCTCGGCAGCACGAGGTAGGGATCGCTGCCGCCCAGCTCCAGGACGGTCTTCTTGATCTCGTCGCCCGAGACGGACGCCACCGACTGGCCCGCAGGTTCGCTGCCGGTCAGGGTCGCCGCGGCCACCCGCTTGTCACGCAGGATGCCCTCCACGGCACCCGAGCCGACGAGCAGCGTCTGGAAACAGCCGTGGGGGAATCCGGCACGCAGGAAGAGATCCTCCAGGTACAGGGCCGTCTGGGGCACGTTCGACGCGTGCTTGAGCAGGCCGACGTTGCCGGCCATCAGGGCGGGGGCGGCGAAGCGGACGACCTGCCAGAGCGGGAAGTTCCACGGCATCACGGCGAGCACGGGGCCGATCGGCCGGTAGCGGACGACCGCCCGGGCCGCGCCGGAATCCTCCACGTCGGCCGGCGCGGGGTGCTCGTCGGCGAGCAGCTCCTCGGCGTGCTGGGCGTACCAGCGCATGGCCTTGACGCACTTGGCGGCCTCGGCCCTCGCGGCCTTGACGGGCTTGCCCATCTCCGTCGTCATCGTGCGGGCGACGAAGGGGACGTCCTCCTCAAGGAGGTCCGCGGCCCGGTTCAGGAGCCGGGCGCGCTCGGCGAAGTCGGTGAGGCGATGGTGGGCGTACGCGGCGGCGGCCGCCGCCAGGCGGCGCTCGATCTCCGCGGGCGCGAGCGGCTGGAAGGTCTCGAGCGTCTCGCCGGTGGCGGGATTGACCGTGGCGATGGGCATGCCGTTCCTCCTCGGGGCGCCTGATGCGGCGTCCGGACGATGCGTCCCCCGGGATTTCCAGCGTAGGGGGACGGAGCCGAGGGGGCACGTGCACGAGCCGTGGTCGTTTAGGGCAAGGGGTCACCTAGGGCAACGGTTCACCGCGGGCGGCGACCCACAGGTCGTACCACTCCTCGTGGGTGAGGTCGGGCTCGCGGTGTGCTGCATCCCGGCAGGCGAGGATGCGCTCGGGCCTGCTGGTGCCGATGACGGGCGCGATACGGGCCGGATGACGCTGGAGCCACCACAGGAGGATCGTCTCCGGCGTCGTCTGCTTGCGCTCGGCCAAGCCGGTGACGAGCCGCCCGGCCGGTGAGTCCTGGCCTCCGCTGTAGCGGCCCTGGGCGAGGGATCCCCAGGCCTGCAGCTGGAGATCGTTGGCGGTGCAGTACTCGATCGTCCCGTGCGGGAAGCCGTTGCCGGTCGCGGCCGGCGTATTGAGGAGGACGCCCGACTCGACCCAGTCGCGGCTGCCCAGGCTCATCTCCAGCTGATTGGCGACCAGCGGAACGTCGAGATGCGCCTGCAGATGGGCGATCTGCGCCGCGCTCATGTTGGACACGCCGAAGTGGCGCACCAGGCCCTGCCCGTGCAGCGAGGCGAGCGCCTTCGCGATCTCTTCCGGTCCCGTCAGCGGGTCGGGCCGGTGCAGAAGGAGTACGTCGATGACATCGGTGCGCAGCCGGGTGAGGCTCTCCTCGACGCGCCGGACGATGCTCGCTTCCCGCAGGTCGTACAGGCCGGGGCGGTCGCCGTCGGAGAGCCGGATGCCGCACTTGGTCTGCAGCAGGATGCGCCCGCGCAGCTCGGGCGCCCTGGCGAGGACCTCGCCGAAGACCGCTTCGGACTTGCCGTGCCGGTAGATGTCGGCGTGGTCGAACGCCGTGATGCCGACGGCGAGCGCGGCCTCCACCGATGCCTCGGCGTGCGCGATGTCGGCGGCGGTGTACGGCGTGGTGTCCCAGGTGCCGCCGAGTCCCATGCATCCGTACAGCAGACGGTTGGTGCGTACGTCGGACTGCGCTGTCATGCCACTCCCTAGATGGTGAATCCGGTCATCGTCGCGCGGGTGCCGCCGTCCTGGGAACCGCGGCACCCGCGCGACGCACGGCGTCAGCCGGACTTGGCCCCGGTGTGCAGGGCCAGGGCGCTGCGCGCGGGCAGCTTCGTCTCGATCTTGCCGTCGTCGCCGACGGTGACCGTGTGGCCGTCGCAGCTGTCCGGCGAGGCCTTGGCGACATTGCAGTACGTGCCGCCGGGCAGGGACGTCGCGAAGGTCTGGGCGAGCTCGCCGTCGCCGTTGTTGATGGCGACGAATCCCTTGGCGCCGCGGCCGAAGGCCAGCGCGCTGCCGCCGTTGTCCCACCAGTCGGTCAGCTCGGCCGAGCCCACCTCGTTGCGGAACCCGACGAGGCCGGTGATCGCCTTGTCGGCGTGCTTGTTCGTCCAGCCGTCGGCGCCGCTCGGCGGGCCCGCGTCCTTGTCGGACCACTCGTAGCCGGAGTACACGTTGGGCGAGCCGTAGGGGGAGGCGAGCATGAACACGTTGGCCAGCGTGTAGCTCGCGCCGTCCTTGTAGGTGAGCGTCGAGCCGTTGCGTTCGGTGTCCCAGTTGTCGACGAACGTACGGGCAGAGCCGCTGCCCAGCTTGCCGTCCGCGACGGACTTCAGCTGCGCGATGGAGCCGCCCTGGAAGGCGCTCTTGAGATGCCCGCCGTAGCGGAACTCGTCGACGTCACCGATGCCTGTGTACTCGTCGGGCTGGACCGCCTCGCCCCCGCCATGGATGACCTCCGACACCCAGTAACCGGGGTCGCTCATCTTGCCCTTGATGGCGGCGATGTCGTCGGCCGCCATGTGCTTGGCGGCGTCGATGCGGAAGCCGTCCACGCCCAACGACCGCAGATCGCCGAGGTAGTCGGCGATCGTGGTGCGGACCGCGTCGCTGCCGGTGTCGAGGTCGGCGAGGCCCACCAGTTCGCAGTTCTGGACGTTGTCGCGGTTGGTGTAGTCGTTGATGTTCGAGCGGCAGGTGTGGAAGTCCGCGTCCTGGAAGTATCCGGGGTAGCCGTACTTCGTGTACGCGGTGCCGCCGGTGCCCGTCCCGGAGCCGGCCGCCATGTGGTTGATGACGGCGTCCGCGATGACCTTCACACCCGCCTTGTGGCAGGCCTCGACCATGCCGGCGAACGCGTCGCGGTCACCGAGCCGACCCGCGATCTTGTAGCTGACGGGCTGGTACGAGGTCCACCACTGGCCGCCCTGGATGTGCTCGGTGGCGGGTGACACCTCGACATAGCCGTAACCGGCAGGGCCGAGCTGATCGGTGCAGGCCGTGCCCACGTCCTTGAACGGGCGCTCGAACATCGTGGCCGTGACGGTCTTCTTGCCGGGGGGTGTCGCCTGTGACTGCCAGGGCGCGAACGTGGCGAGGCCGGCCGCGGCGAGTATTCCGGCCGACACCCCGCCCAGCAGGCGGAATCGGTGGTGCATGGATGCGGCTCCTTCGAGGATCGGGCACGGGTGTGCCCACGAAGACAGCCACGCGCCAGGCTGTCGTGGGGGGATTTCCGCGGCCGAGCCTGCCTTTTGCGCAGGAACTCGTCAAGATTTTCTGCAAGAACCGTCATGAGCTTGCACAGCTTGCACAGGGCGGCGTGCACCGGCCTGAAACCTCAACACCTCAGGCGGGCCGCTGGTCCTGGCGTCCCGAGGCCGTCGAGTCGCGCACCACCAGCTCCGGCATGAAGACGAACTCGCTGTGCGGGGCGGGCGTTCCGCCGATCTCCTCCAGGAGCGTGCGGACCGACGCCTGGCCCATTGCCTGGACGGGCTGGCGGATGGTGGTCAGCGGGGGATCGGTGAACGCTATGAGCGGTGAGTCGTCGTAGCCGACCACGGAGATGTCGCGCGGCACCGCCAAGTCCCGTTCCCTGGCGGCCCGGACGGCGCCGAGCGCCATCATGTCGCTGGCGCACACGATCGCCGTACAGCCGCGGCCGATCAAGGTGCCCGCCGCGGCCTGGCCGCCCTCCAGCGTGTAGAGGGAGTGCTCGATCAGCTCCTCCGACTCCGCGGGCGACATCCCGAGGCGCTCGCGCATGCCGATCTGGAAGCCCTCGATCTTGCGCAGTACGGGCACGAAGCGCTTGGGCCCGACGGCGAGCCCGATGCGGGTGTGGCCGAGGGAAGCGAGGTGGGTGACGGCAAGGCGCGCCGCGGCCCGGTCGTCCGTGGAGATGAAGGGGGCCTGCACCTTCGGCGAGAAGCCGTTGACCAGGACGTACGGGACGCCCTTGCCGCGCAGGACTTCGTAACGCTCCATGTCGGCCGTGGTGTCGGCGTGCAGCCCGGAGACGAAGATGATCCCGGAGACGCCGCGGTCCACCAGCATGTCGGTGAGCTCGTCCTCGGTGGAGCCGCCCGGGGTCTGGGTGGCGAGCACGGGCGTGTAGCCCTGGCGGGTCAGGGCCTGGGCGATGACCTGGGCGAGCGCGGGGAAGATGGGGTTGTCGAGCTCGGGCGTGATCAGACCGATCAGTCCTGCGCTGCTGCGGTGGCGCAGCCGCGAGGGGCGCTCGAAGCCGAGCATGTCGAGCGCGGCCAGGACGGATTCACGGGTGGCAGCCGCGACTCCGGGCTTGCCGTTGAGTACCCGGCTCACCGTGGCTTCGCTGACCCCCGCCTGCGCTGCGATGTCGACGAGCCGTGCGGTCATGGACGGGACTGTACCGGGCGGCTGCCGGATTGCCCACAGGCTGCCGAATCTTGCAGAAAGTCCGTCTCTGCAAGGTACTTGCAGGGTTGCGGCGGCGGAACGGTCGAGTCGGGGGCGCCAGAAGTGGCCTGTCAAGCGGCGTGACGGCAACCTTCAGGACACGCGGCGGTAACGATCAACAGCTCTTGCAGAAATTTCCCGCAAGGTCTTTCGGCGGGTTTTCAATCCTGTTACGTTCCGTGGCAACCCGGCGCCGCGTCCAGTGCGGCTCGTAGGAGACACCTCTCGTCGGGGTCCCGTCTCCCCTTGTCTTCGGGTTCAGTTGAAGGAGTTCACATGCGGCGTGGCATAGGAGCCACCGCGCTGGTCGCGGCCCTGACCTTGACAGCGGCAGCGTGCGGTGGCGACGACGGTGACAGTGGCAAGAAGGGTTCGGGCAAGCTGTCCGGCACCGTCACTTTCTGGGACACCTCGAACGACGCGGAGAAGGGGACCTACGAGAAGCTCGCCAAGGGCTTCGAGAAGCTCCACCCCGACGTCAAGGTCAACTATGTGAGCGTCGCGTTCGGCGAGGCCAACGCCAAGTTCAAGAACGCCGCGGGCGGCAACTCCGGAGCCCCGGACGTGATGCGCACCGAGGTCGCCTGGGTCGCGGACTTCGCCAACCTCGGCTACCTCGCCCCGCTGGAGGGCACCCCCGCGCTCGACGACGCGGGCGACTACCTCCCGCAGGCCGCGGCGAGCACCAAGTTCAAGGGCAAGACGTACGCGGCCCCGCAGACCATCGACACCCTGGCGCTCTTCTACAACAAGAAGATGCTCAAGGACGCCGGTGTCGAGGCGCCCAAGACCTTCGACGAGGTGAAGAGCGCCGCGAAGAAGATCAAGTCGAAGTCCGGCAAGACCGGCCTCTACCTGCGCGGCGACGACCCGTACTACTACCTCCCGTACCTCTACGGAGAGGGCGGCGATCTCCTCGACACCAAGAACAAGAAGATCACCGTCGACGACCCCCAGGGCGCGGCCGCGTTCAAGGTCATGAAGGACCTGGTCGACTCCAAGGCGGCGACCACCGACGCCAGCGACGGCTACAACAACCAGCTGAACGCCTTCAAGGACGGCGACGTCGCGATGGCGCTCGACGGCCCCTGGTCCATCGAGGGCGCCCTGCAGGGCAAGGAGTTCAAGGGCGACAAGGACAACCTCGGTGTCGCCCCGGTCCCCGGCGGCAGCGACCGGCAGGCGGCCCCGCAGGGCGGCTGGAACCTCGCGGCCTACGCGGGCTCCAAGAACCTCGACGCGAGCTACGAGTTCATCAAGTACATGAGCTCCGCCAAGGTGCAGCAGCAGACCACCGAGAAGCTGAGCCTGCTGCCGACCCGCACCTCCGTCTACGACGTGAAGTCCGTCAAGGACAACCAGATGGTGCAGTTCTTCAAGCCGGCCGTGGACAAGTCCGTGGAGCGGCCGTGGATCCCCGAGGCGAACGCCCTCTTCGAGCCGATCCGGCTCCAGATGGAGAAGGTGCTCAGCGGCAAGACCTCGCCCGAGGGCGGGGCGAAGGGTGTCGGCGACGCCTACCGCAAGCTTCTGAAGGACTACAAGTAAATGGCTGTTGACAGCAGCCAGTCACTGGCCAAGGCCGCGGACGCCCAGGGCGTCCGCGGCCGCGGCCCGCGGACCGGCAAGACCCCCGGACCTCTGCGCAGGGCGCTGTCCACCCACTGGTACGCGTGGGCCATGGTCGCCCCCGTGGTGGCCGTGATCGGCGTGATCGTCGGCTATCCGCTGGTGCGCGGCCTCTATCTGTCGACGACCGACGCCAACGAGGCGAACGTCGAGCGCACCATCGGTGTCAACCACATCCCGGCGACGTACAAGTCGGTCAGCCTGGACAACTACACCGCGGTCCTCCAGGACGGCGTCTTCTGGGACCGCCTGACCTGGACCGTCATCTGGACGGTCTCCTGTGTCGCGCTGTCCTTCGGGATCGGCCTCATCCTGGCGAACATGCTCAACCGCAAGCTCGCGGGGCGCTCCTTCTACCGGATGGCGCTGATCCTGCCGTGGGCCGTGCCCGCCTTCGTCTCCGTCTTCACCTGGCGACTGATCTTCAATGAGAAGAACGGCATCCTCAACAAGATCCTCGCCGGCGGCGGCATCGACGCGATCCCGTGGCTCAACGACCCCACCTGGGCCAAGCTCTCGGTGATCACCGTCAACGTCTGGCTCGGCGTCCCGTTCATGCTGGTCGCCATGCTCGGCGGGCTGCAGTCCATACCCGGCGAGCTGTACGAGGCCGCGGAGATGGACGGCGCGAACGCCTGGCAGCGTTTCCGCAACATCACCCTGCCGGGCCTGCGGTCCGTGAGCAGCACGGTCATCCTGATCAGCGGCATCTGGACCTTCAACATGTTCCCGGTGATCTTCCTGCTCACCCGGGGCGGTCCGGGAGACGCCACGGAGATCCTGGTGACGTACGCCTATCGGCTCTCGTTCGTCGTGAGCCCGCGCGACTTCGCCGGATCCGCCGCCTGGGGCGTGATCATCCTGCTGCTCCTTTCACTCTTCGCGGTGGTCTACCGCCGTGCGCTCCGCAAGCAGGGAGAGGTGTGGTGACCTCCATGACCACCAAGAGCACGACTTCGACCACGACTACGAGTGCGACCACGCCTACGAAAAAGAAGGTCAGGCCGCGCGGCGAGCGCGGGCCGCTGGCCTCCGTCGGCCTGCACCTGACCCTGCTGATCGCCTCCGCCGTCGCGATCCTGCCGCCGCTGTGGCTGCTGATCACCTCGTTCAAGCCGAAGAGCGAGGCCTTCTCCACCGACGTCGTGAAGGACTTCACGCTCGGCAACTACAGCCACGTCATCAACGACACCGAGTTCCTGAGCTGGGTGGCCAACTCGCTGCTCGTCGTCGGACTGACCACGGTGATCGGCGTCTTCATCTCCGCGACCACCGGATACGCGGTCAGCCGCTTCAAGTTCCCCGGCATGCGCCCGCTGATGTGGATGCTCCTGATCACCCAGATGTTCCCCGTCGCGGTGCTCATCGTGCCGCTCTACAACCTCCTGGCCAACCTCGGCCTGCTCAACCAGCCCATCGGCCTGGTCGTCACGTATCTGACGATCGCCGTGCCGTTCTGCGCCTGGATGATGAAGGGGTACTTCGACACCATCCCGGTGGAGATCGACGAGGCGGGGCGGGTGGACGGGCTCAACCCGTTCGGCACCTTCTGGCGGCTCATCGTCCCGCTGGCCAAGCCCGGTCTGGCCGTCACCGGCTTCTACAGCTTCATCACCGGCTGGGCCGAGGTCGCGTATGCCTCCGCCTTCATGACCGGCGAGGAGAACCTCACGCTCGCGGGCGGCCTGCAGACCTTCGTGAACCAATACACCAGCGACTGGGGCTCGTTGACGGCATCGGCCGTCATCGTCGCGCTGCCCGCCGCGGTGATCTTCGGCTTCGTCCAGCGCCACCTGGTCTCCGGCCTCACGGCCGGCGCGACGAAGTCCTGACCCCGGCGCCGCACAGCCCGCGCACGCACGCCCTCGCACCCCCTCGGTCTCTCGAACTCTCGATCTCAGGGAAGACATGACCCAGCATCTCGCTGCCCCTGCAGCCCCCGCCTCCGGCACGCACACGGACTGGTGGCGCGGCGCGGTGATCTACCAGGTCTATCCGCGCAGCTTCGCCGACGGCAACGGTGACGGAATGGGTGACCTGGAAGGCATCCGCACCCGCCTTCCGCACCTCAGGGACCTCGGCGTCGACGCCGTCTGGCTCAGCCCCTTCTACTCCTCGCCGCAGGCCGACGCCGGTTACGACGTCGCCGACTACCGTGCGATCGACCCGATGTTCGGCAGTCTCCTCGACGCGGACGCCCTGGTGCGCGACGCCCACGACCTGGGTCTGCGCATCATCGTCGACCTGGTGCCCAACCACTCGTCCGACCAGCACGACTGGTTCCAGCGCGCACTGCGCGAGGGCCCCGGATCGCCCCTGCGCGAGCGCTACCACTTCCGTCCGGGCAAGGGCGCGGACGGTGAACTCCCGCCCAACGACTGGGAGTCCATCTTCGGCGGCCCCGCCTGGACCCGCACCCCGGACGGGGAGTGGTACCTCCACCTCTTCGCCCCCGAGCAGCCCGACTTCAACTGGGAACACCCGGCGGTCCACGACGAGTTCCGCTCGATCCTGCGCTTCTGGCTCGACATGGGCGTCGACGGCTTCCGCGTGGACGTCGCCCACGGCCTGGTCAAGGCCGATGGCCTGCCCGACATCGGCACGCGCGACCAGCTGAAGCTGCTCGGCAACGACGCCATGCCGTTCTTCGACCAGGACGGCGTCCACGCGATCTACCGCAGCTGGCGCAAGGTCCTGTCCGAGTACGCGGGCGAACGCATCCTCGTCGCCGAGGCGTGGACCCCGACAGTCGAGCGCGCCGCGGCGTACGTGCGCCCGGACGAGATGCACCAGGCCTTCAACTTCCAGTACCTGGGCACCCATTGGGACGCCGCGGAGCTGCGCGAGGTCATCGACGTCTCGCTGGCCGCCATGCGGCCCGTCGGCGCCCCGGCCACCTGGGTGCTCTCCAACCACGACGTCACACGCCACGCCACACGGTTCGCCAACCCGCCGGGGCTCGGCACCCAGTTGCGCGAGCCCGGCGACCGCGAGCGCGGCCTGCGGCGGGCCCGCGCGGCGACGCTCCTGATGCTCGCGCTGCCAGGTTCGGCGTACGTCTATCAGGGCGAGGAGCTGGGTCTTCCGGACGTCACCGACCTGCCGGACGAGGTGCGCCAGGACCCGTCGTTCGTGCGGGCGAGCGGCCAGGACGGGTTCCGTGACGGGTGCCGGGTGCCCATCCCGTGGACCGTCGACGGCTCCAGTTACGGCTTCGGCGCGGGCGGCAGTTGGCTGCCGCAGCCCGAGGGGTGGGGCGAGCTGAGCGTCGAGGCGCAGACCGGTGACCCGGCATCGACGCTTGAGCTGTACCGCCGCGCGCTCGCCGTGCGTCGTACGGAGCCGGGGCTCGGCGCGGGCGACTCGCTGGAGTGGCTCGACGCGCCCGACGGCGTGCTCGCCTTCCGCCGCGAGGGCTTCGTGTGCACCGCGAACACCACCGGCGCGGCGGTGCGGATCCCGGCTCCCGGCCGGATCCTGCTCGCGAACGCCGAGGTGGAGCCCGCAGAGACCGCAGCCGGCAAGGTGCAGCTGCCCGCCGACACCACCGTCTGGTGGGCGGTGTGACGTTCTCCCCGCCGTGGGGCGCCGTGCGCGCCGCCCCACGGCTCGCGGACATCGCGGCCCAGGCCGGGGTCAGCGAGGCCACCGCGAGCCGGGTGCTCAACGGCAAGCCGGGCGTGGCGACCGGCACCCGGCGCCGGGTCCTCGCGGCCCTCGACGTTTTGGGCTACGAGCGTCCGGTGCGGCTGAAGCGGCACAGCGCGGGCCTGGTCGGGCTTGTCGTGCCCGAGCTGAGCAACCCGATCTTCCCCGCCTTCGCCCAGGTCATCGAGCAGGTTCTGTCCGGGCACGGCTACACCCCGATGCTGTGCACCCAGATGCCGGACGGCGCAACCGAGGACGAACTGGTCGAGCAGTTGGAGGAGCGCCGGGTCAGTGGCATCGTCTTCCTCTCCGGACTGCACGCGGACACCACGGCCGACCCCGCCAGGTACCTCGAACTGGCAGGCCGTGGCGTGCCGTTCGTCCTCATCAACGGCTTCAACGAACACATCCCGGTGTCCTTCGTCTCGCCGGACGACCGGGCGGCCGCGCGGATGGCCGTGCGCCACCTCGTCGATCTGGGGCACGAGAGGATCGGCCTGGCGATCGGCCCGACCCGGTACGTCCCCTCGCTGCGGAAGACCGAGGGGTTCACTGCGGCGCTGCACGACCTTCTCGGCCTGGCAGAGGGGGAGGCCGAGCAGCTCGTGCAGCGCACGCTGTTCACGGTCGAGGGCGGGCACGCCGCGGCCAGCGCACTGCTCGACCAGGGCTGTACGGCGATGGTCTGCGGCAGCGACATGATGGCGCTCGGCGCCGTCCGCGCGGCGCGCCAGCGGGGCCTCTCGGTGCCCGGTGACATCTCCGTGGTCGGCTTCGACGACTCGCCGCTGATCGCGTTCACCGACCCGCCGCTCACCACGGTGCGCCAGCCCGTGCAGGCGATGGCGACCGCCGCGGTGGGCGCGCTGCTCGAGGAGATCCAGGGAAACCCGGTGCAGCACACGGAGTTCGTCTTCCAGCCCGAGCTTGTGGTGCGCGGCTCCACGGCGCAGCCACGCCGCTGAGCGGAACGGCGAAACAGAGCCCCGGTCCGAACAGCCGGGCGCGTGGGGCCCGTTGTCCGGGTCCCCCGACTGCTCGGACCGGGATGTGGTTGAACGTAACACCGTCGCAATCACTTGCGTAAGGTTTTGCGGCGCATGAAAACCCATGGAACCCCAGAGACGCCGGGCCCTGAGGCCAGAGTGTGTCCAGAGGGTTGACCGGGGTCCATGGGAGTCGTACGGTCTCGACCGAAAACGGCGTTGAAATATTTCTGCAACATCCTTCAACGGCCTTACGGGCACGGCGCGTTGCCGGACAAGGTCATCCCTCACTGCTGCAGGAGGCCCTTCATGGCTGTCCGGAAGACCAGATCCCGCAGACCGATGGCAGGCGTGCTCGCCCTGATGGCGGGGGCCGCCTTCGGTATCGTCTGCGGGGCATCGTCGGCACAGGCCGCCCCGCCCGGCGGCAAGGACGTCACCGCGGTCCTCTTCGAGTGGAAGTTCGCCTCGGTGGCCAAGGAGTGCACGGATCGCCTGGGCCCCGACGGCTACGGCTATGTGCAGGTCTCGCCGCCCCAGGAGCGCATCCAGGGCGACGCCTGGTGGGCCGCGTACCAGCCCGTCAGCTACCGGATCGGTACCCGGCTCGGCGACCGGGCCGCGTTCAAGAACATGGTCGACACCTGCCACTCCGCCGGGGTCAAGGTCGTCGCAGACGCGGTGATCAACCACATGACGAACGCCTCCGGCACCGGCTCGGCGGGTTCCGCCTTCACCAAGTACGACTACCCGGGCACGTACTCGGTCTTCGACATGGACAACTGCCAGGCGGACATCAGCAATTACCAGGACCGCTGGAACGTCCAGAACTGCGAACTGGGCGGGCTCGCCGACCTCGACACCGGCGAGGAGTACGTCCGGGGAAGGATCGCGGCCTACCTCAACGACCTGCTGTCCCTGGGTGTCGACGGCTTCCGGATCGACGCGGCCAAGCACATCCCCGTAGACGACCTGAAGAACATCAAGTCCCGGCTGAGCAACCCCGGCGTCTACTGGAAGCAGGAGACGATCCACGGTGCGGGCGAGGCGGTCTCCCCGAGCGAGTACACCGCCACCGGCGACGCCCAGGAGTTCCGCTACGGCTGGGACCTCAAGCGCGTCTTCAACAACGAGAAGCTCGCCTACCTGAAGAACTTCGGCGAGGGCTGGGGCTATATGCCCAGCGGCTCCTCCGCGGTCTTCGTCGCCAACCACGACACCGAGCGCCACGGCCAGACCCTCAGCTACAAGGACGGCGCGAACTACACCCTCGCCCATGTCTTCATGCTGGCTCTGCCCTACGGCAGCCCGGACGTGCACTCCGGCTACGAGTTCACCAGCAACGACGCGGGATCACCCAACGGCGGTCAGGTCAACGCCTGTTACAGCGACGGCTGGAAGTGCCAGCACGCCTGGCCCGAGATCAGAAGCATGGTCGGGTTCCGCAACACCGCGAGCGGCACGGGCGTGACGAACTGGTGGGACAACGGCAACAACGCCATCGCGTTCGGCCGCGGTGACAAGGCGTACGTGGTCATCAACCACGAGGGTTCATCGGTCAGCCAGACCTTCCAGACGTCCCTCGCCGCGGGCAGCTACTGCGACGTCCAGAGCGGCAAGAGCGTCACCGTGAATGCCTCCGGCCGGTTCACGGCAACCGTGCCGGCGAACACCGCCCTCGCCCTGCACGCCGGGGCCAAGAGCTGCTGAGTGCCGTCCCACGGCACTCGCGCTCCCCGAATCGGGCCGCCCGGCTCCTCCCCGCCGCCGGGCGGCCGCACCTTCCGCACTAAGGAGAAGCACCCTTGACCGGCTCCCCGCGCCGCACCGTCGTCACCACGGCTCTCGCCCTGCTCGCCGTGGTCGCGCCCCTCACATCCTCGGTGGCCGCAGTTCCCACGGCGTCGGTCGCCGCCGCCGACGCGGCCGCCGAGCTCGACCCGGCCAAGTCCAAGGCCCAGTGGATCGACCGGAACACCCTCGCCTGGGACGTCCAAGGCGACGCCGCCACACAGGAGTTGGTGTACTCGCGCGACGGACGGCTCACCGTGCGGGACGGCAAGCTTTCCGGCGGGGGGCAGCGCATACGCCTGACCCCGGCCGAAGGCGGCCTCACCGACGCCCAGAAGAAGAAGTACCCGCACCTGAAGAGCTACGCGGCGTTCGCCGTCGACCCGCGCGACCGCGACCGTGTACGCCGCGCGCTCACCGGCCAGCTCGTCGCCACCCGCAGCGCCGCCGACGGCAAGCTCGTTGCTGCCACCGGCGTACAGACGCAGGGCGTCCTCGACGACCTCTACAGCGCGGCCGCGACCAAGGCGACCCTGGGCCCGCAGTTCCGCCACGGCCGCACGACGCTCGCCGTGTGGGCGCCCACCGCCCAGTCCGTGGTCCTCGAACTCGACGGCAAGAGCGTGCCGATGCGGCGCGACGACGCGAGCGGGGTGTGGACCGCCACCGGCGCCGAGAGCTGGTCGGGCAAGTCGTACCGGTACGTGGTGAAGGTGTGGGCGCCCAGCGTTCAGAAGGTCGTCACGAACAAGGTGACCGATCCCTACTCCACCGCGCTCACCGCCGACTCGGAGCGCAGCATCGCCGTCGACCTCGACGACCCGAAGCTCGCCCCCGCCGGGTGGGACCGGCTGAAGAAGCCGAAGACGACGCCGCTGCGGGACGCGCAGATCCAGGAGTTGCACATCCGCGACTTCTCCGTGGAGGACCGCACGGCCAAGCACCCGGGCAAGTACCTGGCGTTCACGGACACCGCGTCCGACGGCATGAAGCACCTGCGGAAGCTGGCGGGCGCGGGCACGTCGTACGTGCACCTCCTGCCCGCGTTCGACATCGGTACCATCCCGGAGCGCGCCTCCGAACAAGCCACCCCCGACTGTGACTTGACGGCACCGGCCCCGTACTCCGACGAGCAGCAGGCCTGCGTCACCGAGACCGCGGCCAAGGACGCCTACAACTGGGGCTACGACCCGCTGCACTACACCGTGCCGGAGGGCAGTTACGCCAGCGACCCGGAAGGCACCCGGCGCACGGTCGAGTTCCGGCGGATGGTCCAGGGCCTGAACGGCTCCGGCCTGCGCACCGTGATGGACGTCGTCTACAACCACACCGTCGCGAGCGGCCAGGCCGACAAGTCCGTACTCGACAAGATCGTGCCCGGCTACTACCAGCGGTTGCTCGCCGACGGGACCGTCGCGACCTCCACCTGCTGCGCCAACACCGCGCCCGAGAACGCCATGATGGGCAAGCTCGTCGTCGACTCGATGGTCACCTGGGCCAAGGAGTACAAGGTCGACGGCTTCCGCTTCGACCTGATGGGGCACCACCCCAAGGCCAACATCCTCGCCGTCCGCAAGGCCCTCGACGCGCTGACCTCGGAGAAGGACGGCGTCGACGGCAAGAAGATCGTCCTCTACGGGGAGGGCTGGAACTTCGGCGAGATCGCCGACGACGCCCGCTTCGTGCAGGCCACCCAGAAGAACATGGCGGGCACCGGCATCGCCACCTTCTCCGACCGTGGCCGCGACGCGGTGCGCGGCGGCGGACCCTTCGACGAGGACCCGGGCGTCCAGGGCTTCGCCAGCGGCCTGTACACCGACCCCAACTCCTCGAAGGCCAACGGAACTCCGGCCGAACAGAAGGCCCGACTCCTGCACTACCAGGACCTCCTCAAGGTGGCCCTCACCGGCAACCTCGCCGGGTACACCTTCACGGACTCCACCGGCCGCCGCGTGAAGGGCTCGGAGGTCGACTACAACGGCGCCCCGGCCGGATACGCTGCCGCCCCCGGCGACGCCCTCTCCTACGCCGACGCCCACGACAACGAATCGCTGTACGACGCGCTCGCCTTCAAGCTCCCGGCGGACACGACTCCGGCCGAGCGCTCCCGTATGCAGGTGCTCGCGATGGCCACCGCGACCCTCGCCCAAGGCCCTTCCCTCTCCCAGGCCGGAAGCGACCTGCTGCGCTCCAAGTCCCTCGACCGGAACTCCTACGACAGCGGGGACTGGTTCAACGCCATCCACTGGAACTGCCAGGACGGCAACGGCTTCGGGCGCGGCCTTCCCCCGGCCGCCGACAACAAGGACAAGTGGCCTTACGGAAAGCCTCTGTTGACGTCCAGCGCCCTGACCCCGGGATGCGCGGAGATCGACGGAGCGTCGGCCGCGTACCAGGACCTGGTGAAGCTGCGCGCGACCGAGCCCGCGTTCTCCCTGGCGACCGCCGACCAGGTTCAGTCCCGGCTCTCCTTCCCGCTCTCCGGGACCTCCGCCGAGACACCCGGCGTCATCACCATGGAGCTCGGCGACCTGGTGATCGTCTTCAACGCCACGCCGGATGCGCAGACCCAGCGCGTCGCGGCGCACGCGGACACCGCCTACGCCCTGCACCCGGTCCAGGCGAAGGGCGCCGACCCGGTGGTCAAGTCATCGTCGTACGAGCGGAGTTCAGGAACCTTCAACGTCCCCGCACGGACGGTCGCCGTCTTCGAGCGGGGCTGAACGAAGGGCCACAGTCTCTGGCCGAGGCCTCTAGCCGATCGTCAGATCGACCCGTACCGGCTCGGTGACGGCGCCCCCGGTGGTCGCGCCGACCCGGACGGTGGCATCGGCGGTGCCGGACGGGCCCATGAGAGGGTCCGCCCGGCAGGTGAGCGTGTACGCGCCCGCGGTGGGCGCGGTGAGGAAGAAGCGTCCCTCGGTGTCCGACACGGCGGCGATGTCCGGCAGCGGCCGGGGCCCGTCCGTGAACAGGACGTGAGCACCCGCCACCGGCGCGCCCGAAGCGTCGCGGACGACGCCGGTGATCTGTACTGCCGAACCGCTGCCGTTCATAGGCCTTCGCTCATGCCTTCCATGCCACGTAGTTGTTGAAGACGGGGGTGGTGAACCGGGTGCCCGAGTTCACGCGGGAGCCGCCGTAGGCGTGTATCGCGAAGCCGTAGCGGCCGTTGCTGTCGATGCGGTAGACGGAGCTGCCGCTCTGGCCGCCCGCGGTGTCGATGTCGTAGTACACCTTGCGCGGTGCGACCGAGTCGATCCCGCGTGCCGCGTACCACATGGTCCCGGACGGCTTGTCGCCCGGATAGCCTGCGATGTTGCCGGTGGTCTTGAGCAGATCCGAGTCCGACCATACGCCGAAGCCGAACCAGCCGGTGGTGGAGCCGATGTTGGAGGGCGTGATGATGGCGCCGTAGTCGAAGTTCTCGTCGCCGTTCTGCGTCCAGCCAAGCACCGACCGGAAGCTCGTGCAGGTGATGCTGCCGTACGGCAGTGAGGCGCCGTTGCGGCCCGGCATGACCTGGATGCTCTTCACCCAGCCGTCGCGGCCCGCCACGCCGCTGCCCTTGATGTAGACCACGTGCCCGGCCGTGGCCAGGGTGTGCGGTCCGAGCAGCCAGCCGGTGCCCTGGTAGAGCGCGTTGTCACGGGCGGTGATCAGCAGGTAGCAGTGGACGCGCCACGGGTAGACGCTGGTGTTGTTGATCTGTACGCGGTCATCGGGGCCGTGCACCGTCTCCGGGGCCAGCGGCGGTGGGCCGAACGACGCCTCCCCAATGTCGGGCAGCGTGGCGGTCGGGGCCGTCCAGGCCTCCGGCGCGAAGTGTTCCGGCCTGCGGTAGCCCTCGATGTGCTCGAGCCCCTCACCCGTCGGGTGTTGCGTCTCGCCCTGCGTCCCCTCGGACGGCGGCTGCAGGACCGCTTCCTGCTCAGCGGCCAGCGTTACCGCACTGTCTTCCGGCTCGTTCGTCACTGCGGTGTGTGGATCTTGCGCCATTCTGGATCACCCGGCTTCTCTCAGAGCTGCGATGTTCGGGCTGCGCTGTTCGAGCTGCGCTGTGATGCCTTTCAGGACGCCGCGGCCGCAACGTTTTGGGTCAATGCCCCTTCTACTGCTGCCTGACAAGTGCCGCAATGAGCCTTTTGCGCCGACCGGGCGTTGAGGCCGCCGGACCGGTGAACGGCGGGCCGAGACCGCCGTCTGACGGCCTCTCACATCTCGTACGGCACACAGGACATCGGCTCGCTCCCGCACCCCACCGCGAGCGGGCGGGGCCGCGCCCCCGGGGCCACCGCACCCACAGCAGCCCGGCCGGGTCCTGAGAACAACTGGCGCCTGCCCGGCCTCCGCCGCCCCCTCGCCCCTCACCCCGGCACTCACGCCCCGCGCGCTGCGGGACAGAATCGGGCGCGATGCCCGAATCACGCCGACCTTGCTACGTTGACGCGCATGTACGCGACGCGGATCTCCCGGCATGTGAACGCATCCCGCCCGGCCGTCTACCGGGCGCTCGTCGACGCGGACGCCATCGCCCGATGGCGGGTGCCGACCGGCATGACCGGCCACGTGCACGCGTTCGACGCCCGCGAAGGAGGCGAGTTCCGCGTGTCGCTGACCTACGACGCGCCGGACGGCGCCGGGAAGTCGGCCCCGCAGACCGAGCACACCGACACGTACCACGGCCACTTCGCCGAACTCGTCCCGGACGAGCGGGTGGTCGAGGTCCTCGCGTTCGAGGCCGAGGATCCCGCGCTGCGCGGCACCATGACGATGACGACGACACTCACCGACGGCGCGGACGGCGGCACCGATGTGCTGATCGAGCACGAGGGGATCCCCGACGTGATCCCGGCGGCCGACAACGAGACGGGCACCCGCATGGCCCTCGCCAACCTCGCCCGGCTCGTCGAGGAGAATTCCTAGCCCGCACCGCTCACGACGGCACCTTCCTGGTACGCCGGGAGAGCGCCGCCGCCAGTGCGACGACGGCGAGCAGGGCGAGGGCGGGCGCGAGCGCCGCCGGTGTGCCGTGGTCGAGTTGCAGCAGACCGCCTGTCAGGGCGCCGGTGAACATCGCGGCGACGGAGAGGGATCTGCGCAGGGTCGCCGGGCCGGGCCGGTCGGAGGCGAGGCCGGTCAGGGTGCGGGTGAGGACCGTGGTGGTCAGGTCGGGCACGGCGATGCGGTGGACGACCGCGTTCTGCAGCCCCATCCCGAGGGCCAGGAGCGCGATCAGTACGTGATCGACATCGACGGCGAGGCCGACCACGAGGGCCGCGGCCACCAGCACGGCGTGCGCCGCGACGAGCACCGCGAACAACCGCCCCCGGTCCGCGACTCGCGGCGCGAGCCGTCCTCCCGCCCACGCGCCCGCCATGAACGCGCCACCAGCGAGGAGCGACGCGCCGGCGGACAACTGGGCGTAGCCCGCCAGCGCGAACCCCAGGAAGACCACGTTCCCCGTCATGTTGGCGACGAAGACATGGTCGAGACCCAGATAACTGACGGCGTCCACCAGACCGGTGACGAAGGTCAGCACGACGAGCAGCGGGGGCAGCACCCCGTGATGCTCGCTGTCCTCGGGGAAGAGCCGGGCGGCGGCGCGATCGAGCAACGAGGTCATGCGTCGACGGACACGGTGTACGTCGCGTTCAGGGTGTCGCTGTCGGCTGTTCCCTTGACGAGGCAGCCGCTCGACTCGGCGGTGTAGCTCGTGTCGTCCGGGGCACCGTGAGGTCGCACTGCGGTTCTCCTGTCGAAGTGATCGGGGCCAGGCCACCGTTACCCGAAACGCCGGACGGCGGTGGCGTCCGCGCGCCTGGTCACGCCGAGAACGACCCGAATGGGCCGGTCCCAAGGGCGGTGCAAGACCTGTCACTTGGGCGTTCGCCCCTCCAGCGCCGTCTGCCATGCCGGTGCCGCGGACTCGGGCGCCGACGCCGCGCGGCGGCCGCCCCGGGCGAAGAAATCGGCGAGCGGGAGCGTCGCCGCCCCGATGGTCACCGCGTCGGGGCCGAGGCGGCCGAGGCCGATGGTGACCCGGTCCGCGGGGTAGGCGAGGGCGTAGGTGGGGATGTGGCGCTCGACCGCCGTGAGGAAGCGCTGGCCGAGCTGGAGTCCGGCCCAGCCGCCGACCAGGATGCGCTCGGGCTGGAAGAGGTTGATGAGGTCGGAGAGACCCGCTCCCAAGTACTCGGCGGTTTCCTCCAGGACCGCCAGGGCCGTCGGGTCGGCCGCGCGGTCGCCGTCCGGGTAGGCGGCGCCGAGCATGGCGGTGAGCGCGCCCTCCTCGTCGGAGCCCCGGGGCAGCCGTCCGCCCGCCTCCTGCCACCGTTCGAGCAGCGCCTCCGCCCCCGCGTACGCCTCGAGGCAGCCCAGCGCCCCGCACCGGCACCGTCTGCCGCGGACGCGCACCGTGAGGTGTCCCCACTCGACGGCGCGGCCCTGCTTCGCGTCCTCGGTCACCACGCATGCGCCCACACCGGAGCCGAAGAGGACCACCACCGCGTTGCGGGTGCCGCGCCCGGCGCCGAACCACATCTCCGCCTGGCCGAGCGTCTTGGCGCCTTTGTCGATGAAATACGGGACGGAGTCGGGGAGTTGGCCCGTCTCGCGGAGCAGCGACTCCAGCGGCACCGCGTCCCAGCCGATGGTCTGGCCGTGCACCACCGCGCCGAGTTCGGGGTCGCGGGCGACGATTCCCGGTACGCCGATCCCGACGCCGATGAGGGCGTCGTGCGCGCCGCCCGCCGCGCCGAGGACCTCGGTGATCCCGTCCCTGATGTGTCCCGCGATGCCTTCCACGTCGTGGCCCTTGAGGGTCAACGGGCGCTCGGCGCAGGCGAGTTCGGACAGTGACAGGTCGAAGAGCTCGACGCGGACCCGGGTCTCGCCGACGTCCACGCCGATCAGTCGGCCGCGGTCCGGTGCCACGCGCAGCAGGGTGCGGGGCCGGCCGCCGTCGGACTCCACGCTGCCCGCCCCCTCCACGAGGCCCTCCGCCACCAGCTCGGCCACCACATTGCTGATGGAACCTGAACTTAGCCCGGTGGCGGGCCCGAGCGTGAAGCGGCTCATCGGCCCGTCGAAGTACAGCCGCCGCAGCACGGCGGCGCGGTTCTCCCGCCGCAGGTCGTGCACGGTACGCCCGTTGTGCTGCCCTGCCATGTGGTTCCTTCCGGCCTGCTCCGCCTCGCACTTGGTCCTGCGCGACACCTTGGCCAAGAGCACCGCGCCGCTGCCCCAGGTGGCCGACGAGTCACAGTTCGAGACCGCCGTCGGCACGGCCTCGGCTTTCCCGCCGACATGCGCGAGGTGTACGGGGTCGAACTCCCGGAGAAGGCAGGGGACTTGGCGACCATGGCGGGGCCGCTCGACTGGCTGGGCCTGAACTACTACTTCCCGGCCGCCGTGGTCGACGATCCCACCGGACCCGCGCCCCACGCGTACGGGGCGCGCAAGCTGTACGTCACCGAGAACGGCTCGGCGTACCCCGACGTCGTACGGCCCGACGGCACGGTCGACGACCCGGAGCGCGCCGACTATCCGGTCCGGCACCTCGCCGCGTGCGCGAGTGCTGCCCGCAAGGGCGGCGGCCACCGCTACGCGGCCATCGTCCGCGACCATCAGGGGCGCGCGCACCGCGCGGCCTGAGACGGCGAGCGGCGGCTCCCGGCCGTGATCGACCGGGAGCCACCGCCTTCGTTCAGTCCTCGACCTCCGTCAAGGTGTGCTTGGCTGCCGGCCCTCCTTCGCCGCCGCGCCGGTGCAGGCGAGGCCAAGGACGAAGGTGAGACCGCCGATGATGACGTTGGTGAGGATGACGCCCGTGTCAGGGCTGTCGCCCACCACCCACGGAGAGACGATCATCCATACGCCCATGGCGCACATGGCCCAGCTCAGGCTGTACATCCTGGCCGGGGTGACGGTGAACCCGACCGCCAGCACGGCTATCGCGATGCCCATGATCAGGTTGTGCGTCGCGAGTGTGGGCTGGTTGGCGGCGAAGTGGATCGTCCACGGGGATATGGCACAGAAGAGGCCCGTGAGGAACACAGGCCCGTCCACGAGTGCCACATCGTGACCGCCGAGCACGCGGGCGTACCGATCCCGCATCTCGGATACATCGGGGTGATGGGTGATGTCGCCCCTGTGTGAGACGTCGGCCATGAGACTCGTCTCCTCTGATGATTCGAGCAGGCCTGAACAGCTATCGCGGCATAGTCGTCGCGCATATCCATTCTGCGCTTATTTTTTCTTTATGTGTAGTGCTGGCCCTCAGCGGTCCTTCGAAAGGGCGAGCAGCTCCGCGAAGAGGCCCCCTCCGTGGGCCAGGTCGTCGTAGTGGCCCTGCTCCGTGATCCGGCCGTGCCGCATCACCACGATCCGGTCCGCCACCCTGGTGTTCTCCAGCTGGTGGGTGACGACGATGGTGATCTGGTCCGGGGCGGTCGCCCTGAGCGCGTCGAGCACGGCCCGCTCGCCGCGGACGTCCATCTGGGACGTCGGCTCGTCCAGGATCAGCACGGGCGGCCGCCGGTAGAGGGCGCGTGAGCAGGCAAGCCGCTGCCACTGTCCCCCGGAGAGCTCGCAGCCGCCCCAGAGCTCACGGGCCAGCAGGGTGTCGAGGCCGTGCGGCAGTTGCTCGATCGCGGCGCGCATGCCGACGGTGTCGACGGCGTCCCAGACAGGACCGTCGTCGAGGGTGCGGGGCTGGCCGAGCGTCACGTTCTCCCGGGCGCGCAGCGGCCATTGGGCAAAGTTCTGCGCGACCAGACCGGTGCGGGACCACACGGTGTCCGGGTCCGCCGTCGCGAGATCGACTCCGTCCCAGGTCACCCGGCCCTTGTCGGCGAGGAAGATGCCGGTGATCAGGCGCGTGAGGGTGGATTTGCCCGAGCCGTTCTCCCCGACGACGGCCACGATCTCGCCACGGCGCAGGGTGAGCGAGACATGGTCGACGGCCGGGTTCTCCTTGCCGGGGTAGTGGTAGACCGCCTCGTCGACACGGATCTCCACCACCTGCTCCGGAGCCGTCGACCGGCCGCGCTCGGGGGCGAGTTGATGGGCGAAGCCGAGGAACGAGCGCATGTCGGCGAGGTACAGACCGGTGTGGAACATCGCCGCGCCGTGGATCACCAGCTCGGAGAGCGCGGAGAGGGACGTCTGGACGGCGACGACCGCCGTCGCCGCGACGGCGAGGTCCACACGTCCCGTGACGGTGAGCCAGGCCAGCGTCGCCCAGGTGCCGACGAGGAAGATCCCGCCCAGGGCGGAACTGGCGAGCACGATGCGCAGCATCCGGGGCGCGGCCGCCAGGGTGCGCCGGTCGATCCGGGCGGACAGGGCGCGGTACCAGTGGATCAGGAACCCGGTCATGCCGTTGGCGCGCACCTCGTCGCTGAACTTCGGGGTGGTCGACCACCACCGCATCATCTGGCGTACGTTGCGGTCGCCGACGTTGGCGTAGTGCGTCTCGTAGGTGACGCGCGCCGAGAGGACGGCCCCGGCCCCGGCGGGCACGACGGCGAGGACGAGCAGCGGGAACATCAGCGGATGCAGCACGGAGAGCACGCCGCTCGCGGTGACCATGCGGACCAGGGCGGCCGTGAAGCGCGTCGCGTCCCGCACCATCATCTGGCTGCGGGTCACGCCCATCTCGGCAGCCTCCTGCCGGTCGGCGAACCCCGGTTCCGCGTACGCGGCGGCCTCGGCGCGGCACACCGCCTCGACGAGGGCGCTGTCGGCGCCGGTGGTAAGCCGCGGGGTGATCCGGCCGTCCGCGTACGAGGAGAGCGCGGTGGCGACGCGCGTGACGGCGGCCGCGAGGGCGATGACGAGCAGGGCGGGCAGCGCCGAGCGCAGCCGGTCGGCGGCGGGGCCACCGCCCAGGAGGGGCTGCATGGCCGTGGCGGTGAAGGCCAGTTGCACGGCCGCGCCGGCGCCGATGAGCAGCTGGCAGACGAGGAGCAGCAGCACGGCACGGCGGTCGGCATCCCACGCCATGCGGGTCGTGTGCGCGAGGACGGATGGCAGGCGCGAGCACATGTCCCGGAAGGAGGCCTCGCCGAGGGGGTTCTTGCCGGGGTTTCCCTCGAACCTGATCTCCGCGGGTGGGGGAGGGGGCAGCGGGGACGTGGTGGCAGCGGGGCCGGTGTTCTGGCTTGTCATGCGGCCGCCCACCCCATCTCCGTGTACGTACGGCCCGCGGCGATGCCCGTCAGCGCGACGGCGGTGTAGTCGACGAGCGGGGAGGGGAGGGCCGCGTAGGGCCACCACTCCAGGGCGGTGCAGCGATCGGGTTCGCGGATGGCCGGGGTGCCGGAGTAGTCGAGGACGTGGAAGAGGAGCTGCATCCGGGCCCTGCCGTCGCCGCCGTCCCGGTGGTGGACGATGTGGACGAGCCGGAGGTCCTGCTCGTGGATGGCGACGCCGAGCTCCTCGCCCGCCTCACGCACGGCACACGCCGTGGCCGATTCCCGTTCGAGATGACCGGCCGGAAGGTGCCAGGTGGCGGGGGCGTAGGCGGATTCGGGGGAGCGCAGCCCGAGCAAGACCCTGCCCGCCCGCTCGAACACAAGGTGAACACCGACGATGTTGGCATGCAGTTCCAATGGGGCTCCCTGGCGGCATCGGTACGGACAGACGCTCGGGAAACGGGGTCGAGCGGTGGTGCGTAACGGTGACGTGGGAGCGATGTCTCGGGCTGAAGTTCGAAGCCGGGCGCAGAGGGCCGGGATGCCGGGCCATCGGGCCGTGATCTTGCGTTCGATTCACTCTGGCGGATCGAACCACTCGATCCGGGGATTGCCGATGCCGGGTGCCGGTAGAGGTGTCGCCAGGGGGGTGCGCAGATTATTGGTGCAGACCTCTTGCCGCTTGGTCTAGGCCAATGCCACCCTCCTCTCACACGCCCCTCGGCCCCCGGCGCACCCCGCAGCAGAATGGAGTCCCACCATGTCCGCTCGACGCAAGGCCGCCTCCTTGGGCGCGCTCGGCGCGGCGTCCGCGCTGCTCGTCTCGGTCACGCCGGGCCAGGCCAGTGCGCACGGCGCGGTGTTCAACCCGGTCAGCCGTGTCGCGGCCTGCTACGCCGAAGGCCCCGAGACCCCCAAGTCCCAGGTGTGCAAGGACCTCATCGCGGCGAGCGGCACCCAGCCGCTCTACGACTGGAACGAGGTGAACATCGCCAACGCCAACGGCCAGCACCAGCAGCTCATCCCGGACGGCAAGCTGTGCTCGGCGAACCGCGAGAAGTACAAGGCGCTCGACTGGCCCCGCACCGACTGGCCCGCCACGCAGGTGTCCGCAGGCGCCTTCGACTTCAAGTTCCGTGTCACCGCCGCCCATCCCGGCACCATGACCGTGTACATCACCAAAGACAGCTATGACCCGACGAAACCGCTGAAGTGGTCCGACCTGGAAGCCGCCCCGGTGGCGACGACCGCCACGGCCAGGACGTCGACGACCGGCTACTACGAGTTCTCCGGCACCCTGCCGAACAAGTCGGGCCGTCACCTGCTCTACAAGGTCTGGCAGCGCAACGACAGCCCCGAGGCGTTCTACAGCTGCTCCGACGTGGTCTTCGGCCAGGGCGCGCAGACCGCGGGGACCCCGAAGTCGCCCACCGAGAAGCAGCTCGACGCGGGGGCGTCCCAGTCCACGGTGAGCCACCACGGCCACGGCGGCGACACCCCGGGCGAGCAGAACCCCGCCAAGGACGACGCCGTCGCGCTGAACGCCGAGAACACCGCCGCCGCAACGGACGGCGACAGCGGCATCGCGCCGACCCTCGCGGGCCTGACCGCGGTGGGCATCACCGCCGCCTGCTTCGTCTTCTTCCGTCGCCGCAGGATCTGACGGCCACTGGGGTCCGGGGCGCCGCCTCCCGATCGCACCGGACCCCAGGATTTCCCTCGTGCGGGAACCGCCCCGCCGCCCGTACGGGTGACCAGAACGCGCCGTCCCCCGTCGCCGCCCGCTGAAATGGACAGGTGACCGCGCCCCCGGACGACTGCCTCGCGCGCAACGAGTGGATCTGCGGTGAGTATCTGAGCACCCGCCGCCAGATCATCCTCGACGCGGTCGTCCAGCATCTGGAGCTGACGGCACTCTCCGTCCTCATCGCGCTCGTCGTGGCCGTGCCGCTCGCCGTCATCGCCCGCCGCTGGGCGCTCGTGGCGGGCCCGGTGCTCGCGCTCACCACGATCCTCTACACGATCCCCTCGCTCGCGATGTTCTCGCTGCTGCTCCCCATGTACGGCCTGTCCGCTTCCCTGGTCGTCGCCGGGCTCGTCCTGTACTCACTGACGCTGCTCGTCCGCAACATCCTCGCCGGTCTTCGCGGCGTCCCCGAGGACACCCGCCAGGCCGCCCGCGGCATGGGCTACGGGCCGATCCGGCTGCTGCTCACCGTCGAACTGCCGCTCGCGCTGCCCGCCGCGATGGCGGGCCTGCGGATCGCCACCGTCTCCGCCGTCTCCCTCGTCACGGTCGGCGCGATCGTCGGCTTCGGGGGGCTCGGCAACCTCATCTACGCCGGCATGAACACGTACTTCAAGGCGCAGGTGCTCACCGCATCCGTGCTGTGCGTCGTCATCGCCGTCGCCGCCGATCTGCTGCTGCTCGGCGTGCAACGGATCCTCACCCCCTGGACGAGGGCGTCGAGGGCGGCCCGCTCATGAACACCATCGGCGAGGCCTGGCAGTGGCTCACCGACGCGGCGCACTGGTCGGGCGACGACGGCATCTGGCACCGCCTCACCCAGCACCTCGTCCTCACCGTGGTGTGCCTGCTGATCAGCTGTCTGATCGCGCTGCCCGTCGCGCTCGTCCTCGGCCACCTCGGCAAGGGCGGGGCGCTCGCCGTGAACATCTCCAACGTAGGCCGAGCGGTGCCTACCTTCGCGGTCCTCGTCCTCCTGCTCCTGACTCCCATCGGACGCTGGGGCGAAGGCCCCACCGTCGTCGCACTCGTACTGTTCGCCGTGCCGCCGCTGCTCACCAACGCGTACGTGGGCATGCGCGGTGTCGACCGCAGCATCGTGCAGGCCGCGCGCGGCATGGGGATGACGGGGCGGCAGATGCTGTGGCGCGTCGAACTGCCGCTCGCGATGCCGCTGGTGCTCAGCGGGGTGCGGATCGCCGCCGTACAGCTCGTCGCCACCGCGACCATCGCGGCGCTCGCCGGCGGCGGGGGACTCGGCCGCATCATCACGGCGGGCTTCAACCTCGCGAGCACTCCCCAGGTCGTCGCGGGTGCCGTCCTGGTCGCCGCGTTCGCTCTGCTCGTCGAGGCACTCTTCGAGGCCGGTGAGCGTCTTGCACCGGCGCGGGCGCGGGCGCGGGGGAAGGGGCGCGCCGGATGAGGCGGCGCACCGGACCGACCTTGCCGGCCGCCGTCGCGCTCGTTATCCTGACCGGCTGCGCGTCCGGGCCGTCCCTGGAGACCCAGGGCGAGGTCACCGCGCCGCCCGGCGACAGCCGCCACCTGGTCGTCGGCTCCGCGGGATTCACGGAGAGCGATCTGCTGGCCCAGATGTACTCGCTGCTCCTGAACAAGGCCGGATACGGTGCGGAGATCCTCTCCGTGGCCAACCGCGAACTCTATGAACCGGCCCTGGAATCGGGGCAGATCGATGTCGTCCCCGAGTACGCGGCGACGTTCGCGGACTGGCTGAACGCCAAGAAGAACGGCGCCGACGCGAAGCCCGTCGGCTCGCCCGACCTCGACACCACCATGCGGGCCCTGCGCGACCTCGCCACACCGCGCGGCCTCACCGTTCTCGCCCCGGGCAAGGCGGTCGACCAGAACGCCTTCGCGGTCACCGCGTCCTACGCCCGGCAGCACCGGCTCAAGACACTCAGCGACCTCGGCGGCTCCGGCCTGCCGGTACGCCTCGCCGCGGGCGACGAATGCGTGCAACGCCCGTACTGCGAACCGGGATTGAAGAAGGTCTACGGCATCGACATCACCGCCGTCGACCCCAAAGGAGTGGGCACGACGCAGGCCAAGAAGGCCGTGCAGAGCGGCCAGGACCAGATGGTCCTGACGACATCGACGGACGCCACCCTCGACGACTTCGGCCTGGTCCTGCTGAAGGACGACAAGAAACTCCAGAACGCCGACTACATCGTCCCGGTCGTCAACCGCTCCCGCGCGGGCAGCGAGGGCGTCGCCAACGCACTCGGCCACCTGAACGCCGCCCTGACGACGGCGGACCTGGCATCCCTGAACGAACAGGTCGACAGCTGGCGCAGACTGCCGCAGGACGTGGCACGGGCCTATTTGGAGGGGAAGGGCTTGCTGTGACGCCGCCGGGGCGGGCACCCCCTCTCCGTCGCAACGGCGATCAAGCCGGACGGCGGAATTCGGCGGTGCCGAACTGCCTTTGCCCGAGCGGGGTTGTGCGCTGACAGGCCCCGGCTCGCCGCAGGCGCGTAGGCCTCGGGCCCGCCACGACACCGCTACCCTGGCCGGGAGGCCTACGCGTCGGCTACGGAGTCGAAGTCCACCTGATCCCGCGGCACGCCCTGCGCATCCGCGTCCACCGAGCGGCGCAGCGCCTCGTGCAGCTTTGCCGGGGTCAGTACGCCGAGGAAACGGGCCCCGTCGAGGACCGCCACCCAGCCCGCGTCGTGCTGCAGCATCACGCCGAAGGCCTGCTTCAGCGGCGCGCCGACGGGGACCCACGCCTTCATCCGGTGGGCCAGATCGCCGACCTTGCCGCCCTCCCCGGCCAGGGCCACCTCGTCGACGCCGACCCAGCCGTGCAGATCGCCGTCCGCGTCGAGGACGACGGCCCAGCGCTCGTCCTGCTCGCGGAGCCGGGCCGCGGCCTGCTCGGCGGGCTCGTCGAGGCGGGTCACCGACGGTTGCTCCAGGTCGTCGGCCTGGATCTCGGTGACCGACAGCCGCTTCAGGCCCCGGTCGGCGCCCACGAACTCGGCGACGTACGGCGTGGCGGGAGTGCCGAGCACCGCTCCCGGCGTATCGAACTGCTCGATGCGTCCCTGGCCGTAGACGGCGATCCGGTCCCCGAGCCTGACCGCTTCCTCGATGTCGTGCGTGACCAGCAGAACCGTCTTGCGGACGGCCTCCTGCATCCGCAGGAACTCGTCCTGCAGCTGCTCCCGCACCACCGGGTCGACCGCCCCGAACGGCTCGTCCATCAGGAGGACCGGCGGATCGGCCGCCAGCGCCCGTGCCACCCCCACCCGCTGACGCTGACCGCCCGACAACTGCTCGGGATAGCGGGAGCCGTACGTCTTCGGGTCGAGCCCCACCAGGTCGAGCAGCTCCGCCGCACGCGCCCGGGCCTTCCCCTTCTTCCAGCCGACCAGCGCGGGCACGGTCGCCGTGTTGTCGAGGACGGTCCGGTGCGGGAAGAGCCCCACCTGCTGGATGACATATCCGATGCGGCGGCGAAGCCGGACCGGGTCGACATCGGCGATGTTCTCGTCGTTGACGAAGATGCGGCCCGCTGTCGGCTCGATGAGCCGGTTCACCATCATCATCGTGGTCGTCTTGCCGCACCCGGACGGGCCGACGAGCGTGACCAGTTCACCCTGGGCGACCTCGAAGGAGAGGTCGTCCACGGCCGTCGTGCCGTCCGGGTAGCGCTTGGTCACCTGCTCGAACCGGATCATGCACTCACGCTAACCGCGGCCCTCACACTCCGCTCACCAGCACCACCTCAAGCCTGCGCGGGCCGTGCACGCCCTCCACCCGGTCCAGTTCGATGTCGCTGGTCGCGGACGGTCCCGAGATCCACGTCAGCGGCCGGGCCGGGTCGAGCCGTTCGAGTGCCAGGGGGACGGAGGCGACGACCTGATCCGGGACCCGTACGACACAGATGTGGTGATCGGGGACGAGCGTGATGCGACGGCGGCCCTGGTCCGGGCCGCCGTCCAGGACGATCGTGCCGGTCTCGGCCACGGCGACCGCGCAGCCGGTGACGACACTGTCGACCTCGTCCAGCTCCCTGGCGGTGTGCGTGGCCAGGTCCTCGACGCGGTCCGGTCCTTCCGCGGGCAGCCAGCCGGGCGGCAGCGCGGGCGGCACGAGCACGCTGCGCGAGCCCCGCTCGGCGAGCAGCCGCCTCAACAGTTCCGGCAGCCGCCCGGCCTCTGCGCGGTGCACGATCGCCCGGTAGTCCGCGAGGTTCTCGGCGAGCAGCTCGACGGTCTGATCCGTCGTCCGATCACCGTGCTCCCGCAGATAGCCGCGCTCGATGGCACTGTCGTGGGAGTACGTCACGCCGTCGGCCAGCGCATCGCCCCGTGCGTCGTCCCGTACGCCGCCCCGTGCGTCGTCCCGTACGTCGGTCAGGGCTCGTCGCACCCGGCCCAGGATCAGGTCCCTGCTGCTCACTTGCCGCTCCTCTTCGACCGGCCGCCGTCCGTCCGCTGCCACCAGTCGCGGAACGGCTCCGCCGGTACCTTCGGCATGTCCCGCGTCGCACTCCACGCCCGGCCGGGGCCCGGGAGCGTGCGCGGATGGAGACGCCGGGTGCGCGAGGCGAGCCGCTGGCCTGCGCGCAGCACCCCCGGGCGGCCGAACGCCCAACCCGCCGCGCGCATCGCCGCCCGCTCCGCAGCATGTCCCCGCGCCGGCCGCAGCGTCACCTTCGTGCCGTTCCTGGTCACTTCGCCGCCCTGGACCACCCGCTCCCGCAGATGGACCAGGACCTCGGGGATGTCGATGGCGACCGGACACACCTCGTAGCAGGCGCCGCAGAGCGACGACGCGTAGGGGAGCGAGGCGTCGATCTCGCTCTGGGTGCCGCGGAGTTGAGGGCTGAGGATCGCACCGATGGGGCCCGGGTAGACCGAGCCGTACGCATGGCCACCGGCCCGTTCGTAGACGGGGCAGACATTGAGGCAGGCCGAACAGCGGATGCAGCGCAGCGCCTGCCGCCCCACCTCGTCGGCAAGGGTGTCGGTGCGGCCGTTGTCGAGCAGCACGAGATGGAAGTCGCGCGGCCCGTCGGCCGCCTCCGCATCCGTCGGCCCGGTCCACATCGAGGTGTACGGGTTCATGCGCTCGGCCGTGGAGGAGCGCGGCAGCGTCTGGAGGAAGACCTCCAGGTCCCGCCACGTCGGCACGACCTTCTCGATGCCGACGACCGAGATCAGCGTCTCGGGGAGGGTGAGACACATCCGGCCGTTGCCCTCCGACTCGACGACGACCAGCGTGCCCGTCTCGGCCACCATGAAGTTCGCCCCGGAGATGCCGACCTTGGCCCGCAGGAACTTCTCGCGCAGATGGAGCCGCGCCGCCTCGGCGAGCTCGGCGGGCGTATCGGTCAGACCGTCCGGCGCGGGGCGGCCCCACTCGCTCATCTCGCGGACGAAGATGTCGCGGATCTCGCCGCGATTGCGATGGATGGCGGGTACGAGGATGTGCGAGGGGCGGTCCTTGCCGAGCTGCACGATGAGCTCGGCGAGATCGGTCTCGTAGGCGCTGATCCCCTCGGCCTCCAGGGCTTCGTTGAGGCCGATCTCCTGCGTGGCCATCGACTTGACCTTCACGACCTCGGTCTCACCGGTTGCCTTGACGAGGTCCGCGACGATCCGGTTGGCCTCGTCCGCGTCCGCCGCCCAGTGCACGGTGCCGCCCGCGGCCGTGACCGACTCCTCCAACTGGACGAGATACCGGTCGAGATGGCGGAGCGTCTCGTCCTTGATGCGCTTGCCGGCCTCGCGCAGCTGTGCCCAGTCGTCGAGCTCCGCGACGGCCTTGGCGCGCTTGTCGCGGATGGTGTGCGTGGCGTGCCGCAGATTGGCGCGCAGGGTTTTGTTCCCGACGGCCTCGCGGGCGGCCTCGGGGAAGGCGGGCATGCCTACGAATGTGCCGCTCATGCCAGAGGCTCCTCTTCCGTGCTCGCCAGGATCTCCGCGATGTGGACCGGACGTACGCCGCTCCTGAGGCGGGTCATCGTCCCGCCGATGTGCATCAGACAGGAGTTGTCGGCCGCGCACAGCACATCGGCACCCGTCGACTCGGCGTTGCGGACCTTGTCCGTGCCCATGGCCGCCGAGACATCGGAGTTCTTCATCGCGAACGTGCCGCCGAACCCACAGCATTCCTCGGCGCCCGGCAGCTCGCGCAGCTCAAGTCCCTTGACCGACCTGAGCAGTCGGGCGGGCCGCTCCCCGAGGCCGAGGGAGCGCAGCCCGTGACAGGTCGGGTGGTACGTCACCGTGTGCGGGTAGTACGCCCCGACGTCCGTCACGCCGAGCACGTCCACCAGGAACTCGGTCAGCTCGTACGTCTTGGGGACCACGGGCGCCAGTGCCGTCGCCAGGCTCTCCCCACGGCCCTCGGCCCGGGCCCGCTCTCCCATACGCGGGTACAACTCGCGGACCATCGCCCCGCACGAACCGGACGGCGTCACGATCGCGTCGTACCCGCCCTCCCCGCCCTCCCCGAAAACATCGGAGAAATGACGGGCGAGTGGCTCCGCCTGGTGCCGATAGCCGGTGTTGTAGTGCGCCTGTCCGCAGCAGGTCTGCGCCATCGGGAAATCGACCTCGACGCCGAGCCTGGTCAGCAGTTTCACCACCGCGCGGCCCGTGTCCGGATACAGCGTGTCGTTGACACACGTCAGGAACAGAGCGACACGCATCGCGGGTTCCTCCTCGTCGATCATCGGATGGATGCAGGGTATGCGCTGAGTCGGCGTTACGGGAGTCGGTGTGCGGCGATGCGTTGAGACGTGATGCGTTGAGACGTGATGCGTCGAGATGCTTCGGCCCAGGCCGACCGGGTCCGGCGGTCGCTCGTCGGCTCATAGCGGGCCAGCGGCTGGGTGCGGGCAAGCAGGGCCCGCATCTCGTGCCGGTCCGCCGTCAGACCGTGCGCCCTCGCCTGCACGAGTACGTTGCCGAACGCGGCGGCCTCCGCCGGTCCCGCCACCACCGGCAGCCCGCAGGCGTCCGCCGTCAGTTGGCAGAGCAGCGCGTTGCGGGCGCCGCCGCCGACTATGTGTACGACGTCCACGGATCTGCCCGTGAGGCGCTGGGCGTCGTCGATGGCCTGGCGGTGGGCCAGCGCCAGGGAGTCGAGTATGCAGCGGGTTGTCTCGGCGGGTGTGGTGGGCGCGGGCCTGCCTGCGGCGGCGCAGGCCTGTGCGATGCGGTGCGGCATGTTGCCCGGCGGCAGGAAAGCTGGGTCGGAGGCGTCCACCAGGTACTGGAGGGCGGGGATTTCGGCGGCTTGGCGCAGCAGCGGTTCGAGGTCGCTCTTCCAGGCGCGCCGGCACTCCTGGAGCAGCCACAGGCCCATGATGTTGCGGAGGTAGCGGACCGTGCCGTCTATGCCCAGCTCGTTGGTGAAGTTGGCCGCGCGGCCGGCTTCCGTCCGGACGGGGGCGTCCAGTTCCAGGCCGGCCAGGGACCACGTGCCCGTGCAGATGTAGGCGAAGTTGTCGGTGGTGGTGGCGGGGACCGCGGCCACCGCCGACGCGGTGTCGTGCGAGGCGACCGTCGTGACCGGGGTGGGCGTGGTGGTGGGGAGGCCGGTCTCTTCGAGAACGTGCGGCAGCAGGTGGCCTGCCGGGTGGCCGGGGTGCCGCAGGGGCGCGAACAGGTCGAGGTTGATGTCGAGGCGTGTTGCGACGTCGTACGACCAGGTCTTGGTGTGCGGGTCCAGGAGTTGGGTGGTGGACGCGTTGGTCAGCTCCGTGCCTTGTTCGCCGGTCAGCCAGTACGTGAGGAGGTCCGGGATGAGGAGGAGGCGTTCGGCGGCGGCGAGTTGGGCGGTGCCTCGGGCGGCGGTCAGTTGGTAGAGGGTGTTGAAGGGGGCGTGCTGGATGCCGGTCGCCGCGTAGAGCTCGGGGGCGGGCACGGTCGCCCACACCGTTTCCGGGGCGGACTCGGTGCGGGTGTCCCGGTAGTGCACCGGGTTGCCCAGGAGCGCGCCGTCCGCGTCCAGAAGTCCGTAGTCGACCGCCCAGCCGTCTATGCCGATGGAGGTGACGGGGCCTGCCGTGCGGAGGCCGTCGATGATGCCGGCGTAGAGGGCGAGGATGTCCCAGTGGAGGGTGTCGGCTGTGCGGACGGGGCGGTTGGGGAAGCGGTGGGCTTCTTTGAGGGTGAGTTCGTTCGGGGTCACCCGGGCTGTCATGACGCGGCCGGTGGAGGCGCCGAGGTCTACAGCGGCGAAGTGGTGAGGGCGGGGGCGTGGGCGCTGGCCGGAGCTGGGGTTGAGGCTGAGGCTGGGCATGAGGGCTCGCAGGGGCTGTAGTTCGGGTGCCTCCCGCCTCGACGCCGGCGGCCACCCCGCCTCCACCCACCCCGCTGCCGGGCAATCGGGTGGGAGAGGCTTGCTCGTGGAGGTGGGGCTGCGGGGCAATCGGGCGGGTGGGTGGGAAAGGTCTGTTCGGTGCGGCCGGGCTGCGGGGTTAGCGGAGGAACGCTGCCGGGATCCCCGCGTCCACGGGTATGTGGAGGCCCGTTGTGTGGGAGAGATCGCCCGCCGTGAGGGCGTAGACCGCGTTGGCCACGTGCTCCGGGAGCACCTCCCGCTTGAGGAGGGTGCGTTGGGCGTAGAACTCACCCAGGTTTTCCTCCGGCACCCCGTAGACCGCTGCGCGCTTCGCGCCCCAGCCGCCCGCGAAGATTCCTGAGCCGCGGACCACACCGTCCGGGTTGATGCCGTTCACCCGGATACCGTCGGGGCCCAACTCGGCTGCCAGCAGGCGTACTTGGTGGGCCTGGTCCGCCTTTGTCGCGGAGTACGCGATGTTGTTGGGGCCCGCGAACACCGCGTTCTTGGAGGCGATGTAGATGATGTCGCCGCCCAACTGCTGGTTTCTCATGATGCGGGCCGCCTCGCGGGAGACCAGGAACGAACCACGGGCCATGATGTCGTGCTGCAGGTCCCAGTCGTGGGTGGTGGTCTCCAGGAGTGGCTTGGAGATGGAGATGCCCGCGTTGTTGACCACCAGGTCGACGCCGCCGAACGCGAGCACAGCGGCCTGGAACGCTGCCGCGATCTGCGCTTCGGATGTCACGTCGGCCGTGACGGCGACCGCCTTGTCGGGGCCGCCCAACTCGGCCGCCACCCGCGTCGCGTTGGCCGCGTCCAGGTCGGCCACCACGACGCAGGCACCCTCCGCCACGAGGCGGTTCGCGATCGCCTTGCCGATGCCGCTGCCCGCGCCGGTCACCAGGGCCACACGGGTGGCCAGCGGCTTGGGCTTCGGCAGTCGTTGGAGCTTGGCCTCCTCCAAGGGCCAGTACTCGATGCGGAACTTCTCCGACTCGGGGATGGGGGCGTACGTCGACACCGCCTCGGCGCCCCGCATCACGTTGATCGCGTTGATGTAGAACTCGGACGCCACGCGGGCCGTCTGCCTGTCCTTGCCGAAGCTGAACATGCCGACACCGGGGACGAGGACGATCGCCGGGTCCGCCCCGCGCATGGCGGGGGAGTCCGGGGCGGCGTGCTGTGCGTAATAGGTCGCGTACTCCTCGCGGTAGGTGGCGTGCAGCTCCTGTAGACGGGTGATCGTCTCGTCCAGTGGGGTGGCCGGCGGGACGTCGAGCAGCAGGGGCCTGATCTTCGTGCGCAGGAAGTGGTCGGGGCAGGAGGTGCCGAGGGCCGCGAGGCGGGGGTGTTCGGCGCTCGACAGGAAGTCGAGGACCACGTCCGCATCCGTGAAGTGGCCGACCTGCGGCTGATCCCGGGAGGCCAGTGCGCGGATGTACGGGGCCAGTTCGGCCGCGCGGCGGTGGCGCTCGGGGGTGGGCAGCGGAGCGAACTCGGCGCGTGCGGGGCCGAACGGGTCGGTCTTGCCGCGCTCGGTGAGGAACTCCTCGGCGCTGCGGATGATGCGCAGCGAATTGCGCTCGCACTCCTCGGCCGTGTCGCCCCAGGCCGTGATGCCGTGGCCGCCCAGGATGCAGCCGATCGAATGGGGGTTCGCGGTCTTTACCTTGGCGATGTCCAAGCCCAGTTGGAAGCCGGGGCGGCGCCAGGGGACCCAGGCCACCGTGTCGCCGAAGCATTCGGCGGTCAGCTTCTCGCCGTCCGCCGAGCAGGCCAGGGCGATGCCCGAATCGGGGTGCAGGTGGTCCACGTGCGCCGCGTCCACCAGAGCGTGCATCGCCGTGTCGATGGACGGTGCCGCGCCGCCCTTGCCGTGCAGGCAGTAGTCGAAGGCCGTGACCATCTCGTCCTCGCGGTCCACCCCCTCGTACCCATCCTTGAGCGCGTGCAGCCGGTCAAGGCGCAGGACCGCGAGGCCCTCCTCGGTGAGGGTGCCGAGGTCGCCGCCCGAGCCCTTGACCCACATCAGTTCGGTCTCCGAGCCCGAAACCGGGTCGAGGGCCGTGCCCTTCGCCGACGCGTTGCCGCCCGCGTAATTCGTGTTGCGCGGGTCGGCGCCCAAGCGGTGCGCGCGGTCCAGGAGTTCCTTGATCTGTGCGTGCTGTGTCATGTCGCTCATGCCCCCCATCCGGCCTGCTCGCCGCCGACCCGGTCCTTGACGATCTGCTCCTGCCAGCCTGACCGGTGATATGCCTCGATGGGATCCGGGTCGAGCCCCGAGTCCTCCCTGACTTCTGCCAGTAGGGGTCGGACGTCGGTGTTGTACGCGTCCATCAGCGCCGCGTTGGCCGCGAGCACGTCGCCGGTCAGCTGGGCCTCGGCCAGCGCGTCGGCGTCCACGAGCAGGGCCTTGGCCGTGGCCTCCTGCACATTCATCACGGAGCGGATGATCGCCGGGATCTTGGCCTCGATGTTGTGGCACTGGTCGAGCATGAACGCGATGTCCCCGGCGAGACCTCCGCCGCGGGCCACCTCGTACATGATCCGGAAGAGCTGGAAGGGGTCCGCGGCGCCCGCCATCAGGTCGTCGTCCGCGTAGAAGCGCGAGTTGAAGTCGAAGCCGCCGAGGCGGCCCTCGCGCAGCAGCGTCGCGACGATGAACTCGATGTTGGTGCCCGGGGCGTGGTGGCCGGTGTCGACGACGACCTGAGCCTTCGGGCCGAGCTTGAGGCAGTGGGCGTACGCCGTGCCCCAGTCGGGGATGTCCGTCGCGTAGAAGGCCGGCTCGAAGAACTTGTACTCGACGAGCATGCGCTGGTCGTCGCCGAGTCTTTCGTACACGGTGTGCAGAGCCTCGGACAGGCGGTCCTGGCGGGTGCGGATGTCGTCCTGGCCCGGGTAGTTGGTGCCGTCGGAGAACCACAGCTTCAGGTCGCGTGAACCCGTCGCGTCCATGATGTCCACGCACTCGAGGAGGTGGCCGACGGCCTTGCGACGCACCGTCGGGTCCGGATTGGTGACCGAACCAAGGCGGTAGTCGTCGTCCTGGAAGACGTTGGAGTTGATCGCGCCGAGGGTCAGGCCCCGCTCGGCCGCGTATGCCGCGAGGGCGGTGTAGTCGTCCACCCGGTCCCAGGGAATGTGCAGGGCCACCCTGGGGGCCACGCCCGTGTGGGCGTGAACCCGGGCGGCGTCGTCGATCTTCTCCCGGGTCGTGCGGGGGACCCCTGGCTGCGCGAAGACCTTGAAGCGCGTGCCGGAGTTGCCGTACGCCCAGGACGGGGTCTCCAGGGACTGGGTGGTGAGTGCCGCTTTCACGGCGTCCTTGCTGGTTCCGGCGGTCATCGCGCAGCCTTCCGAAATCGGTCGAGGTGGGTCAGTTGGAGAATCGGTGTGTGCCGGAGGCCACGGTGAAGACGGCGCAGCCGTCCTCCATCCGCAGGAACTCCGCCGAGCCGTGGGTCACTTGGGCCGCCTTGTCGGCGGGCACCCACACCTCCGCCGTGGTGTTCGCGGGGAGGGTGAGAGTGAGCCGGAATCCCTCGGAGTCCGTCTTCCAGCGGGTGGTCACCGGGCCGTGGAGCGCGTCGAAGCGGCCCTCGGCCTCGGTCACGCCGCCGCCCGGACGCGGACGGACGAGGACCTTGCGGAATCCCGGATCGGCCGGTGCGATGCCCGCGATGTTCGCGTACATCCACTCGCCCACCGAGCCGTAGGCATAGTGGTTGAAGGAGTTCATGCCCGCGTCCTGGAAGCTGTCGTCCGGCTTGATGGAGTCCCAGCGCTCCCACATCGTGGTGGCGCCCTTGTCGATCTGGTAGCCCCAGCTCGGGAAGGAGCGCTGGACAAGCAGCCGGTAGGCGACGTCCGTGTGGCCCGTCGCGGTGAGCACGGGCAGCAGGCGCGGAGTGCCGAGGAAGCCCGTCGACAGGTGCCACTCCTTGGACTTGATGAGTTCCACCAGGCGGGCGGCCGCCGGTGCGCGGTCGGCTTCGGGCAGCAGATCCATGGAGAGAGCCAGGACGTACGCCGTCTGCATGTCGCCCTTCACCCGGCCGCCTGCGGACACATAGGCCGCGCGGAAGGCGTCCCGGACGCTGCGGAACAGCTTCTTGTACGGCGCGGGATCCTTGCCCAGGGTCCCGGCCACCCGCGCGACCAGGTCGGCGCTGTGCGCGAAGTAGGCCGTGCCGATGACGTCCTTGGGAGTCTCGTCCTGGATGTTGAGCCAGTCGCCGTAGCCCTCGGCGGGGCGCAGACAGCCGGTGCTGTGCTTCTCCAGGTAGTCGAGCCACTTCAGCATTGAGGACCAGGACTGCTCCAGGACGCGCTTGTCGCCGTAGGCCTGGTACAGCGCCCACGGGACGGTCACTCCGGCGTCGCCCCAGCCGGCCACGCCCTTGCCGAGCGAGCCGATGTTCGGCGCCACGTCGGTGAACGCTCCGTCGTCGGCCTGCCCGTCGCGCAGGTCGTCGAGCCACTTGGTGAGGAAACGCGCCGACTCCATCGTGTAGGCGGCGGTCGGCGCGAAGACGTTGATGTCGCCGGTCCAGCCGAGCCGCTCGTCGCGCGCGGGCGTGTCGGTGGGGATGGAGAGGAAGTTGCCCCGCTGGCCCCATGTGATGTTGCTGTGCAGCTGGTTGAGCATGGGGACGTTCGTCTTGAAGTCCATCGTGAAGGGCGCCGACGTGTGGATCACGCGGCCCACGATCGCGTCGCGCGGCGGTGTCCCCGGGAAGCCGGTCACTTCTACGTAGCGGAAGCCATGGAAGGTGAAGCGCGGCTCGTAGGTCTCCTTGCCGCCGCCCTTGAGCGTGTAGGTGTCCGTGGCGCGAGCGCTCCGCAGATTGGTGGTGTAGATCGTGCCGTCGGGGTTGAGGACCTCCGCGTGACGCAGCTGGACCTTCGTACCTGCTTTCCCGGAGACGCTGAGGCGGACCGCGCCGACCATGTTCTGGCCGAGGTCGAAGACGAAGACACCGGGCTTCGGTTCGGTCACCTTCCGTACGGAGATTTCGCTCTCCACGCGCGTGTGCCCGTCGATCTGGGCCACGACAGCGGCGTCGACCTTCTCGACGGCGTCGGTCGCGACCCAGTCCGAGTCGTCGAAGCCCGCACGCGTCCAGCCCGCTGTCTCCAGGCGGGCGTCGTAGTCCTCGCCCGACAGAAGGTCGGCGGCGGTCACCGGGCCCGTCGCGGCGCGCCAGTCGGTCCCCGACACGACGCGTTCGGTCGATCCGTCGGTGTACGTGACCTCCAACTGGGCCAGAAATGCCGGTCGTTCGCCGTACTGATGCGGACCGAACATGCCGACATTCCCCGCGTACCAGCCCGCGGCGACCGCCACGCCGAGCGCGTTGGCACCGGACTTGAGCTGCTGGGTCACGTCGTGCGTCTGGTACTGGACCCGCGTGTTGTAGTCGGTCCATCCGGGCGCCAGGCGGTCGTCGCCGACGCGCTCGCCGTTCAGCCAGGCGTCGTAGAGGCCGAGGGCCGTGGAGTAGAGCCGGGCCCGCGCGACGGTCCTGCCCGAGCGGAGACGGAACTCGTGGCGCAGCTGGGCGGCGGGGGAGTGGCTGGGGGCGACCTTCCCCCAAGGGCCCGAGCCCCACGCGGCGAGGACCTTCGCCGCAGGCCAGGAGGCGTCGTCGTATCCGGCGGACTGCCAGTCCCCAGCGGGCTCCTTGTCGGTGGTCTTCCAGGTGCCGTCGGTGGCCAGGACGCGCACGCCGTCGGCGGCCGTCAGCTCGAGCGCGCCGAGCAGACCGGCGGGCCCGGTCGTGGCATTGGTGGCGGAGACGGCGATGGCCGTGGCGCCGGTCTTCAGGTGGGCGGTCACGTCGACGAGTGCGGGGCGGCGCCAGTTGTCGGCGGCACTGTCCGCCTCGGCGTGCGCCACGCGCGTGCCGTTGATGTACGCCGTGCAGCCGTCGTCGGCAGTCATGACCAGCCGCGCGCGGGTGACCCCTTCGGGGACGTCGGCCTTGCCGCGGAACCAACGGGTGGCCGCCGGCGCGCTGCTCGCGGGATCACCCTCGGGGAACCAGATCCACGACGCTCCGTCCAGGGCGGGCGCCCCGATGAGCGAGGCGGGCGCCCCGATCCACCGGGCCGACCAGTCCGACGCCGCGGAGAGCCCGGTCTCCCACCAGGAGGGCTCGCTCCAGTCGGAGGCCTTGCCCGCGGTGTCCCAGACCCGCACCGACCAGTGGTAGCGCGTACGGGCCTTGAGCTCGGGGCCCGCGTAGGGGACCAGGACCGAATCGCCCGATGCCACCTTGCCGCTGTCCCAGACGTCGGGGTCGGCGAGGCGGCCGGGGGAGGTGGCCACCCGCACCTGGTAGGCGCTCTGTGCCTGGCCCTCCTCCTCGGACGCCAGCGGCCAACTCAGCCTGGGGCGCGGCACATCGAGGCCGAGCGGGTGTCTCACGTACTCGACGGTCGGTCGGGTCACGCGTAGGGACCGGCCCCCTGCGGTGGGGGCGGCGTGGGCCGTCGGAACGGCTCCGGCGGTCACCGCCGTTCCCAGGGCGGCCGTGGCGGTGGTGCTGAGCAGTCGTCTTCTGCTGATCACAACTCGACTCCGTAACGACTCGATGATGAATCGTTTCACGGAAGGTGAAGTTAGGGAGGGCGATGTTCCCTGTCAAGGGGTCTTGAGGGGTTTGCCCGCGCCAGGTCGAGCGGCATAAGGAATTTCAAGTCGCGCCCATTGACGCCGTAGTTGGTGCGGGTTTAGCTTCCCTGGAAATTGATTGAAACCTTTCACGCCGGGTGTCCGGCGTGTGACTCCCGGCGTCGACTGCTTGACGTGCCCGGCGCCCCTCCCGAAGCCACATGCCCTTCGTGACCGATCGGTGCTACCTATGAGAGAGCCCCCCGTCCTGGCCGTGCAGGGCCTGAGCAAGTCCTTCGGGGCCGTGCGCGCCCTGCACGACGTCTCCCTTGAGCTGCACGCCGGAGAGGCGCACGCCCTCGCGGGCGAGAACGGCGCCGGGAAATCCACCCTCATCAAGACCCTCGCCGGGGTCCACCGGCCGGACGCGGGAGGGCTTTCGCTCGACGGCTCCCCGGTCGTCTTCCACGGTCCGGGCGACGCCCGGGACGCGGGCGTCGCCGTCATCTACCAGGAGCCGACGCTCTTCCCCGACCTGTCGGTCGCGGAGAACATCTTCATGGGGCGCCAGCCCCGCCGTTCGCTCGGCCGCGTGGACCACAAGGCCGTGCACGCCGCGGCCGAAGCGCTCTTCAAGCGCCTGGCCGTGGACCTCGACCCCGAACAGCCCGCGCGCGGCCTGTCCATCGCCGACCAGCAGATCGTCGAGATCGCCAAGGCGCTCTCCTTCGACGCCCGGGTCCTGATCATGGACGAGCCGACCGCGGCGCTCACCGGCAGCGAGGTGGCCCGTCTCTTCGGGGTCGTCCGCGCCCTGCGCGAACAGGGCGCGGCGGTCCTGTTCATCTCGCACCGCATCGAGGAGATCTTCGATCTGTGCCGGCGCGTCACCACGTTGCGGGACGGCGCCCTGATCGCCAGTGAGCCGCTCGACGGACTGACCGAGGACGATCTCGTACGCCGCATGGTGGGCCGCGACCTCGACGAGCTCTACCCGAAGCAGGACACGGCGGTGGGTGAAGTCGCCCTCAGCGTCCGCCGGCTGACCCGGGAGGGCGTCTTCACCGATGTGTCGTTCGATGTGCGGCGCGGCGAGATCGTCGGCCTCGCCGGGCTCGTCGGCGCCGGGCGCAGCGAGGTCGCGCGGGCCGTGTTCGGCGTCGACCGGTGGGACGCAGGGACCGTCGAGGTGCAGGGGCGGGCGCTGGTGAACGGCGCTCCCAGCACCGCCATGGCGGCCGGGATCGCGCTCGTCCCCGAGGACCGGCGCGCCCAGGGCCTGGTGATGGACATGTCGATCGAGCGCAACATCGGGCTCACCGGACTGCGTACGACGGTGCGCGCGGGCCTCATGGACCGCGGTGCCGAGCGCAGCCGTTCGCTGGACTGGGCGGTGCGTCTTCAAGTGAAGTACGCGCGGATCGCCGACGCGGTGGGCACCCTCTCCGGCGGAAACCAGCAGAAGGTCGTCCTCGCCAAGTGGCTCGCCACCCGGCCCCAGGTGCTCATCGTGGACGAACCGACCCGCGGCATCGACGTCGGCACCAAGGCCGAAGTGCACCGTCTGCTTTCCGAACTCGCTGCCGACGGCGTCGCGGTCCTGATGATCTCCTCCGACCTGCCGGAGATCCTCGGCATGGCCGACCGGGTCCTCGTCATGCACGAAGGGCGGCTCACCGCGGAGATCCCGCGCGCGCAGGCGACCGAGGAGTCCGTGATGGCTGCGGCCACCGGGAGGGCGGCATGAGCGCGACCACACAGAGCCCCGCACCCGCGGTTGACCCGGAGAACGCCGCCGGGACCCGCCTCGTGGACCGCGTCTTCAAGATGCGCGAACTCGCCATCCTCCTCGTCTTCCTGGTGATGATCGGCATCACCCAGGCGGGCAACAGCGAGTTCCTGTCCGAACAGGGCATCAAGGACCTGCTCCTGAACGCGACCATCCTCGTCCTCGTCGCGACGGGACAGGCGTTGGTCGTCATCACCCGCAACGTCGACCTGTCGGTCGGCTCGACGCTCGGGATCAGCGCCTTCGCCGCCGGCAACCACCTCCAGGGCGGCGGCAACCCGACCGTCGCGATCCTCGTTGCCGTCGCGCTCGGTGTCGGCTGCGGCCTGCTCAACGGGGCGCTCGTCAGCCTCGGCCAGCTGCCCGCGCTCGTCGTGACCCTCGGCACGCTCTACGTCATCCGGGGCATCGACTCGATCTGGGTCGGCTCCCGGCAGATCACCGCCGCCGATCTGCCCGGCGGATACATCGACTTCGGCTCCGGCGGGATCTCGGCGGTGCCGTACCTGGCGCTCATCGCGCTCGTCGTCCTGGTCGGCGTCGCCTACTACCTGCGGCACTTCGGCGGCGGGCGCGAGCTGTACGCCCTGGGCTCCAACCCCGAGGCCGCGCGCCTCGCCGGCATCCCGGTGCGCAAGCGGATCCTCGCCGCCTACACGGCCTGCGGGGCGCTGGCCGGACTCGCGGGCGCGCTCTACCTGGCCCGCTTCGGCAACGTCGACTCCGCCACCGGCAACGGCTATGAACTCACGGTTGTCAGCGCCGTCGTGGTCGGCGGTGTCGTCTTCACCGGCGGCTCCGGGAGTGTCTACGGCGCGGCGCTCGGCGCCCTGCTGCTGACCTCCATCAACAGCGTGCTTCCGGCGCTCGGCGTCAGCTCCGTGTGGGTGCTCGCCATCAACGGCGTGCTGCTCGTCCTCGCCATCGCCGTCGACCGGGTCGTCGCCCTGCGTGTCAACAAGGCCCTGAAGAAGAGGGCTGCATCGAACAGAAGGATGGGCCGCCATGGCTGACTCCAACCGGCTCACGCTCACGCGCGCCGTCCGCTGGGACACCGTGGTCGGCGCTCTCCTTGTCGTACTCCTCCTGATGTCGTTCTCCTTTGTCGACGGTTTCGGCAACGCCCTCAACCTGTCGTTCCTCATCGGCAATACGCTGCCCATCGCGCTGATAGCGCTCCCGATGACGCTCCTCGTGGTCTCCGGAGAGATCGATCTTTCGGTGGCCTCAACGGCAGGGCTCTCCGGAGCGGTGATGGGCGCCCTGTGGAACGCGGGCATGGCCATCGAGACGATCATTCCGCTGGTCCTCGTCATCGGAGTCGTCTGCGGACTGATCAACGGTCTCCTGGTGACCCGGCTCGGCCTGCCCTCGCTCGCCGTCACCATCGGCACGATGGCCGCCTACCGGGGCATCGCACAGATCGTGCTCGGCTCGGACGCCGTCACCGACTTCCCCGCGCAGTACCTGGACTTCGCGGCCGGACGCGTCGGCGAGACGTTCCTGCCGTACGCCTTCCTGCCCTTCGTCGCGCTCCTCGCGATCGCCGTGGTCGTCCTGCACGCCACCCCCTTCGGACGCTCCCTGTTCGCGATCGGCGCCAATGAGGAGGCGGCGCGCTTCGCCGGGGTGCGCGTCAAACGGCACAAGCTGTGGCTGTTCGTCGCCACGGGTTTCATGGCCGCCCTCACCGGCGTCTTCTGGGCGCTGCACTACGCGAGCGCCCGCTACGACAACGCCACCGGGCTCGAACTGTCCGTCGTCGCCGCCGTGCTGCTCGGCGGCATCGACTTCGACGGCGGCAAGGGAACCCTCGGCGGCGCGATCGCCGGAGTCTTCCTGCTCGGCGCGCTGCAGAACGCGATGAGCCTGCTCAACGTCTCCGCACAGTCGCAGATCGTCGTCACCGGCGTCCTGCTCGTCGTCTCGGTGCTCGGGCCCCGCGTGGCCCGGCAGATCGCCGTCGCCAGGGCCGGCCGCCGCGCCACCGCCCCCGCCCGCTGACCCCTCGTACCGTCGATCAGTCCGAAAGGGACCAACGATGCTCTCTCCCCGCCGAAATCACCGCCGAAATCCCCGCCCAACTCCCCTCCGCTCTCCCCGCCGATCCGCCCTCACCCGCGCGTGCGTGACCCTCGCCGCGGTCACCTCGCTCGCCCTCACCGCCACCGCCTGCGGGGGCACCACCAAGGAGTCGTCGAAGAACGACGACGCGGCCAAGGCCTCGGACGCGAAAGCCGATCCGAACGCGGCCACCAAGAAGGGCCTCACCGTCGCGTTCCTGCCCAAGCAGGTCAACAACCCGTACTTCACGGTCGCCGACAAGGGCGGCGAGAAGGCGCTCGAGGAACTGGGATCGACGTACAAGGAGACGGGGCCCAACAGCGCGACCGACACGAGCGGGCAGGTCAGTTACGTCAACACGCTCACCCAGCAGCAGGTCGACGCCATGGCCGTCTCCGCGCAGGACCCCGGCGCCCTGTGCACCGCCCTCAAGCAGGCCATGAAGAACGGCATCAAGGTTGTGACCTACGACTCGGACACCAACGCCGGCTGCCGTGACGTGTTCGTCTCGCAGGCCAGTGCCGAGGCGCTCGGCCGCAGCCAGGTGCAGCTGCTCGGCAAGCAGCTCGGCTACAAGGGCGACATCGCGATCCTCTCCGCCGCCCAGACCGCGACGAACCAGAACACCTGGATCGGCTTCATGAAGGACGAGCTGAAGAAGCCCAAGTACAAGAACATGAAGCTGGTCAAGACGGCCTACGGCAACGACGACGCCCAGCAGTCCTTCCAGCAGACCCAGGGCCTGCTCCAGGAGCACCCGAAGCTGGCGGGGATCATCTCCCCGACGACGGTCGGCATCAAGGCCGCCGCCCAGTACCTCTCGGGGTCGAAGTACAAGGGCAAGGTGCTCCTCACCGGCCTCGGCACCCCCAATGACATGCGCAAGTACGTGAAGAACGGCACCGTAGAAGGCTTCGAACTGTGGGACCCCGCCAAACTGGGCGCGCTCGCCGCGCACACCGCCGTGGCCCTGAAGTCCGGCCAGATCACCGGCAAGCAGGGCGAGTCGTTCAAGGCGGGCGACCTCGGCAGCTTCACCATCGGTGACAAGGGAGTGGTCGATCTCGGCGAACCGACCGTCTTCGACAAGAAGAACATCGACCAGTACAAATTCTGAGGGGATCGCACGAGGCGGTGCACAAGGCACCGCACGAGCAAGGGAACAAGGGGACGCATGGTCGGCATCAAAGACGTGGCGAAGCATGCCGGGGTGTCGGTGGGCACCGTGTCGAACGTGATCAACCGCCCGGACATGGTCTCCGAAGAGACCCGTCACCGGGTGCAGTCCGTCATCGACCGGCTCGGCTACGTCCGCAGCGAGTCCGCGCGGCAGCTGCGCGCGGGCCGGAGCCGCATCATGGCGCTGCTCGTGCTCGACATGGGAAACCCCTTCTTCGTGGACGTCGCGCGCGGTGCCGAGCGGGCCGCGCGCGACGCAGGGCTCCGCGTGATGATGTGCAACAGCGGACAGAGCCCCTCCGAAGAGGCCGAGTATCTGGCGCTCTTCGCCGAGCAGCGGGTGCGCGGCGTCCTGCTGACCCCGGCGGATGCCACGGGACGGAACATCGAAGCGTTTCGGCGGCACGCCATCCCCTTCGTCCTCGTCGACCGGGTCGCCGATGGCGCCACCGAGTGTTCCGTCTCGGTGGACGACGTACAGGGCGGGGCGCTAGCGGTGCGCCATCTCCTCGACACCGGGCACCGCAGCGTCGCGTACGTGAGCGGTCCCGCGGGGCTCAACCAGGTCAAGGACCGCCGGGAGGGGGCGCTGCAGGCGCTCGCCGAGGCGGGCCTGCCGGCGTCGGCGCTGCGGGAACTGCCCACCGAGCGCCTCGACGTGGCGGCGGGACGCGACGCGGGCGCCCGGCTCCTCGGGCTCGCTGAGCGGCCGACCGCCGTCTTCTGCGCCAACGACCTGCTGGCCCTCGGAGTGCTCCAGGCGATGTACGCCGCCGGGGTGCGCGTCCCCGAGGACATCGCCATCGTCGGCTACGACGACATCGAGTTCGCGGCCGCGGCGGTCGTCCCGCTCACTTCGGTGCGCCAGCCCGCCGTCACGATGGGCACCATGGCCGCGGAACTCCTCCTGGAGGAGACCGAGTCGGATGCCCCTCAGCGGCATGAGCACCGGCGCGTGGTGCTCCAGCCCGAACTCGTGGTGCGGCGCTCCAGCTTGGCGCCGCGCTGACTGCTCTGGCTTGGCGCCGCGCTGACTGCTTCGGCTTGGCGCCGCGCTGACTGCTGTGGCTTGGCGCCGCGCTCACCGCTCAGGCTTGGCGCCGCGCTGACTGCTGTGGCTTGGCGCCGCGCTCACCGCTCAGGCTTGGCGCCGCGCTCACCGCTCAGGCCTGGCGCCGCGCTGGCCGCTTCGGCCTGGCGCCGCGCTCACCGCTCCGGCCTGGTGCCCTGCTGACCGCTCTGACCTGGTGCCCCCGCTGACCGATCCGGCCTGGCACCCCGCTGATCGCGTGATCGCGCCAGCCCGTTGCCCCGCTGATCGCTCCCGACGCGGGTGTGCTCAACTGTTACGAAGCACCCCGTGTCACGAAGCACCCCGTTCCACGCGTCGCCCAGGAGCCCCTCTTGACCGCCAGCGCCCCCTACCGTCAGCCCGGCGTCGTCCTCACCGACCACCGCTTCTCCCTGCCGCTCGACCACGACGACCCGGCGGGCGAGCACATCGAGGTCTACGCTCGGGAGGCTGTGGCGAGCGCCCACGCGGGCGGGAAACTGCCGTGGCTGGTGTATCTGCAGGGCGGTCCCGGATGCGGCGCCAACCGCTTCGTGGGCAAGGAGGCCTGGCTCGGCCGGGCCCTGCGGGACTACCGGGTGCTGCTCCTCGACCAGCGCGGCACGGGTAGCTCCACGCCGGCCAACCGCCAGACGCTCCCGCTGCGCGGCGGCCCCCGCGAGCAGGCGGACTACCTCGCCCACTTCCGCGCCGACTCCATCGTCCGGGACTGCGAACTGATCCGGCGCGAGCTCACCGGCGGTGCCCCCTGGACCGTCCTAGGCCAGAGCTTCGGCGGCTTCTGCACCACCCACTACCTCTCGGCCGCCCCCGATGGCCTGGACACCGCGATCATCACCGGTGGCCTGCCGACGCTCGACGGGCACGCCGACGACGTCTACCGCGCGGCCTATCCGCGCATGGAGCGCAAGACCGCGGCCCACTACGCCCGCTACCCCCAGGACATCGAACGCGTCCGCCGCATCGCGGCCCACGTCGCGGAGCACGAGCCGGTGCTGCCCGGCGGCTACCGCCTCACCGTCGAGGCATTCCAGTCCCTCGGCATGCTGCTCGGCACGGGCGACGGCAGCCACCGTCTGCACCACCTGGTGGAAGACGCCTTCGTACGGACGCCGTCCGGGCTCGCGCTCTCCGACGCGTTCCAGGAATCCGTGCAGGCCGCCCTCTCGCTCCGGAGCAACCCGCTCTTCGCGCTCATGCACGAGACGATCTACGGGCAGGGCGGTCGGCCCACCGACTGGTCCGCGCAGCGGGTGCGCGGCGAGTTCCCGCAGTTCGACCCGGCCAAGGCGGTCAACGGGGACGCTCCGCTGCTCTTCACCGGGGAGGCCATCCAGCGCTGGCAGTTCGACTGCGACCCGGCCCTGAAGCCGCTGCGCGAAACCGCGGAGCTCCTTGCCGCACGTACCGACTGGGCGCCTCTGTACGACGCTTCACGCCTCGCCGCCAACGAGGTTCCGGCGGCCGCCGCGATCTACCACGACGACATGTACGTCGACACCGAGCACTCCCTGCGCACCGCCCGCGCCATCCGCGGCCTGCGCACCTGGGTCACCGACGAGTACGAGCACGACGGGCTGCGGGTGGGCTCACCGCGCGTACTCGACCGGCTGCTCGCGCTGGCCCGCGGCGAGGTCTGAGCCCCTCCTGCGAGGCCGCCACGCAGAGCTAGGCTGCGGCCATGACAGAGCCGTTGAACGACCAGCTCACCCCCATGCCCGAAGACTGGCAGCGCGCACTCGCCGTCGTCGCCCACCCCGACGACCTGGAGTACGGCTGCTCGGCGGCGATCGCCGGATGGACCGACGGCGGGCGCGAGGTCGCCTACCTCCTCGCCAGCCGCGGAGAGGCCGGCATCGACACGCTCGAGCCCGCCACCTGTGGGCCGCTGCGGGAGCGGGAGCAGCGGGCCAGCGCCGCCGTGGTCGGCGTGTCGACCGTGGAGTTCCTCGACCACAAGGACGGAGTGATCGAGTACGGGACCGCGCTGCGCCGCGACATCGCCGCCGCGATCCGCAGGCACCGGCCCGAGCTGGTCATCACGCTCAACCACCGCGACACCTGGGGCGGCGTCGCCTGGAACACCCCCGACCACGTCGCCGTCGGCCGCGCCACCCTGGACGCCGCGTCGGACGCCGGCAACCGCTGGATCTTTCCCGAGCTGATAGAGGAGGACGGCCTCGAACCCTGGAACGGCGTGCGCTGGGTCGCCGTCGCCGGTTCCTCGTCACCCACGCACGCGGCCGACGTGACAGCGGGACTCGAGCGCTCAGTGCTGTCTCTCCTCGAACACCGCACCTACATCGAGGTGTTGACGCAGGAGGACCCGGAGAAGTACTGCCGCGAATTCCTCACCGGCAACGCAGAGCGGACGGCCGCGCGCTTCGGCGGGAAGCCCGCGGTGCCCTTCGAGGTCTTCAGCCGCTGAGCACCCGCAGGTACGCTGCGTTCCTGACGGCATGTCAGAAATGTGGGTGCGGAGGCTGATCCTGATGATCGACACCATCGGCACGGACATTCCGGAGGGCGAGGAACGCCTGCGCCTGGAAGTCGAGGACGGGCTCGGCATCCTCACCCTCTGCCATCCGGCCAAGCTGAACGCGTGGAGCTGGGAGTCCACCCGCCAGCTCGGCATCTTCGCCGACCGGATCCGCTTCGACGACTCGATCAGGGTGGTGCTGCTGCGCGCGGAGGGGCGGGCGTTCTGCGCGGGGATCGATGTCACCTCGCTCAACGGGTTCGGTGCGATCGACGGCCGCTCGGGGTCCGAGCGCACCCGCAACTACTACGAGGGGCTGCGCTGGGTCCACGAGCGCTTCCGTACGTTCGCCCGGCTGCCGCAGCCCGTGGTCGCCGCCGTGCAGGGCTACTGCCTGGGCTTCGGCTTCGAGCTCGCGCTGATGGCGGACGTCCGGGTCGCCGCCGACGACGCGGTGTTCGCGCTGCCGGAGGCGCAGATCGGTGTCGCGGTCGACGCGGGCGGCGATCTGCGGATCGCCCGGGACGCGGGCGCCGGCTGGGCCAAGCTGCTCTCGCTCACCGGGCGCCGTATCGACGCGGCCACGGCCGAGCGGCTCCGGCTCGTCCAACTCGTCGTGCCGGGCGATGAGTTGACCAAGGCAGCTCGTGAGGTGGCGGCGGAGATCGCGGCGAACGCCCCGCTGGCTGTGCAGGGCATCAAGCGGGGGATCGACGCGTACGCCGACGCGGGGATGGAGGCCGCGCTCGACCGCGTGGCGATGAACGCGGCGATCACCCTCACGTCGGAGGACTCGCGTGCGGGGTACGCGGCGAAGGGGGAGCGGCGGGCGGCGGTGTTCGATGGGAAGTAGCACCATAACCGGCGGCGGCTATGGTGGCGGGGGAATCGAACATCGGCCGTGGCGGTATGGGCACGGTCTGGCGTGCCGAGGACGAGGTGCTCGGCCGCCAGGTCGCCCTGAAGCGACTGCACACGCAGCCGCACCTGTTCGGTGACGGGCTCGCCACGCTCTACGAGCGCACGCGCCGTGAGGCGCGCAGCGCCGCCCGCATCACGCATCCCAACGTGATCGTCGTCCACGACGTCGTGGACGACGACGGGCGGCCCTGCATCGTCATGGAGTACGTCCCGGCGCCGGCGCTCGGTGAGCTCCTCAAAGGCGGTCGTACCGTCCCGCCCGAAGAGGCGGCCCGCGTCGGCCTGGGGGTGGTCGCCGCCCTGCGGGCCGCGCACGCCGCCGAGGTGCAGCACCGCGACGTCAAGCCCGGCAACGTCCTGCTCGGTCCGGGGGACCGGGTGGTGCTCACGGACTTCGGCATCGCGATGACGGCCGGGACGTCGACGCGGACCAAGACCGGCGAGATGGTCGGCTCCATCGACTACATGGCGCCGGAACGGATACGCGGGCTGAAGCCCGGGACGGCTTCGGACCTGTGGGCCCTGGGTGCGACCCTGTACCAGGCGGTGGAGGGGCGGCTGCCGTTCCGCTGTCACACCCCGATGGAGACCGCGTACGCCATCGCCACCGACCCGCCGGCGCCCATGAAGCAGGCGGGGCCGCTGGAACCGCTCATCGAGGCCCTCCTGTCCAAGGAGCCCGACGCGCGGCCGTCGGCGGAGCGGACGGAACAGGCCCTGCGGGAGGCGCGGGCCGGGAGACCGACGGTGGCGCTGTCAACGGCGCCGGCGGTCGGCTCGTCCGCCGGCCAGACTCTCGGCGGCCAAGAAACCGCCGGCCAGGATGGCGCGGGCCCGGCACCGCAGGCGCCCTCCCGGGCCACCGGCGGCCGAGGGCAGGGGCGGCCTCGCAAGCGCCTGGGCCTCGCATAGGTGGCCGTCGCCGTGGCCGCGGCAGCCATCGTCGTCGCGGGCGTGCTCTATGCGACGTCGCACCGCGGCACGGACGCACCCGAGGCCCAGAAGAGCCACCGCTCTGCCGAGCCGTCCTACACGCCCTCACCCGTGCCCCAGGGCTTTCACCTGGTCAGGGAGAAGAAGCTCGGCATCTCCTTCCCCGTTCCGGACGGCTGGAAGGCCGCCAAGCGGACGGCTGAAACGGTCACCTACACCGACCCGTCGCAGCTGGCCGAAATCACCATCGGCATCGTGGACCCGGCGGGCCCGAACCCCATGCCGCACTTCAAGGACATCGAGGCGAACACGAAGGAGAACTACTCCCCGTACCGCAGGCTGCGCGCCATTGATTTCGGCTTCGGCAAGGAAGGCGGCCGCGAGTACGACCTCTACCTCTCGGCACCGGAGGCGAAGTGGGACGCCTACCGCCCTGTCTTCAACAAGGTCAGGGACGGGTTCAGCACGGTCGGCTCCTGATACCCCTGGACGGCCGGACTCACCCCTCGAAAGGTCCCCGCCCCAGCTGCTCGCGCACCGTCGCCACCTCCGGGCTCACCAGGCCCCGTCGCTGCCAGTTCGCCCCGTCGACCACCAGCGTGTGCCCGGTGATGAAGCGGGCGTAGGGCGAGGCGAGGAAGGTCGCGGCCCAGCCCAGTTCGCGTGGCGCGCCCACGCGGAGCGCGGGCTGCCGGGCGGCCTTGTCCCGGGCCCGGTCGAGGCTGCCGCGGATGTCCGCGGTCATGTCGTCGTGCGGCATCAGGCCCGGCACCAGGCCATTGACCTGGATCCCGTACGGCCCCCACTCCACCGCCAGGGTCTCGACGAGGCTCTTCACGCCCGCTTTCGCCGCCGCGCTGTGCGCGAAACCGGGGCCGCCCGTCCAGGCGTACGACGCCCCGATGCTGATGACCGAGCCGGCGGTGCCCGCCGCGAGATGGCGGCGGCCGAACTCGCGCGTCATCAAGAACGTCCCGGTCAGCGTGATGTCCACGACCGATCGCCACGCGTTCGGGGACATGTCCTCGGCGGGCACGGGGAAGTTCGCGGCCGCGTTGTTGACCAGGACGTCCGGCAGTCCGTACGCCTCGTGCGCCGCGTCGAAGACTTCGGCGACGCGATCCGGATCGCGGATGTCGCACGGCACGGCCGTCACCCGCCCGCCCAGCTCGGCGAGCTCGTCCCGTGCCGCCTTCAGCCGTTCCTCCCTGCGGCTCGCGATGACCAGATCCGCCCCCAGCCGCGCGAATTCCGCAGCGATCGCCTTGCCGAGCCCGGTCCCGCCACCGGTGACCAGGACGACCGTTCCGTCGTACGTGCCGGGCGGCAGCGCGCTCGCGCCCGGCGGGGGAGGTGGGGGCAGGCCGGGCAGTGCCCTGCCCGGCCCGTCGGGTGCCACGGCCTCGTCGTCGTTCATGCGCGCGTCCCTTCCGTTCCGTCGTGCGCGCATCGATACCGCGTACGGGGTGAAAGCTCCATGCCCGTAGGGGAATCGGGGCGGTGCTTAGGGCCTGTCCGATGGGTCCTGCCGGGGTCGCGGGCCCTGGCACGCACATCTGCGGCGTTGTCGTCGGTTGCCAACGCTCCGCGTTGTCGCCCT